>NZ_OY764327.1:4671795-4991654 GCF_963668385.1 uncultured Carboxylicivirga sp.
TTGCAAATAGGCAATTAAGGCTATAATTTCTTTCTCACTACTTGTTTCTATTCCTGCAGCTTTTAAGCCTTCTGTTATCTTATCAGCCTGAGCCATGTAATCATCAAGAGCTTTTTCATCATATCCTTCTTCGTATGGAACACCCATGGTTTGCATAGCCCTTATTTTTGCCGGTAACATTTCCAAATCAACATCATCATTTATTATCCAAGGATATTTAGGCATGATAGAATTTTCATTCAGCATCTGCGGATCCAGCATGTGATTATAATGCCAGGCATCGGGTTTATAAATTTTACCTGTCATTACTCCTTCTCTGGCTAAATCAGGTCCAATACGTTTTGATCCCCATTGGAATGGATGATCGTAAACAAATTCACCAGCTTTTGAGTACTCTCCATAACGTTCTGTTTCTGACCTGAAAGGTCGTACCATTTGTGAGTGACAATTATAACAACCTTCGCGCAAGTATATATCCCGTCCTTGTAATTCAAGAGGCGTATATGGTTTTACACTCGATATAGTTGGTACATTAGATTTTATCAGGAATGTAGGTATTAATTCTACAAAAGTTCCTATCAAAACAACAACTAACGAAAGTACCATAAACTGCACTGGTTTCCGTTCGAGCCAACCATGAAAGTTCTCTTTATGCTTTTTAGGAGAATAAGTTTCATCAACAGCAGTTGTTTCTTCATTTGCAACAACACTTCCTTGCCTGGCAGTTCTATACAAATTATATGTCATCAAAATAGCTCCTGATAGATAAATTAAACCACCTAAAGCTCTCATATAATACATCGGACGAATCTGAGTAAGCGTCTCCAAAAAATTAGGATAAGCCAATAAGCCATCAGCAGTAAACTCTTTCCACATTAAACTTTGGGTTAATCCTGCCCAATACATTGGTATAACCCAAAACAAAATACCTAATGTACCAATCCAAAAATGAGTATTTGCCAGCTTTTGAGAAAACAGTTTAGTATTAAATATTTTAGGAACCAACCAGTAAAGCATTCCAAATGTTAAGAAGCCATTCCAACCTAAAGTTCCAACATGCACATGAGCAGGTGTCCAATCGGTATAATGACTAATTGCATTCACATTTTTCAGCGCCAACATAGGTCCTTCAAATGTTGCCATTCCATAAGCAGTAACAGCTACAACCAGGAATTTTAAAGTCGCACTCTCACGCACCTTATCCCAGGCACCTCTTAATGTCAACAATCCATTTAGCATTCCTCCCCACGAAGGTGCAATCAGCATTATTGAAAAAACTGTTCCTAACGATTGAGCCCAATCAGGTAAGGCTGTATACAATAAATGATGAGGACCGGCCCAAATGTATACAAACAAGAATGACCAGAAATGCACTATAGATAATCGATACGAATAAACCGGGCGATTTGATGCTTTGGGAACAAAGTAATACATCAAGCCTAAATAAGGTGTAGTCAAGAAAAATGCTACTGCATTGTGACCATACCACCATTGTACCAAAGCATCCTGTACACCTGCGTACCATGAATAGCTTTTTAGAAATGATACCGGTAATTCAACGGAATTAACTACATGCAAAACAGTTACCGTTACAAACGTGGCAATATAAAACCAAATGGCTACATACAAATGCTTAACTCTACGTTTAACGATGGTTCCAAACATATTCCATCCAAAAGCAAGCCAAACAACTGCTATCATAATATCAATTGGCCATTCAAGCTCTGCATATTCTTTACCGGTGGTAAATCCTAATGCCAAAGTTAAAGCTCCCGAAACAATAATGGCTTGCCATCCCCAAAAATGGAACCAGCTCAAAACATCGCTAAACATACGGGTTTTTAATAAACGTTGTAACGAATAATAAGCTCCTGTAAATATGCCATTACCGACAAAAGCAAAAATTGCAGCATTAGTATGAATAGGCCGTACACGTCCAAAAGATGTGTATTCCATTTCAAAGTTAAAAAACGGCATTGCCAATTGTAAGGCTGCCATAACACCGGCAAGCATACCTATTAGCCCCCAGGTTATTGTGGCAATAAGGAAGTACTTAACAATTTTATTATCGTAATAAAATGTCTCTTGCTTCATTGGATTTGTGGGATTTGGAGTTAGACTTTTTTTCTTTGTTATCTTGCTGATCAAAAAGTATGCGTACAGAAGGAGAATAGTCATCTTCGTATTGCCCCGATTTTACTGCCCATATAAACATCGACAGAAAAAACAGTGCAACCAGAATACTAACAATTACTAAAACAATAATAATCTCCATACGCTTAATCAATTAATATTGAATATGAAGGATTAAAGCTAGGTAAATATATACAATAAAGATTTAAATATCCTTAATTATATATACTTTATTCCATTTCGAATTTAATTACAATCTGAGGATATAAATTGTTCTTTGATAATTAAATTAAACGAATCTTTTTTGCTGTTGCCATTACGCTTAAACTGGTAAAAATAACAACTGATGCACTACTCAAGGGCATTAGAATAGCAGCCAACAGAGGACTTAGTTGCCCAGATACGGCAAAACTCATCCCCACAACATTGTATAAGAAAGAAATAAGAATGGCGACATACACAATCTTTTTTGCCATTTTTGAAAATCGTATAAAACTTGGAATATCAACCAATACAGATGCATTAATAATAGCATCACTTGAAGGAGAAAACTGATAAACATCATCAGCTACAGCTATGCCTACCTGCGCTTCCTTTAATGCTGCAACATCATTCATTCCATCACCCAACATCATCACGTATTTGCCTTGTTTTTTCAAGTTAGCAACATACTCTTGCTTATCTTTTGGAGTTTGGAAAAAGTGCAGATCATCCCTGTTCTTTAGTTCTTTAGACAGCACTTCCTTCTCTGCATCATTATCGCCCGAAAGAATATGAACTTCAGCTAAATCCTGAACTTTCGCCAACATTTCTTTCCAATCAGGACGATAATAATTATGAACAACAAAATACCCAAATTGCTCATCATCAATCGATATAAAAACCTTTGCTGCTTCTTGTTGCTCTTCGGAATGATACCCGATGAAAGATGCTGACCCCAACTTCAGTTTATATCCCATAATAAAAGCCTCTACACCCAATCCCTCTTGCTCATTAAATTTACTCACTTCAAATTCTCCGGCCTCAATCAAATACTGATACAAAGCCCTACTTAACGGATGCCTAGATTGATGAGCCAAAGATTTTATCAAAGATGAATTAAAATGATCAAGCTCCTTTCCTTTATACTGAACGTCAAACACATCTGAATCTGTTAATGTGCCCGTTTTGTCAAAAACAATAGTGTCAGTTTTAGTTAACCCTTCAATAACAGCTGTTAGTTTCAAATAGAAGTTATTTTTTCCCATTATTCGGCTTGTATGACCAAAAGTAAATGGAACAGATAAAGCCAATGCACAAGGACATGCAATGATTAATACCGAAGTAAAAGCCAATAATGCCTTAGAACTATCTACCCAAAGCCAATATAAACCAGTTATGGTTGCAATCAATAAAATACCTATAGTGAAATACTTACTTATAGCATCTAAAGTAACCGACAAAACAGATTCCTTACTTTGCTTGTCTGTTTTTTCCTTCCATAACTCAGCCAAATAGCCTGTCTCTACCTTTTTTTCAACCTTCAATAGTAAGGCACTGCCAATTACTCTTCCTCCCGCATAAATTAATTCACCTTTTTGCTTTCGTACAGGTACCGATTCTCCTGTAATAAAGCTATAATCAATGGATGCACCCAACGATAACAAACTTGCATCAGCAGGAATTATTTCTCCATTCCTAACCGATATTTTATCACCGGATTCCAATTGATTGATTGGAACGATCTCTTCCTCATTGTCTTTAATTCGGGTGATTCCTAAAGGGAAATAAGATGTAAAATCATTATCAAAACTGAGAGCTTCATAAGTCTTCGCCTGATACCATTTCCCAATCAAGAGAAAAAATACCAAGCCCGTCAACGAATCAAGATAACCCGATCCAAAACCTGTTACAATCTCATAAGTACTTCGAAGAAAGATAGCCAGAATACCAATGGCAATGGGCAAATCGATGGATATTAGCTTCTTTCTCAAGTTTTTCCAGGCAGTAATAAAATACTCATTGCCCGAATATGTCATTACAACAATTGACAATACCCAACTAAGCCATTTAAACAAACTGATCAACTCTGGATGAAGCGAAATATCATCAGAGAGATAATCGGGAAAACTAAACAACATTACATTACCAAAAGCAAAACCAGCCACCCCTAACTTTATTATGAGTTTTCGACTCTTTTTAACCGCTTTTTTTTGCTCTTCGGTTTTAATGTGAGGCTTGTAATTAATGGACGACAAAAGAGTCATCAATTCGCTTAATCTAACAACTTCTTCATTAAAGGTAATACTGGCCTCTCTCTTATTAAAATTTACAGATGAGTTAATCACCCCTTTATGAAGCTGATGCAGGTTCTCAATTAACCAAATACATGAACTACAATGAATGGAAGGAATATAAAGTTTCACACGCGCAACAGAGCCATCATAGAAATCCAGGACTGACTTTTTAATATCCTCTTGGTCGAGATAATCGTAATATTCGGCACTAACTGCTTTTTTTCGAATTCCAGGCGCTTTATTGATATCATAATAAGCACCCATTTCCTTTTCTTTCAAAATATCATATACCATCACACAACCCTCACAACAGAAATCTTTTCCGTCGTGCTGAACCCATGTTTGGGAAGGGCTTCCGCAATGATAACAGGTCTTGCTCATAGCTTAATTTATTCGTTTATAAGGCAGATAACCAATATTTTGTAACCTATATATTAAAAATTAACTACTGTCTCCTGCCTAGTAACTTCTCAGCTTATATTCAACAAATAAATAAGGTAAAATGATCTGCTGCTATATGCTAAAAAATCGTTGTGCCCAAGCAATGAGAAGCTCCAGACTCTAGCGTAACCGTATCTTCCAAGCTATTTGCAGACTCTACGCAAACCATTTTTTTGTAATCATTGTTACCTAAATCTGCCATTTGCGAGGCTAATTCGGCACCCGGATTCCAAACTACCGTAATTTTGCTTCCTTTTTTACCAACATGGATAGTACGATCAGTATCAATGATAGAAACATCGCTTTCAGTATTGCGATATCTCCGGTCTGTTCTACCAGAAAAAGTAATCATTTCAGCATCCTGCACTGCTTCTATCTCCAAAACATCATCTTTGTATTCGGTTTGATGCAAACCTTGTAGTTTAATTGTACTGATATCCGAAATATTAAAATAGGTATGGAGAGCCGCACTTACGTCGAATAATTCTGATCCTATATTTTTAGTAGTTAACTCAATATTAAGGCTTTTACCAACACTTACTTCAAGTACAGCTTCAAATTCATAAGGAAAATATTTTCTTGTATTGTCATCTGACTTTAAGCCCAAAGCAATGATAATTTCATCTTCCTTTTTGCATGTTGATAACACCTCCCAGAATGAAATTCGTGCAAATCCATGCGACGGTTTTGTGCTGTCTGTAGGATGAGCATTAAACCACGGCCAACAAACAGGAATACCTCCTCTAATAGCTTTTCCTTCCTCGTATAAGGTCTCACTACTTACAAAAAGTAGATCTTTCCCTCTATTGGGTATAAAGCTCAATACCTGAGCTCCGTATAATGATATTTTTGCTATTGAGAATTGAGTCGTTACTTCTGCCATTATTGTGTGCTGCTCTTGTTTAAAAGTAAGAACTTCCTCAATACCAAACTCTTCATTTAATTTATTAAGTTGCATAATTGTATCTTCTAAGGTTTGAATGCTAAAATAAGTAAAATAGACTTTATGATATTATACTTTGATAATAGAATTACTAAAGTCAGACCTAAACTATTAAATTCTAAAGTAGCTGTACTAAAAATCACCTCTCTTTATTATTCAAATCACATAAGTATAAAACCTTATAATTATACTTTATAAGGTTTTATACTTATATATGATCATTATAAGCTTTGGAACTTATATTTATTTTAATATATTTGAAGAAAGCAAACTAATTATGTACGTCGCAATTACAGGTGATATAGTTAATTCAAAGCATCTTGATGAAAACCAAAGAGATTTTGTCTTTTCTAATATTAAAGATGGCTTTGCAAAAATTTCTTCAGAAATTTCATTTGTATTTCCTCCAGAGTTTATTCGGGGAGACAGTTTTCAATGTGTTCTAAACGATCAACAAAAAGCCTTAGTTACAGCTCTTTTATTTAAAACTATTTTTAAAATGCAAACAGCTGATAATAAAACTAACTTAATCAAAGAAGACAATAGCCGAAAAAACTGGCGACAATACAAAAATCTAGACATTCGTTTATCAGTAGGAATTGGTGATATAGAATATTTAAAAGATAGCCTTTCTCTGTCTGATGGGACAGCGCTGCACCATTCGGGAAGAACATTGGATAAAATGAAGCAGAAAGGGCAAAAAACCATTATTACAACTGTAAATGATGCATTAAACAAAGAACTTGAAGTAGAATTAAAACTATTAGATGCCATAACAGATAAATGGACTCCAACATCAGCCGAAGTTGTTTTTTACTTGCTTCAGCATAAGAAAGAAACAGATATTGCATCGATCCTTTCCATTTCTCAGTCTGCTGTTAATCAACGAAAACAAACAGCTAGTTGGGACGCAATTCATATGCTTTTAAAACATTTTGAGTATCTTGCTGCAACACATTTATAGCTAATAAACCTAAACCAATGCAAATAATTGTACTACTAAAACTACTACTTGCGCATTTTATTGGAGATTTTATTATTCAACGAGATTCGTGGGTAAGAGATCGCAGAAAAAAAGGACTTAAGTCTGTTTATCTATACCTACACGTTTTTATCATTGCACTTCTATCTTATTTATTCCTGGCTCAATGGCATTTATGGGGAATCATCTTATTAGTATTCGTCCTTCATTTACTCATTGATATCTGGAAAAACTATCAGGAACAATACACCTTTCAAACGTTTATTGTGGATCAGGCTCTACATTTGATCTCAATTATTTTTATATGGTTTATACTTTCACGTTCGCACCTTCCGGAGGTATTCTCAAATATTGAAAATGCCGATAAAATATGGATTTATTCATTTGGATATTTATTTATATTATGGCCCTGCGGTATTTTCATCAGAGAGTTTACTACTAAATGGCGAAGTCAGCTCGAAAAAGATGGGATTCCCGACACCGGTTTAGCCAATGCCGGTAAATGGATTGGATATCTCGAACGCATATTGGTGTTAACATTCATTTTAACCGGAATGTATACATCTATAGGCTTTTTAATTGCAGCTAAATCACTTTTGCGGCTTAATCCTAAGGATGAATATAAATCACGACAATTCTCTGAATACATTCTGGTTGGTACCCTTTTCAGTTTTACTATTACCATTCTTTTAGGCCTCTCATTAAAAATGATGGCTAAAGCAATATAAACTAAATTCCTTTTAATGAAAAAATTCAAATACTTCACGTTATTTACTTTATTTTCAGGTATCTTACAGATTAATGCCCAAAATACTTTTCCGGTAGATTCAAGCTATAATATTCCTCGAGAACAACGAAAATTTGTAAAAAGATATCCTTACGCTTTTCCGGCAAAAGATAGTTTACCAAAAGCAGTTATTGAATTTCGCGATGTCATATATCTCACTCTTGACGATACTCCTTTTGGCAAACGCGACTTGCATCTTGATATTTTCAAGCCCCAAAAAGAAGGAACGTATCCTGCTTTGATTATGATTCATGGTGGAGGTTGGCGATCAGGCAATAAAAGTATGCAAATTCCAATGGCACAAATGATAGCCAAAGAAGGTTTCGTAACCATAGCAGTAGAATATCAATTATCGTTGGAAGCGCAATACCCAGCTCCTGTGCATAATATTAAAGCTGCCATTCGCTGGATTCGTGCAAACGCAAAAAAATACAATATCAATCCTGACAAAATTGCTATATCGGGATGCTCTGCCGGAGGACAATTGGCAGCATTAGTTGGAATGACCAACGGCATTGAACATTTCGAGGGAAATATGGGAGTCTCAGGTTACTCCAGCGACGTACAAGCCATAATGGATATTGATGGCGTTATCAACTTTTTAGCTCCATCCTCACTTAACCTTAAGCGCAAACCCAACTCTGCCGACATTAACTGGTTTGGTGGTTCTTTTTACGAAAAACCAGAGATTTGGAAAGAAGCATCCTCAATATACTGGGCCAACGAAAATTCAGTTCCTATACTGTTTTTAAATAGTGGCTATTCAAGGTTTCATGCCGGACAGGATGAATTAATTGGAATGCTTGAAGAATGGGGTATTTATTACGAAGTTCATAAATTCAACCTTAAAGTTCATCCTTTTTGGCTATTTCATCCATGGGTTGACGAAACAACTTTGTATATGATTGATTTTCTTAATAAGGTCTTCCAATAACAATATCAAATACATAATGAGAGCCAAGTCTTTATCATTCATTACAACAAAGATTTGGCTCTTTTTATCTCTTACAAAATATATTACTGACCAGTAATCAACTGCATTATTTTATTGGTTCGGGCAGCCGTAATACCTGTACTAACGCATTGTCCCTTACCTTGCAATTGTTCAACAACTTGTTTAATAAGGTTATACTGAATATTCTCAGGATTTAAATAAGGATACTCAATTTCCTCACCACTTTTATACAAAATAATTGGATGATGCTGAAAACCTGAAAATACTATTTTTCCCTCTACACCAACTATTTCCATCATATCTTCATCGACATGATCATTGGTAACAAACGACCATAATCCATTACCCAAAACCCCATTTTCGAAACGAAAAGAGGCACTAACTGTATCTTCAACTGTATAATATCCACCCCTGTTCGCTGTTAATCCTGTAGCTTCCACAATGGGGCCAAATAGATAATCCATAAAATCAAGCTGATGCGAGGCTAAATCAAAGAAAATACCTCCTCCGGCCTTATCCTTATCCAAACGCCAAAATGAATCTCCACCTTGTAATTCGATATTTAAAGCAGGACGTGTTAATCGTATATTAACGTACAAAGGTTTCCCAATTTCTCCACCATCAATCAATTCTTTTACTTTTAAAAAACCAGGCAATGTACGACGATAATAAGCAACAAATAAAGGCACACCCGTTTCTTCCGATACTTTTATCATCTCCTTACATTGCTGATAAGTTGCAGCCATTGGTTTTTCAACATAAACCGGTTTGCCAGCCTTCATCGCTTTAATGGCATAATCAGCATGTACTCCAGGAGGTGTCGCCACATAAATAGCATTCACCTTTTTATTATTGATTAAGTCATCGGCATTAACCGTCCATTCCGGGACATTGTGCCTTTGTGCATAATCCTGCACCAGAAGCAGATCACGACGCATCACCATATGCAAGTCACTTCCATCAACCTTACTGAAAGCCGGACCACTTTTCAATTCAGTAACATCACCACAACCTATAATACCCCAATGTATTTTTTTCATAGTAAATTTCCGCTTTACTTATTGAATAATTTAAGGCCTTAATTTGTTTTAATCAAGCCATAATAATCCATTAAATTGGCATTAAAATACAAATCATTTATCACACTTGATAAATATTTATTTTGCACATTATCCAGATTTTTTAAATTTGAATTGTGAATTTCAGAGAAAACATACTTTTTACAAAACAATCGGATAATCATAACCACACACAACATGATGGTTATGATATCATTGGAGATGTTCACGGTTATTATACCGAATTACAAATGCTTTTAAAACGCATGGGATATTCCAATGATAATGGGTATTGGATGCACCCCAGGCGTAAAGCAGTTTTTGTGGGTGATTTTATCAATCGTGGACCTAACAGCCGAAAAGTGATTCAAGCCATTCGTGCAATGATTGATAATGATACAGGTTATGCGATTCTTGGAAATCACGAAATCAATGCCATTACCTATTTTACTAAGCGTAGCGATGGACGCCCTATACGTATGCCTCGTAACAATAATCGGAAATTACTCGACAATTTCTTTATTGAATACAAAAATGACTACGAGGAACTTCAAAGAGACATTAAATGGATGAGAACCCTTCCTTTATTTCTTGAATTGGGTAAAATACGAATTGTACATGCTTACTGGAATGATAAGCATATTGCGAGAGTAAAAGGAATGTACGAAAAAGGCCGATTAAGAAAAAAATACCTTAAAGAGGCTGTAAAAAAAGAAAGTACACTCTACACCCCTTTTTTACAAACCATTAAGGGTATCGAAATAAACTTGCCTAAAGATTTAATAATTAAAGATTCAAACAATATTACTCGTACTAATTTTCGTGTAAAATGGTGGGTTGAACCTCATGGACATACATTTGACAGTTTAAGCTACGGAAATAGATTCTCCCTACCGAAATACACCATTCCTAATGAATTAATCACCAAATATGATATTTATCCCGATGATGATCCTATGGTATTTGTTGGGCATTATTGTGTTGGTAATGGTGTTATGATTCCTCAAAAAAATATTTGCTGCGTTGATGCGTGTATTGCTAACGGTGGTCGTCTGGCGGCCTATAGGTATAGCGGAGAAAAAAGAATGGATAAGAACAGATTTGTTTTTGTAGATAAAAAAATAAAGGTTGATTAAGCATTATTTCTTTTTAACAAAGAAAGCAACCACTGCAGATGTTACAAATCCTAGCATTAATGCACTCACAACACTCATATAAATATAGCTGGTAAGATTAAAATATCCTTCTGCTTCCACTTGAGTCGATAAATTATTTTTGACTGAATAAGCAATGATATTTTCAAAATACTCAGGAGAAAGATATTCATACACAAGAACCTGTCCTAAAGGGCTTAATAATGCCACAACAAAAGTAATAATTAAACCACTCACAAATCCTTGTAACCATGTCATCTTACCACCAAAGTCAATCTTTCTTTTTTCGATCAGTGCCATTACATAAACTCCAATAGCAGGTATGGCAAATAAATTTGTAATTTTTGGGTGAAGATCGATATGTACATCATGAAGCCCAATTATTTTCTCGAAAACAGTCCACAGTATAATAACAGCAAAAAAAGTAATTCCCCATTTAATCTCAATTGCAAATTTCTTCATGATTTCTATTTTTAATTGCTAAACATTTGAATTATACAATAGTTTATCTATTAATTAAATATATCCCAATACTTTAAAAATTTGTTTTACTACTTCTTGTCTCCTATTATTACTAAATTGCTTAAAATCTTTAGCCAACATATTCATTGCAAAGACATACGGACCACGAGGTGTTTCGACAAATCCTACATACCAGCCAACTACCTGATCTGGCCAGCATTTTCCGCCTCCTGTTTTACCATATAGTTTATAATCATCCGTCTTTTCATAAAGCATTATCTCCTTAACTGCATCAATATTTTCTCTTGAGAATCCGCTAAGCTTTTCATTATAAAAGCGTCGTAAAAAAGCTATTTGTTCTATTGCCGATATCTGCATTGAACCACACAACCAAAAACGATCCAAAGCACTTGAGATATCCTGATTACCATATTTCAAATCATTAATAGCCTGTTCCATTCTTTGCTCACCTATTCTTCGTGCTATTTCCTGATAATACCATACAACAGAATACTTTAGTGCCGATTCCATAGTCTGATCCTTACACCAATATTTAAAAGGTTCAGCTTCATCCATCCAATCCTCATGAGGATTTCTAATACTATCCCACTGGATTACAAAATCAGTTCCGGAAGCAACACCTGTTTGTAATGCAATTAGCGAATTTGGTATTTTAAAAGTTGAACAAGGTGAAAACCGCTGCTGACATTGATCTTTATTGAAATAATAAATCTCTGAATTGTCAAATTTTGAGATTACAATACAGCCTTGTGTTCCATTAAACAATCGTGCAATCTCAACTTCTTTTGATTGAGCATTAATTTGGAAGGATTTGAATAATAAAAAACCGACAATCATGAAGTATATTAAGTTGAATTTCATACAATAAAGTAGTTTTAAAAGCAATATTGATCAATATTAACAATTAATAACTAGTATGTCAAACGTTTGATATATATACAATAAGATCAGTTCATTAAAATCAAATATTCATTATAATTTTGAAAAAAACTAAAATTTGGAATGAATTTTGTTTAAAAAAGTATAACCTATTTATAATTAGAGAGTATAAAGGTATATAACATTTTAAATAACTTAAAAAAAGGAAGCGTATGAATTTGTACATAACACCCGTTGCTAAGAAGAGCCAGATTTCCTTTTTACTTGCGCTAGACAATTATCTTTCAACACGAAAGCAAATCACTACATCGCTTTTAATTAAAAGATTACATCAGTTCATTGCCAAGCACAAACCGGGATTTAATTTTCAGGTTCAGGAAGCATCAAATCAGATTGAATTATATGCAGAAGATGCATTAATTGGATATTATCCGAACAAATAATAAATCAGTAAAGGTGGCATTCGTCACCTTTCTTTTTTAACACTTAACAAAGATTTCTCATTTAGCTTAATAGAAATACTGGACAATTAAATTTAAAAAGGCGACTTAATTAATTTTAAGTCGCCTTTTTAAATGTTTTATAGTAATTTCATTACAATTTCGCAAGAATAGAATTAAACGTATGGCTTGGTCGCATGGCATTTGTTGCCAAATCGAATACCGGCAAATAATAGCCTCCAATATTCATTGCCTGCCCTTGCACAGAGTTTAATTCTTCAACTATTTTACCTTCGTTAGCAGCTAATTCAACAGCTACTTCTTCAAATGCAGCTTTTAGCTCAGCATCTTTTGATTGATTAGCCAAAGCTTCAGCCCAATACATTGCAAGGTAAAAATGACTACCTCTATTATCCAATTCATTAACTCTACGCGAAGGTGATTTCTGATTATCCAGCACCGTCCCTGTTGCCTCATCTAAAGTTTCGGCAAGTATTTGAGCTTTAGGATTGTCATTAACCTTACTTAAATGTTCTAACGAAACAGCTAAAGCCAAAAATTCACCTAATGAATCCCAACGCAGGTGATTTTCTTGTTCGAATTGTTGTACATGTTTAGGTGCTGAACCTCCTGCACCCGTTTCGAACAATCCACCACCATTCATCAATGGCACAATTGATAACATCTTAGCACTGGTACCTACCTCCAAAATAGGAAATAAATCTGTAAGATAATCACGTAATACATTACCAGTTACCGAAATCGTATCTAAACCTTTAATAATTCTTTCCAACGAAAACTTTGTGGCTTCGTGTGGCGATTTAATGAAAATTTCTAAATCAGCAGTGTCGTGATCAGCTAAATAAGTCTTTACCTTTTTGATCAATTCAATATCATGCGCTCTTTCTTCATCCAACCAGAATACAGCAGGAACACCTGTTGCTTTTGCTCTGTTAACAGCCAACTTAACCCAATCTTGAATAGGTAAATCTTTCACCTGACACATACGGAAGATATCACCTTCTTCAACTATTTGTTCCATTAACAATGCACCACTATTGTCAAACACCTTTACAACACCATCCTCAGCTATCTCAAAAGTTTTATCGTGCGAACCATATTCTTCTGCTTTTTGAGCCATCAAACCAACATTAGATACACTTCCCATTGTTGAGGGATTAAATGCTCCGTTTTCTTTACAAAAATCAATTACTTCTTGATAAACGGTTGCATAAGATCTATCTGGTATCACATAAAGAGTATCTTTTTGTTTTCCGTCAGGCCCCCACATTTGTCCTGAAGTACGGATCGCCGCAGGCATCGATGCATCAATAATTACATCACTCGGTACATGTAGATTGGTTATGCCTTTATCGGAGTTAACCATAGCCATGTCAGGACGCTTAACATACACTTCTTTAATTGAAGATTCAATTTCAGTGCGTTCAGCTTCAGGTAAACTCTGAATTTTCGCAAATAGATCACCTAATCCGTTATTAGCAGTAATTCCAAGTTGTTCAAATTTATGACCATACTTTGTAAAAACATCTTCAAAAAACACTTCTACAACCTGACCAAAAATAATCGGGTCAGATACCTTCATCATAGTCGCCTTCAAATGGACAGAGAACAAAACATTCAATTTTTCAGCTTCAGCAATTGCTTCTGCTAAAAACGAGCGTAAAGCCTTCTTGTTCATTACAGCTGAATCAATAATTTCTCCTGCCAACAACGAAAGCTTTTCCTTTAAAATAGTTATTTTTCCACCCTTTGAATGCAGTTCAACTTTAACATCACAAGGTTGATCTACAGTTAGAGATTTCTCACTTCCATAAAAATCGCCAGAAGTCATACTCATCACTTTCGATTTAGAATCTGCCGACCAGGCACCCATCGAATGTGGATGTTTTTTTGCGTAGTTCTTAACCGCTTTAGGAGCTCGTCGATCCGAATTACCTTCACGTAAAACAGGATTAACCGCACTACCTTTTACTTTATCATATTGAGCTCTAATGGCTTTTTCTTCATCCGTCTTTGGCTCTTCAGGATAGTCAGGTAAGTTATACCCTTTTGCCTGAAGCTCTTTAACAGCAGCCTGCAATTGTGGAATAGATGCACTAATATTTGGTAGTTTAATAATGTTAGCCTCTGGAGTTTTAGCCAATTCTCCTAACTCTGCCAGAGCATCACCTATCCGCTGATCTTCTTTTAAGTATTCAGGAAAATGAGCAACAATTCTCCCTGTTAACGAAATATCCCTTGTTTCCACCTCTACTCCCGATGACTTAGTAAAGGCTTCGATTATAGGCAATAACGAATAAGTTGCCAAAGCCGGTGCTTCATCAGTTTTGGTGTAGATAATTTTTGATTTTTTTGTTCCCATTTCGATTTAATCTTTTTAATGCACGATAAGTGTAACACTCAAATTGCATCTACTGTTTTAAAGTATTTATATAAATCAACATTATTGACTATTATTCAAACAAATCTACATTATCTATTTAATAGATGGCAGAATTTATTAAATAAATGTCAAAAGTCTGATCTAAAATTCATGTAATTATCTTTCGAGATTGGGTCATTCTAAATCTAAGCCAAATTCTTGCTTAAATTTTATTAAATCCGGATTTTTTTCCAACATAAGCTTAAACTTATCAGCCGCAGTATAAGCCCTTTTAGGCCCTTCATTTTCATCAACCGAAATTTCAAAACCGAGTTCTAATCTTGCATTTCTTAGCGATCGTTTCAAATATCCAAGCATAGAGCTTTTCTCTTTCAGCATTTCTGTTTCTTGCAGCTTGTTCTTAAGCTTAATAAGCAACTGACACTCACCTACCAGATGCGGCTTATGATTATCGACAATACTATATAAACGAGGATTTTTATCCTTAATACCCATACAATATTTACGCCATGAATCATCCAAAACTTCTTGCGAGACTATATCATTCCAAGACATATCAATCGGTTCTTCCTGAGGCTCTTGAACCTTTAAAGTAGAACTTGAAGTTGGACCTGCCTGAACCTTCTTTGCAAGGCTCTTTAACGACAAAGATCGTAGGGTTGTAGCTTTATGATTCCCTGCAGTGGGAGAAGCAGGAATTTTAATGTTACCTGTAGTTGATTTTGATGTAGCTTTGGCTTGTGGCTTTGGTGTTGGTTTTACATTGCCAACTGTGATAATTGGAATATCATCTATGAATTCCTCTTTTTTTTTTCAGTTTCGATACGAGACAATCGTATCAGGGCGAATTCAAGATGAAGTCGCTTATTTTTTGCAGTTTTGTATTGCTGCTCACTATCATTTATTACTTTTAATGCATAGTATAAGAAATCATTATCGCACTTAGCAGCCTGTTTTACATACTTATCTTTCGCCGATTCGCCAATTTCCATCAATGCAGCAGTTGACTGATCTTTACACATCAACAAATCACGAACATGGCTATTTAATCCTGCCATAAAATGCTGAGCATCGAATCCTTTTAATAAAATATCATTAAAAATCAATAAAGCTTCCTTATAATCTTCAGCAAGAAAAGCATCAACCAACTTAAAGTAATAATCGTAATCTAATACATTAAGATTTTCAATTACTTGCTGATATGTAATTTCTTTTCCAGAGAACGCAACAATCTGATCGAAGATTGAAAGAGCATCACGCATGGCTCCATCTGCCTTTTGTGCAATCACAGCTAAGCCTTCTTCTTCTATCTTTACTCCTTCACTATCGGCCACATATTTTAAATGACCAACTGCATCAGCAATTGTAATTCGATTGAAATCAAAAATCTGACATCGCGAAAGAATAGTAGGAAGAATTTTATGCTTCTCGGTTGTGGCCAACACAAAAATAGCATGCCGAGGTGGTTCTTCTAACGTTTTTAAGAAAGCATTAAATGCTGCTTGAGACAACATATGAACCTCGTCGATGATATAAACCGAATACGAACCCAATTGAGGCGGAACACGCACTTTATCAATCAGACTTCGGATGTCATCAACCGAGTTATTACTGGCAGCATCCAGCTCGTGAATATTGTACGAACGATTTTCGTTAAACGATTTACACGACTCACACTCATTACAAGCTTCAAAGTCTTCGCTTACGTTAGCACAATTTATTGTTTTGGCAAAAATACGGGCACAAGTAGTTTTACCTACTCCTCGCGAACCACAAAAAAGATACGCATGCGCTAAATGATTGCTTTTAATTGCATTTTTTAGCGTAGTAGTTATATTACCCTGTCCTACAACCGATTTAAATGTTGCTGGTCTGTATTTTCGTGCTGAAACAATATATTCCATTCTGCTCTAATTCTGCGACAACAAATATATGATTTCCGATCAGGCTAGGCAAAACAGCCTGACGGAAGTTATCAACAAAAACAGTTTTTTATAATTATTTTTCATTTATTGATTACAAGGAACCAAAGTGCAGGCTTTATTTAATGCATCGTTAAAATTATCGAGAATATACTCTTCAGATATTAAATCAACTAATTCAAGCTTCCGTAAATCTTCTTTTACTTCAGTATTAATACCCGATAAAATGACGGTAACGCCTTCTTTTCTCAATATTTGAATGGTGTCTTTTAAGTTATGTAATCCTGTATCATCAATAAACGAAACATGACGCATTCGAATAATCAGCACCTTACTCTTTAATCCTATTGATTCAATTAGTTCAGAATATCTTCTGGCAGATGCAAAAAACAATGGCCCACTAATTTCATAAATATTCAACTCTTTAGGGAGTTTTGAATAATCATCAATAATATCATTATCAACAACATTATCAATGCGTTTTTCACTGATATCCGACATTCGTTTCATAAACAAGATGGCAGAAAGCACTACTCCTACCTCAATAGCCAATGTTAAATCAAAGAAAACAGTTATCAAAAATGTAGATAGTAAAATCAGGATATCGAAATAACTTCCTTTCAGAATAGCCACAAACGATCGCCATTCACTCATATTATACGAAACAACAATTAGAATACCAGCTAAGCATGACATTGGAATTAACTTTGCCATAGGCCCCAGGAACAACATGATTAACAGCAATGTAACAGCATGTATCATTCCTGCCAAAGGAGTTCTACCTCCATTTTTTACATTGGTTGCAGTACGAGCAATGGCACCTGTTGCAGGTATTCCTCCAAAAAATGGAGTTACAAGATTGGCAATACCCTGAGCAATCAACTCGGTATTTGATCGATGCTTACCTCCAATCATGCCATCGGAAACAACAGCTGACAACAAAGACTCAATACCACCTAACAATGCGATTGTTAATGCAGGTGCTAAATAGTTTTGCAATTCGGAGAACTGTACTGATGGCATACTAAAAGCGATTCGATTAGGAATATTTCCAAAAAAGGTTTCGATAGTAGAAACATCTAAGTCAAAGAAATAAACTATGGGAGTTATAATGATAATTGCCAAAAACGAACCCGGTATACGATTGGTAATTTTTTTGGAATAAACAGATATCAGTATTGTTACAATTGTAACAGCCAAGGCTATCCAATTAATATGCGATAGTTCTGAAAAATAAAGCATCCACTTTTCGTGAAATACCGATGGAACTTTATCAATTGGTAAACCTAGTGCATCTTTTATTTGGGTTGAAAAAATTACCAAAGCAATTCCACTTGTAAACCCCACAATAAGAGGATGCGGAAAATACTTTAAAAGAGAACCTAACTTCAGGAGTCCAAAAGCAACTAATATAAATCCGGCTAAAATGGTTGATATAATCAAACCATCAATACCATATTGCTCAAGAATACCGTATACAATAACGATAAAGGCCCCTGTAGGGCCTCCAATTTGAACTCGACTACCCCCTATGAGAGAGATGATAAAACCCGCAACAACTGCCGTGATTAATCCTTTTTCGGGAGAAACACCAGAAGCAACAGCGAATGCAATAGCAAGAGGTAGGGCCACAATACCCACTACAATACCTGACAGAATATCTTTCGACAAATTCTGCTTGACCAAACCCGACCGAAGTAACGTGAAGAATTTGGGTTTAAATACTTTGTTCATTTTGTTTAAGTTAGATTACAAAAATAAGGCATAATTGCTCTCATTATCATCCAACCTGTATTAAATGATGTTAATAGCACCTTTCAACAAATTCTTCACATTATAAGTTTCCTTACTTCTTACCACTTCCAACAAAGTAATCGTCTTTATCAGAAAACAACACATTAAAAGTAGTTAAGCTACCATATGCACGTGTAATATATTGCTGTATATGAACCTTTTCTTCATCACTTAAACTGGCTGATGAATTAATATTTTGCTCTAATACACGCAACCTATCGCGCAACATTACAATTTTCTTGAAAAATGTTTCCATTGGAATTTCTTTAGGTTGCAAAGTATCGCTGGCAGGTTGCATTATCAATTTGCCACCCATCCACTTATTACCTAATTCAACTTCGATTGGTAATGTTCCATACTCGTCCAACACCGAGGCTATAGCCTTACGTAAATCTCTGGCAGTTATCGTTTCACCCTTCCCTTCTTCCGGACTTTCAATTACTGTAATATTTGTGCTTGTTTTAGGAATTTCCATTTTACCTCCCTGCTCGAAATACACTTCATAAGCACCTAAAGTAATTTTAGCAATAATACCCTCTCCATATCTTGGATGATCAACCCTGGTTCCGACTTTAATATCTATTGAATTCATAATCTAATTTATTTAGCTCCACATTAAAATTGGCACGATTTTTATGTCTAAATTAGCCAAACAATCTAAATTGAAAAGATTATGAAGTATTTATTTTTACTGGCATTATCATTACTTACCTTCACAAGTTGTAAAACAATGCAAAAAAACACAGTAAACTCTTCTGATTTATTTATCGAATCAAATCAGTGGGAATTAAGCTCTTTTAAAGGAATGACAATGCAGGAAGCAGGCTTTACCCAAGACGTTCCTCACATTACAATTAATCAGGAAAAAAGTCGCATTGGCGGATATACAGGCTGTAACTCTTTTGGTGGAGACATTACCATTAAAGATAACACCATAGAATTTGGCTTATTTATGGCTACTAAAAGATATTGCGATGGAGTACCTGAAGCTGGATTCTTCGAATTGATGAATAAAAAAGTAACCTATTCCATCGATGGAAATAAACTCACTTTTATAAAAGATGGTGAAGACATAATGGAGTTTCAATTAAAGCCTAAAGAACAATAAACAAGAGCCATCAATATTCGATGGCTTTTTTGTTAGTACCTTAGTTATTTATCCTCTTTACTCCTTACCATATATGGCATAAAACATCCATTTATAACATATATTCCATCATTTTACACTAAAAAGCAGAAACATTTCATTAGTTCGATATAAATTTAACCTTAACAAATTAATAAATATTCAATTTTAATATGAAATCACTATTATCAGCAATTGTACTTGTTTCAATAAGCCTATCTGCATTTGCGCAAAATATGACTGATGCCAGTTTGTTTATGCGAAGCGATTCTCTACAAACCAATTTGGTTCAGGATGAATCCGGCGATATCTACAAAGCCATCGGACATCATGGTCCAGCTGTAGAGAACGAATGGATGGCTATACGTTTATATTTCAATAACAGGGCTACATCTATTGATGTTTATAACAAACAAAAGAAAGGTTTGGAACTAAAAAAAGCTCTTTGGTATCCAACCGAAAAAGAACAAAAAAAAGGCTTAGGTGCCGATTATTATAAAGTTGGTGCCACAGTTGGCTTAGGCGGAGTACGTTTATGGGATGGCGAAAAAGAAGTTATGCTAGCTCCCGTCTCTAATCGAATTGCAAAAGTAAAAAAAGAGGGAAATTTCTCTCAAATGGAAATGATTTCGAAAGACGTTCCATACAAAGGGAAAAAGATTGATGTATTAGTTAGAGTTACAGCCTACAGTGGTTTAAGAGAAATGAAAGTAGAAGCTTTTGCATTCTCAGAAGATGATGTTCAATTCGTTACAGGTATTAACTATTTCGAAGGTCAAACCGTTGAAATAAAAGATAATTATATAATAACATGGGGATTACACCCTGAAGATGTTGCAGCAGAATCAATTAAGGTTGGTGCTGCAATTATGATTAATCGTGATGATTTTGAAAAAACAGTTGACGATGGGAAACAACATCTATTTGTATCAAAACCATGCAAATACATTAGCAGCTGGATTACATCTACCATTGAGAAAGACAAAAAACTCGGAACTCTTGACTCTTTTAGAAACTATGTTTCAAAACTTTAAATAAAAAAAAGGATATCTACCTTTAGTAGATATCCTTATACATTTAAGAACCCATCATTACTGAGCGATTCTTTTTATTTTTTAGCTACGCCAAATAAATCATAATCTTCAGCATCAGTTATCTCAACCTGATAAAAAGCACCAATAGTTAATGCGTCATTTTCTTCTTTATGAAGTAAAACTTCCTGATCAACTTCAGGAGAATCATATTCAGTACGCCCGATATAAAAATCACCTTCTTCACGATCAACAATTACTTTCATCTCCTTACCAATCTTCTCTTGGTTTAATTCAGTAGCAATTCCATTCTGAATTTCCATAATACGATCAGCTCGCTCCTGCTTCACTTCTTCTGGAATATCATCCTGGTACTTTTTTGCAGCATAAGTATCCTCCTCGTGAGAATAAGGGAATACTCCCAAACGCTCAAAACGCACATCTCTAACAAAGTCTTCCAATTCTCTGAAATCTTGTTCAGTTTCACCCGGATGACCCGTTATAAAAGTAGTTCGAAGATGAATATCCGGCACCTGCTTACGCATTTCTTCAATTAGCTTATAAGTCTGACTTTTACGAACATTTCTTCGCATCAATTCCAACATATTATCTGAAATATGCTGCAAAGCAATATCAATATAATTACACACCTTAGGATTATCATTCATCACTTTCAAAACATCCATTGGAAAACCAGCTGGATATGCATAATGCAAGCGAACCCACTCAATACCATTTATTTTAGCTAATTCATCAACCAACTTCGGCAAACGATACTCTTTATATAAATCATATCCGTAAAAAGATAAGTCCTGTGCAATAACCTGTAATTCTTTCACACCTGTATCTGCTAATCGTTTTGCTTCATCGAGCAAATCTTCCATTTTACGGCTCTGATGCTTTCCGGTAATCAATGGAATAGCACAGTAACTACAAGTACGATTACATCCTTCGGATATTTTAAGATAAGCATAATGATCTGGAGTAGTTAACGAACGTTCATTCATCAAATCACGACGATAACTGGCTCCTACCTCTGTAATAATTTCTTTCCAGTTGAATTTACCAAAAAATTTATCTACTTCGGGTAATTCCTTTTTTAATTGCCCAGGATAACGCTCCGACAAACAACCCATCACATAAAGCTGTTTGATATCACCACGTTTTTTAGCCTCAACAAATTCAAGTATGGTATCTATCGATTCTTCTTTTGCATCACCAATAAAACCACATGTATTTACAATGGCTACTTCACTATCTGGTACTTCCGGATCATGTGCCACTTGAATATTATTGGCTTTAAACTGACGAATCAAAAACTCACTATCGACCAGGTTTTTCGAACACCCCATGGTCACCACATCCACTTTCTTAGCTTTCGCCATCTTATTAAGTACTTAATTATTTAAATACAACACTAAAAAAGGACTACTAAAGCAGCCCTGATATATTATCTGAATAAAGAATCAACAAATTCGTTTCGGTCAAACACTTGTAAATCATCAATTCCTTCCCCTATTCCGATGTATTTCACAGGAATACTAAATTGATCAGAAACACCAATCACAACACCCCCTTTAGCCGTTCCATCTAATTTGGTAATAGCCAGTGACGAAACTTCAGTTGCCAAGGTAAATTGTTTTGCTTGCTCAAATGCATTCTGCCCGGTTGATCCATCCAACACTAACAACACTTCGTGTGGAGCATCTGGTACAATTTTTTGCATTACGCGTTTCACCTTACTCAACTCATTCATTAAGTTGACTTTATTATGCAAACGACCCGCTGTATCAATAATCACAACATCGGCATTATTATTCTTGGCTGATGATAAAGTATCGTAAGCTACAGAAGCAGGATCGGAACCCATGTTTTGTTTTACAATAGGAACATCAACACGTTCGGCCCAAACCACTAATTGATCGATGGCCGCAGCGCGAAAAGTATCAGCAGCACCCAGTACTACTTTTTTACCGGCAGCCTTAAATTTACTTGCTAACTTCCCAATAGTAGTAGTTTTACCCACACCATTTACACCAACAACCATTATTACATATGGATTGCTTGATTCCGGAAGTTCAAAATCAATGGGCTTATCAGAAGAATTTTCAGCTAAAAGTTCAGCAATTTCCTCACGTAGAATATCATTTAGCTCATTTGTACCCATAAATTTATCTTTAGATACACGAGCTTCTATTCTTTCAATAATTTTTAGAGTGGTATCAACTCCCACGTCAGATGTAATCAGTACTTCCTCCAATTCGTCAAGTACATCATCATCAACTCTGGTTTTACCAACCACAGCACGGGTTAGTTTTTTAAGAACACTCTCTTTAGTTTTGGCTAAACCTTTGTCAAGACTTTCTTTCTTTGCCTTGGTAAAACTTCCAAAAATACCCATAAATCAAATATTTTCTGCTAAGATAGCAATTGATAACAGAACTTATACCGATAAACACAAAAAAGCTCCCTTAAGAAAGGAAGCTTTTAAGTTAATACGGTTATCCAACCTTATTTTTTGAAAAACTCTTTGGTCATTTCATTAGGTACAATCTCCTCACGGAACGAATAAGCTCCTGATTTTTCAGATTTTACCATTTTGATCACTTTAGTGTGACCTTTACCTTCACCTTTTTGCAACGATGCAACTGATTTCTTTGCCATTGTTTATCAGTTTTATTTGATTTCGCGATGTAAAGTTACACGCTTCAAAATCGGATTATATTTCTTCAACTCCATACGATCAGGAGTATTTTTTCTGTTCTTTACGGTAATATAGCGGCTAGTTCCTGGTTGTCCACTCTCTTTGTGCTCTGTACACTCAAGAATCACCTGAACGCGATTACCTTTTGCCTTTTTAGCCATTTTTTACTCCCTTTATTAATAGTTTGTAATAAATCCTTTTTCCTTCGCACCTTTTAATGCTGCACTTACACCAACTTTGTTGATCATGCGCAACCCAGCTGCAGACACTCTAAGACTTACCCAACGTTCTTCTTCAGGCAAGTAAAATTTCTTCTTGAAAAGATTGATATCGAATCTTCTCTTGGTTCTTCTTTTCGAGTGAGAAACATTATTTCCCACCATGAATGATTTACCAGTTATTTGACATACTCTTGACATCTCTCAACAGTTTTTTTTCGGATACATTTTTCAAACAGAGCGCAAAATAAGCTATTTTTATTCAATTTCACAAATACTATTGCTATAAAAGTTCTGTTTTTTAATTTTTTAATGCTTTTTATTTTTTTCTCGACAATTAAAAAACTCAATAATAGGTTTAAGTAAAACAACCAACAAAACTAACAAACAGCTACTTACGATTTATTAAGATGCTGAAACAACATTACCATGCCCGTATCGGCTGATCGATGGATATTTCTATCACGCATTTTACCGAACTGATATTTTTTGCTAATAACACCAAAATCTCCAGCAATAGCAATCCAAACGGTTCCTACCGGTTTATCTTCAGTTCCTCCATCAGGGCCTGCAATACCCGATGTAGCAATAGCATAATCGGTACCCAATGCTGTTTTTGCCCCTAAAGCCATTTGTTCAACCACAGGCTGACTCACAGCTCCATATTGGTTTAAATCATCACTACTAACTCCTAATAACCGAGCTTTCACATCATTTTCATATGCGATGATACCACCCCTGAAATAAGCAGAACTTCCAGGAATACTTGTCAAAAGATGACCGATATATCCTCCGGTACAACTTTCGGCTGTTGAAACGGTTTTCCCATTTTGTTTTAGTAACTCTCCCAACAATTCATGAACTGGTTTATCTTCTTCTGCAAAAATATTATCCCCTACTATTTTATAAAGATCTTCCACTAACCTTTGAATATCTTCCTGAGCCTTACTTTCATTTTTGCTTTTTGCCGTTAAACGCAGACGAATCTTTCCTGGTGAGGGCAAATAAGCTAATGAAATATAATCAGGAATCGTCTCTTCCCAATTACTCAATTGTTCAGCTAAAACAGCCTCTGGGATGTTAAAAACCAGAACCGTTTTATGAATGATATGCAACGTTTCGAATCTATCTTTTAATCGAGGTATAATTTCGTTAGCAACGGCATGTTTCATCTCGCCCGGAACTCCTGGCATTGAAACAATAACCTTACCTTCTTTTTCGAACCACATTACCGGCGCTGTTCCAACCGGATTATTTATTACCGTACATTTTTCTGGCACATATGCCTGGCCCCTATTAAGTTCATTAATATTTTTAACCCTTCCTTTCAACAAAGTGCAAACATTGTCAAATACTTCTTGATTAAAAATCAATTTTGTATCGAAATAATCGGCTAATGTTTGTTTAGTAATATCATCTTTTGTTGGTCCTAATCCACCCGTCATTAATACAATATCAACTCTACTGAGAGCTTCATTTAAACTTGATGTGATAGCTTCATCCGTATCCTGAACCGAAGTGATTCTGGTAATATCAAAGCCTTCTTTATTGAGCTCTTGTCCCATCCAGGCTGAGTTAGTATCAACTACCTGACCGATCAACAATTCATTCCCGATAGTGATTATTTCAAGATTCATTATTTTATAAATTAGATGCTAGAGATTAGCGATTAGATTATTTGTTTCGAATTGCTTTTATGCGTTCCAACAATGGCGGATGCGAGTAATGGAAGAACACATACAATGGATGCGGCGTTAAATTACTTAATGCATTTACTGATATTGTTTTTAAGGCACTTATCAATTGATCTCCCAATTGGAAAGAAGCAGCATAACCATCAGCTGCATATTCGTTTTTACGCGACACAACCGACATAACAATACCCGTTATAAATGAAACAGGCGAATACAATAATCCAAATGCAAGTATTCCTATATGAAAGTTCGCTTCCTCAACTCCTAATGCCTGCGACAAAATTGGCGAACCAACGACTAAACCAAAAACAAAAAGGATAACACCTGTTTGAAGCACTCCAGTCAGTGTTCCCCACATTGTGTGTTTTAGCTTATAGTGCCCTACTTCATGTGCCAAAACAGCAACAATTTCATCTATTTGCAAATCATTTACCAATGTATCGTATAATACGATACGTTTTTTAGCTCCCAATCCACTAAAAAAAGCATTTGCTTTGGTACTACGTTTCGATCCGTCCATCACAAATACATTATCAAGCTTAAAACCTGCTTTTTGCGAAAATTTTTCTATTGCCTCTCGTAATTCACCATCCTCCAAAGGAGTTTGCTTATTAAATAATGGTAATATCAACGAAGTATAAAACATAGTCATAAAAATCATGAAAGCACTTGATACCATCCATGAATATAACCAAAAATAAGAACCCGCAACTGCATAAATCCACATTATTACAGCTAACAATGGCCCACCTATTAATGCAGAAACCAAAGTTGACTTGATAAGATCTAGAACAAAAGTTTTAGGAGTAGTTTTATTGAATCCAAAGCGCTCTTCAATAACAAATGTTCCGTAAATACTAAAAGGAATTCCAATAATACTTGAGCCTAATCCAATAATAGCAAAGAACAATAATGACTGAATAATACTGTTTTGACTCCAATTCATGACCCATCCATTAACAAGTGCAAAGCCACCCGCCATCAAAAAAACAAGCATAACCACAAAACTAAATGTATCGCTCAACACACCAAATCCATAATTGGCTTTTCGGTAATTGTGCTGTTTACGATACTTCTCTGCATCATAAATACCAATCAGTTCTGCAGGTAAATTAGCTTGCCATTTTTTTTTATTTAACCACTCCATCCATTGATCAAACATAAATTGAATCACTAAAATGGCAATGATAAGATAGTACATTATTTCTGAAGTCATTTTTACTTTTTTAAGCTTGCAAAGATAATGATTAGTTTAGAAGACGGACGATCGAAGACAGAGGATAAAAAAAAACGGTTCTCTATGGACAAAATGCCTATAAAGAACCGTTTTCTCCTAAAGAGAATATTTTACTCAAACAATATGCACACTGGTGATAACGCCTTAATTTCACTAACATACGAAAGCAAACCAGTCTCTACATTGCGCTCAAAAACAACAATATTTTCAGTGTCTTTGTTAGCCACCAATAAGAATTTTTCATCGGGTGATAATGCAAAATTACGAGGATGATCACCTCTCACGGATTCATTGGCAATTAATGTCAACAAACCTCCTTCTCCTACCGAAAATATGGCAATACTATTGTGCCCACGATTTGAAGCATACACAAATTTACCATCACTTGAAATATGAATATCAGCACAAAAACTATAGCCTTCAAAATCATTTGGCAGTGTTGATATACTTTCCTTCGCGATCCACCCGTTTGACGTTTTCTCTACTCTGGTTACAGTATTATTCAATTCATTCACCACATAAATCCATTGCCCATTAGGATTTACACATAAATGACGAGGTCCTGATCCAGGATTTAACTCAACTTTTTGTTTCAGTGTAAACAGATTATCGTAAATCCATAATTCATCCGTACCCAAATCGCAACTAATAATATCATCCCCTACAAACCAGGCCGAATGAGCATGAGGAGTTAACTGACGATCAGTTGGGCCAGAACCTTCGTGCTGCGATACTGATAACAGATTTGATAGTAGTCCATCACTTGTTGCCGATAGCCATCCAACACTTCCTCCGGTATAGTTAGCTACAACAACATGTCCTTCTTTGCTTACGCTCACATGGCAAGGGTGAGCACCTCCACTTGTAGCAGTTGATATTAACTTTAAAGTATCATCTTCAACGCTATACGATCTGACTTCTCCTGTACTATCCCGATTTACTTCATCAACAGCAAAAAGCACTTTTTTATCAGAACTAAAAGCTAAATATGAAGGATTAGCTGCTTTGGCCATTAATCCTAAAGCCTTAATGCTACCGTCTTTATTAAGTTCATATTTATAAATACCTTCACTAGCTCCTTCGGTATAAGTTCCCAAAAAAAACACATCAGAATGCACACCTTCCTTATTCGCTGAATTCTTACATGCAGACATTAATAATAGTGCAACAAACGATACAAACAAAAAATTCTTCATCATTAAATAATTTGGATTAATCTCTCAATATGAAACAGCAAGATAATAAAATGTTCACACTGACTAAGGAAAAAGCATCATACTAAAACTTTTTTACAGTTATCACGTACCCAACATTGGAAAGAAAATACTTTAGTTAAAACAACCTATGAAAGTTTTAAAACTTATTGTTCTTATTACGTTAATAAGTGCAACGCAAACAAAAGCACAAACTAATGCTGATAGAGTTAGCACTTTATTTAGCAATGTTTTAGATCTGTCTGATGCTAAGCTAAATGCAGACAGACCCATCGCTAACATAAATCAATTGGCAGCACATCAAGCCGATACAATTCTTATTGTTAATAAAGCAAACGCGAAAGAAGTGTTTGATTTAGCTAAGCAATATAAAAGCTGTATAATTTCAGTTGAAAGACACACTGTTGTATTGATTGAATCTTGGAAAGACTGTAAAGCTTCAGGCTCTTGGTCGTATTGTATGCCAAAAGGAAAAGGTTTTATACAACGCAGTGGCGAGGTCTCAGAAAAAGAAGACTATATCAATAATATTATTGGAATTCCGAATACTCAGCGCAGAACGGTGTTTCTTTTTAAATAAAGACATGAATAACTAGTCCTAAATAACCGTTATAGATTATTTAGGACTGGTCATTATTTATCTAGCTTTCGCTTTACTCGCCATTTACCAAGTAAAAATCCCAAAGTAAAAGGTAATCCGAAGAAAACTGCCGTTAAAACAATCACTAAGATTATTATAATCCACGAAATGCTTTTGATAAGCCTGATAAGGTTATCTGTAGTTTCTTTTATCAAAACTTGTCCCGACTCTTCCAAATCAGCTTTTAATAAAACTCGTTGTTCCGATATATATTTCTGAAGTTCATCGCGCTCTTTTGAAAGTTGTAGAATACTATTTTGCATTCCATAAGTAAAATCCTGAGCTATCGGACTTAACTCCTCCCTCATCCGCACAGCAATCATACCTAACATTTCTGGCGATTCCTGCATAATAATAGCCAGGCTTCGCATAGTTGCAGCCATACTATCGATACGAGCAATATAGGGCGCAACCAATGTAGAATCTTCCATATTGGTTAGCAACAATTGCTTTTGCCATTCGAGCTGCGAAGCTATTTGCTCATTATAAATACCTAATCGATCAGTTAAATCGCTCATTACTTCAGCACCCGAGCCAACTGTTTTAGTATATAACGAATCAGGAATACCCATATGCGCGATTAGATCAGGACGCAAATCATGGCGTTCCATCTTCCAATCATCAGCAATTGGATGAAGTTCGTATTGGTAAACAAAATCCTTCAATTGAGCGAAATTCTCTTTTTTACGCGTTCCTTTTGCTATCAATTCTATCTTACGCAGCAGGTCTTCACTACTTGCTGTTGCCAAATGAGTATAATTATCAAAATACTCCTGCCCTTGGTTTTCGAAGAAGTGGTTCATCTGACGAGTTACAATCCAGGTTTCAACTAATGCTAATTCAGCATCGGTTTGAAAAGCGGCTCGAGAACAAGCTGATGTTGATCCGCTTTTCCAATATATGGTTTTGGTTTTTAATTCTAAATCATCGGTAGAGTGATAGATTGAATCGGCTATTTGAATAACCTGTCCTGAAAATTCTTTATAAAAAGAACGAACCGCCATTCGTGCATTTAAATCTTCTACTTCTAAAGGAGTGCTGGCTCCTTCCAT
Source organism: uncultured Carboxylicivirga sp. (assembly GCF_963668385.1). GTDB lineage: Bacteria > Bacteroidota > Bacteroidia > Bacteroidales > Marinilabiliaceae > Carboxylicivirga. Next base: position 4,701,363 of record NZ_OY764327.1, read on the forward strand.
ATTAAATTTCAGCAACGAACAACTCGACAGTATAGCAGAAGCTAATACAGCCATCAAAACAACTTTTTTCATTTTTGATGTTTTATCATAAAGTTAACAAAAAGAGATCGGAACGATTCTCTTTTAGGAAATCAATATTCTTGCTTTCGAGGAAAAAAACGCTCAGAATAGATCATGAACATAATTGCCACTATCAAGAATACAACACCAAAAGCAAAAGCTGTGCCAAAGCCTAAAAACTCGTATAATTGAATACCTATTATGGGAGCCGCTGCAGCCCTTAATCCAGTAAGAAACAAATGTACCGATTGATAATCGGCAGCTTCATCAGATTTGCAAAAATAGCTACTTCCTATACCCCAAAGTATAGGCATACTTCCCATAAAAATTCCATTGAAGAAAACCGCTATCAGAAGAACATAGTATATTTTGAGTCCTAAAATATCGATATGAAACTGAAGATGCTCTGTTAAAGCTGTAAAAATGATGAACAACATAAGAGCTCCAAAGGTAATAATAGCGAATCGTCGGGGATCGCGACTTCCAATAAGCTTACCAAACAAAGGAAGAAAAGTAATCGCCACCAAATTAAATGCATTGTTATAAAATGCTACCGAGGAATAATTCAAGTCCAGTGCTTCTTTATAAAAAATGGTAATAACAGCATGGGTACTCATCCAGGCAAAACCATACATCATAAAACCATATTCAATATGTCGAAATGGTTTATTGATCTTTAAGATGTTCCAAATCCGAACAAAAGAATCACCTAAAGCTGACCACAATGGTTTTGTTGGAGCTTGAAACTTTTGTACAAACTCCATTTTAGTTAACTGAAAAACTGAAATCACCCCAAAGATGCCAACTACCGGATAAAACCAACGATATGAATTCGGATCGATATCGAGTAATAAGCCCGTTAGAAAAGTGGATGACATAATCGCCACTTTATTTACAGTGGTTGCATAACCAAAAAGCTTTCCGAAATTCTCGTGACGATAATTACCTTTTAGATACTGATTAATGGACGGAATTACGGTAATTTTTGAGGTGTAAAACAAAAGAAAGACTCCTAGGAACAAGTAATGATAAATAGGATCAAGTCCTTCGCCATGTACATTCGGAAATAAAGCAAACCCCACCAAAGGCAATCGGGTTATAATACCTGAAATACGCAAAAACTTTTTGCGGTTGGCATATCTACGCATCACTTCATTGGCCAACATGGCAAACAAAAACACTACCATGCTAAATTGAAACAGAAAGGCAAGCTGAACGTTTGAACCTTGTAATGACTTAATAAAGATAAACTCGTTAAGCACCAATGCTCCATTCGCCACACCTTCCATTATACTGTAGAAAATATGGTATTTAAAAGCCTTTCGTTCTGTTTGATTTAATTGCCTAAGTGATTGCATGTGTAATTTTGAGGGTGCAAAAATAGATATTTTTAACCCAACAACGATTAAAGAAAGAAGTTTAATATTAGGCAGTATTAAGGAACGGTTCTTTATTTACAAGACGCTTATAGAGAACCGTTCCCTATTCACAAAACTTGCCATTAAATTATTTTCCACTTATGTTTAATTTATGCCTTCGATTAAAACCATAACTCCAATCCTACCTGAAAGATATTACCACATCTTTAATAGAGGAGCCAATAAAAAACGAATTTTTTACACATCAGCCAATTACAACTATTTTCTTTTTCTTCTAAAGAAGTTTCTTTTAGTTCATTTTGATGTTCTTGCATACAGTCTTCTTCCAAATCACTTTCACATTATTGTATATACTAAATCGACTACACTTAATGATAATAATACAGAATCAAGATTACCAAGGCATTTAAACAGTTATTTATTAGCTACGCAATGGCAATAAATAATCAGGAAAAATTCACCGGAAATTTATTCGATCCAAAATTTAAAAGACTTGAAATAGACAAGGACGAATACTTGAAGTACTTAATATTTTATGCGCATTACAATCCAGAAAAACATGGAGTTATTAATGACTACAGGTATTATCATTTTAGCTCATATAACGCTTATGCAACTTTTTCAAAAAGTGAAATAGCCCGAAAAAGAGTTATGAATCTATTTGGAGGAATTGATGAATTTATGGATTATCATCAGTTTGTGCATTCCGAAAGACAGAACCTGATATTGGAATGAAAGCTAAATAATAAGGAACGGTTCTTTATTTGCAAGATACCAATACAGAACCGTTCCCTACCATGAATATTTTATTTCTCAGAACCCGAAACAGGCACTAGCTGTGCACTTAGGTCCGGATCATCCATATCTTTATCTAAAGGATACATCGGACGATGAATACGTTTGTGACCCAATCGTTCTAAGTCCTGATCAACACCTCCTGGCGTTAAAGCCATTACCCAATCGCCACGCATATTGTATAGTTCAGGAACTAAATACCCAATTTTAACTACAACTATATCAGCTTCGCGAGGGTACAAACCAAGACTAGTAAAGTCTTTTTCGTAATGATACGGTTTACGACGTCCGGTTACAATAACATCAACACTGCCTACCCGAACTACCACTTCCACATCGGCATTTTTATCACCTTTTACAATTTTTTTAATAGTTCCGTTTAGTCTAACCGGCGGAGCATAACGACTATCCACCTTTGCTCCTGCAACTGCATCAATCTTACCTCCTTCTCCAATTTCAAGCGCTTTAGCAACAAAGTCTGGTCCGGGAATGGAAGCATAAATCAAGTGAGGTCCATTTGCTTTTTTAAATTCGGGCCGTTTTAATATTTCCGTTAATGTCCAGGTTACATCCCCTGCTCCACCCGCTGTTGGATTATCACCTGTATCACTTATTATAAATGGCTTCTTTTGGCTTTTAACAGCCATATCCAAACTCTCTTCCAAAGTTGCAACAGGTGCCACAAATTCAAATTGATCTCTTACATCCCAAAATGCTTTGGCTAAATACTCAGCTCCTTTCGTTACTTTTTGTTTGTCATCACCGGTTACCATTACATATGCACGGTTACGTGGTTCATCTGCCCAGGCATATCCTACCCAAATAGCCGCATCAACCACACCTTCCTGATCGGCAATGGTTGGAACTTTTGCATATAAACTCTTACCCGGTTCAATTCGTGTACTTGTTTTTTCACCAGGTAATAAAATAGGCACCGGAATCCATGCTTTGTAAGCGGGTTTTCCTTTACCAGATTCCAAACGATCCAGTAGATTTACCAATGCTCTCTTTTTTGTATCTAAAGCATCTTCGTGGGGTGCCATACGATAGCAAGTCATTAAATCGGTATTTTCAGCCAATCGCCACGAAACATTCCCATGCAAATCCATCGAAGTAGAAATCACACAATCGTATCCTACCACATCCCTAACTTTCTGAATAAAATCTCCTTCAGGATCATCCAGACCAACCACACTCATTGCACCGTGAATATCAAAGAAAAGTCCATCATAAGGAAGATTCTGCTTAAGAAGCGCCAGTGTTTCGTTTACCAATGTATCATACGTTTCGCGCGTAACAATACCACCCGGAATAGCATGCCCGCGCAATGTTGGAAAATACTCTGCTCGTTTACGTGTTGCCGAATCTGCATCCATAAACGGATAATACGAATAAATATCTTCTCCTCTGCGCGTTCTAAAAGCTTTTACATCGGACTGTGCCGGTGAAAATGTACTTGATTCTATAGCCAAACCGGCAATAGCTACGCGCGGTAATTTCTTGTCGGCTTTATTGGAAACACCACAGCTTGCCAATAATGCCACAAGGAATAAACCAATCCCTGTTTTCTTCATTTTAAACTATTTTATATGTAATACTTAAGGTTCCGATTAAGGATCTTTCAACGATGTGGAGTAGGAAGCTGTGTTTTGATTGACTTGAGATGCTAAAATACAAAAAATGGCCGAAGTCATTATAACTCCGGCCAAAAGAATATGAAGGTCTTAATCTAAAATTCAATTAAAAGTATAGGCTACATTTAAAGCAAAACCATCTCTACCAAACCTTAATACCTCATTAATATTGCTTGATTTTGTTTGTTCATATTGCATCTCAAGAATCAAGTATTTATTACTAATTGGAATAGAACATCCAATTTTTACAATAGGGCCTAACTGAAAAGAAGGAATAGATTGATCAAACGCTTGATAAAACTCATTTAGTTTAAAATCTTTGTTTTGAGAAACAACATACACCATTGATAATCCGGCACTGATATAAGGTTTAACCGCTCCTTTTGATAAATAATAGTTGGCCAGCAATGGTAATTTAAGCATATGAGCACCCATATCTACATTCAACTCTTTTACCTGATTATTAATAATTGAATTTTCGTCGCTTAGCATATAAAAAACATCATGATAATGAAGCTGAATATTCCTATCTGTTGCTTTGCTTATATTGTAAGATGATAGTTTTTGATATTGCAAGTCTGCTTCCAGAAAGAAGTTATCGGTAGTGGCAAATACATTTTCAATTATTAATTTGATTCCGGCACTGTAACTCAGTTGATTATCGGTTTTGGTATTTCCTCCAAAATCAAGTTTATTTATTTCGCCACCAAACATAGCAGCCCATCTTACTTTTGCTTTATTAGGAGCCTTTTTGTAGATAATACAAACTTCATCGTTACAAGCTATATTATGGTATTGTTTAACCAAATTGGTTAGCGATTTAGAGGTTAATCGGGTATTATTTATTTCCGATTCCATATTGGCATCTCTAAATAAATACCGTAATGTTCCAATATATTCTTTCGCATCAACTTGATAAGTTACATCAACTGAATCCCTATATGTTCTGGTAGTATTTTTCAACTCATAAAACACACCCTCTTTTTCGATAAAATATCTGTTTAAATGATCTTTATAATAATACAAACTCACCTTACTTTCTGTAAGATATTCAACAAATACTGGTTTATCCGGATTAATAGCTTCTATTTGTTTTGACACATAGTATTTGCCATTTTGATAACGATACCCATAAATTTCATCGGGATGAAATTGTTGAGTTTCTGAATTTTCATCACTCCTAAAATAGCACTTCCGCGTATCTAACTTACTATTCCAGTTTTCAAGAAAACCATTAAGTGTATCTGTTTCGGATAGGAGAACAAATCCTTTTTTCCAATCATTTTGAGCAACAGAGCTCAAACAAATAAAGAACCATAATAATGGTAGAACAACATTTCTTTTCATCAGGTAAGATTAATAATTAGTGAATTACAATTAACATTATTGCAACTCATCGAAAACATAAAAAAGCCGAAGTCATTACAACCCCGGCCCTAAAGTAAAAACAATATTTCGTAGTAATTAGGAAGTAAACACATGCGTTTAAGCATCTATTTACTGAATTCCTATTCTAATTTTTCTTTATTGCATTATAGATAAAATATACTCCGGCTATTACAAACGGAATACTAAGCCATTGTCCCATATTTAGTGTCATTCCCTCTTCCCAGGTTTCTTGATTGTTTTTTACAAACTCGATGAAGAATCGGGACATAAAAATACCAATTAAGAATATTCCGAACAACAATCCTTGCTTTTCTTTTGCATTCGTTTTCCAATAAGTAAAAAACAATACTACAAAAGTAAACAGATAACACAAGGCTTCATAAATCTGCGTTGGATGCGATGGAGCTGAATAAATAGGCTCTGCCCCTTGTTGCCACGCATGCATATTAGTGATAAACTGAAATGCCCATGGCAGTTCTGTTGCATGACCGTAAATCTCGGAATTCATCAAGTTACCCAAACGGATAAACATAGCTGCCAAAGCCACCGATATTACCAATCGATCCAAGGTCCAGATCATGCTTTTTTTGGTCACTTTTTTCGAATAGAAATACAAAGCAACCAATATACCTATGGCACCTCCATGACTGGCTAATCCACCTTCCCATATCTTAATGATATCGCCTAAGTGTTTCGAATAATAATCCCAACCATAAAAGAATACATGGCCTAATCGTGCACCTACAATAGTAGCTATTACCACATACATAAAAAGCTTTTCAAGCCAGGTTTCATCAATACCTTCTGACTTAAACATTTTTTCGAGTATGTAATATCCCAGCATAAAAGCAATGGCAAAACACAAACCGTAATAACGAACATGTAAAAAACCAAGACTGAAAATCTCAGGATCAACGTTCCAATGAATGTAATTAAGTATCATATTTAAGATTTCTTGATTTTGTTTCAAGTATCAAGATTTTAGTATCAAGACTACTTAATTAAGTCTTGATACCCGCCTACCTCGGGCAGGCGTATTTCTAATCTCTTGATGCTATTTTATTATGCCTCGCCTTTACCGTGACATTGTTTGTATTTTTTACCGCTTCCGCAAGGACATGGCTCATTACGTCCCACTTTCTTCTCTACACGCACTGGTTCAATCTTCTCAGGTTTCTTTGGTGCCTGAGCCTGACCATTTCCTCCGCCTCCACGCGAAAATTCATCTTTACGGGTTTGCAGTCTGCTATAGTCCTGACGCTTGCGTTCCTGAGCTTCGTGCACACCATCGGCATTTTGAATAGGAATATGTCCTTTAGCTAATAACGACACAACTGATTTATTATTACGTCCGATCATAGCTTTAAACAAGTTGAACGATTCGAACTTATAAATCAATAATGGGTCTTTTTGCTCGTAGCTGGCATTTTGTACAGCCGTACGTAAATCATCCAACTCGCGCAAGTGCTCTTTCCATGCATCGTCGATGGTAACCAACATCGAAGCTTTTTCGAATGAACGAACCAGTTCTTTCGATTCGGTTTCGTATGCTTTTTTCAGGTTGGTAGTGATTTGATACACTTTTTGTCCATCGCTGATTGGCACCACAATGTTTTTATACATTTCCGATTTATTCTCGTACACATCCTTAATAACCGGATGAGCTTGCTTGGCAATCATATCGCTTTTACGCAAATAAGCATCCCACATTTTTTGGAATAACTGATCAGACAAATCATTTGTTTTTCCTTGTAAGAACTCTTCTTCAGTAAATGATGGCTCAGCAGAGAATACACGGATCATCTCCATTTTAAATCCTTCGTAATCGCCATTCTCATGATATTCTTCAACGATATCGGCACAAGTATCGGCCATCATATTAGAAATATCAACCTGAATACGCTCACCATATAAAGCATGCTTACGTTTGGTATAAATCACCTCACGTTGCGAGTTCATTACATCATCATACTCTAATAATCGCTTACGAATACCAAAGTTGTTTTCTTCTACCTTCTTCTGTGCACGCTCGATTGATTTAGTAATCATGCTATGCTGAATCATCTCGCCATCTTCCAAACCAAGACGGTCCATATATTTTACAATACGGTCTGATCCGAATAAACGCATCAAATCATCTTCCAACGAAACAAAGAATTGTGAAGAACCCGGATCTCCCTGACGACCGGCACGACCACGTAACTGACGGTCGACACGACGAGACTCGTGACGCTCGGTACCTACAATGGCTAAACCACCAGCATCTTTTACTGCTTTGGTTAATTTGATATCGGTACCACGACCCGCCATGTTGGTTGCAATGGTTACAATACCTGCCTGACCAGCATCGGCAACAATTTCGGCCTCGCGCTGGTGCATTTTCGCATTCAGTACATTATGCTTGATTCCGCGCATCTTCAACGCACGGCTTAATAATTCCGAAATCTCAACAGAGGTAGTACCCACCAACACCGGACGTCCGTCGTTAACCAGTTTCACTACTTCTTCGATTACAGCATTGTATTTTTCGCGTTTTGTTTTGTAAACAATGTCTTCGCGGTCATCACGCAAAATAGGACGGTTGGTAGGAATTACCACCACATCCAACTCGTAGATGTCCCAAAGCTCGCCTGCTTCTGTCTCGGCTGTACCTGTCATACCCGACAGTTTGTGATACATACGGAAATAGTTCTGCAAGGTAATGGTAGCATAGGTTTGTGTGGCTGCTTCAACCGTTACACGCTCTTTTGCCTCAATTGCCTGATGCAAACCATCGGAGTAACGACGGCCTTCCATAATACGACCTGTTTGCTCATCAACAATCTTCACCTTGTTATCCATCACCACATACTCTACATCTTTTTCGAATAAAGTATAGGCTTTTAGCAACTGGTTGATGGTGTGAACACGCTCTGATTTGATTGAGTAATTCTGAAGAATCTCATCTTTTTTAGTCGTTTTTTCTTCTTCAGGAAGATCTGATTTTTCCAATGCGGCAATATCAGAACCTACATCAGGCAAAACAAAGAATTCAGGATCTTCGGATGAACCGGTAATCAAATCCAATCCTTTTTCGGTTAATTCTATCGAATTATTTTTTTCATCGATAACAAAATATAAAGGATCGGTTACTATATGCATGTTTTTGTTGTTCTCTTGCATATAGTAGTTTTCGGTTTTTAGCATACCTGCTTTGATACCCTGCTCACTCAAAAACTTAATGATCGCCTTATTCTTTGGCAATCCTTTGAAAGCACGCAATAATAATAACGAACCTTCTTCAATTTCTTTTTTATTATCTGATTTTAGCTTTTGCTTAGCTTCGGCCAAAATTTGAGTAACCAGTTTCTTTTGAACCTCAACAACCTGTTCGATCTTTGGCTTTAATTCGCCAAACAACTGATCATCGCCTTTAGGCACCGGACCCGAAATGATCAAAGGAGTACGGGCATCGTCAATCAATACCGAGTCAACCTCATCGACGATAGCATAATGGTGAACGCGTTGCACCAAATCATCAGGCGAAATAGCCATGTTATCGCGCAAATAGTCGAAACCAAACTCGTTATTGGTACCAAATGTGATATCTGCTTTATAAGCTGCACGACGTTCTGATGAATTAGGGCGGTGCTTGTCGATACAATCAACCGATAACCCGTGGAATTGATAGATAGGTCCCATCCACTCCGAGTCACGTTTAGCCAAATAGTCGTTCACGGTTACTACATGCACACCGCGCCCTGCCAAGGCATTAAGAAATACCGGTAAGGTAGCCACCAATGTTTTACCTTCACCCGTTGCCATCTCGGCAATTTTACCGTTGTGAAGTACCACACCACCAATCAGCTGTACATCGTAGTGGATCATGTCCCAGGTAACCTGGTTACCACCAGCCAACCAACTATTAAAATAGGTAGCTTTTTCGCCATCTATCTCAACAAAATCTTTTGAAGCTGCCAGGTTACGATCAAAATCGCTGGCGGCTACTTCAATGGTTTCGTTTTGAGCAAATCGACGAGCCGTATCTTTTACAATTGAGAAAGCAGTTGGCAATGCCTCTAGTAAAGCATCTTCGAGCTTAACCAAAATATCTTTCTCTATTTTATCAATTTCGTTGTATATTTTTTCGCGATCCGAAACAGCTACTTTTCCTTCTTCAATCTGCTGTTTTAAATCGGCAATTTTATCTTCATCATCTTTGATTGCATCCTGAATCTGGAATTTCAATTCCTGTGCTTTCTGACGCAACTCATCGTGAGTTAATTTCTCAATTTGTGGATACACCTCTTTAATTTTCTTAAGCATAGGTGCCACTTCTTTCATATCCCTGTCCGACTTATTTCCGATAAGTTTTGACAGAAACTTAGCTATTGCCATTGTATATAATTTAATTGTTTTCTGAAATAAAAATGAATCGTGCAGTGCTCAACCAACGGGAGCACATAAGAAGAATTAGGCTACAGGCCCGGCTCTAACAGGGCGAATAGCATCAAAAACCGACTGTTGTAGAGGATGATTTACCTCGATAAATTCAATACAGCGATAACACAACTCATAAGCTTGATGTATTACTGGAGTTGTAATCAACTGATTAATCGGCAGTTTTTTCTTAAGAGATAATACCTCGAGGAAGAAATCCTGAGCCTCGGGTAATTGGTATAAAACGGATGTTTGATTCAGATTAGAAGCTACCTCAATGGCCATCTCCCACTCAATTCCTTCTTCGACCGAATTAGGATTGATTTGCTGAATTTGATCCAGAATGATTTCTCGAGCATTTTGAAATGCCTGTATACGGTTCTCCTGCCCTTCGGCATCGACCATATACGCAGCCGAAAGCATCATGGTAACGCTTAGCAACCGCAGGTATTGCATTTCTATGTTCGATCTATTTATCATTCGTTGTTTTAAAAGACGTGTAAAGATGCAAAAAAGATTTTGATTGAAACAAATTATAAGGTGTCTTATCTATTAAATAATCATTTAATCGTTGTTTTGTAGGATGATTACCCACTAACTAACATTTCAACCTTATAATTCTAGCGTGAATACGCATTATTTGACTGCGTACCTTTATTATTTGAATGTAACCCGACATTATTTCAGTGTAACTGCTTATTATTTGATTGTAACCTGACATTATTTCAGTGTGAAGTGCATTATTTCAAGTACTGATATTATTATTTGGATGTAAACGTGTATTATTTGATCTGTAACATGTATTATTTGGTTGTCACCTGTTATTATTTCACTTACATGTTTAAAAATGCAACCTTCATTAATACTTATGCTTTATCAGAGGCAAATAATTTCATTATTATGCTTATCAATTTGATGTTTCTGCACCATTATTCTTATTCTTCTCATCAATCTCCCAAAACGGATACTCATATTCTTCGTCGGGCCATTCTTTAATTACCCGCTGCGGCCCCTGTTTACGATAGATAACAGCTAAAGTCACACCGGCTACCGATCCCCATAAATGCGACTCCCACGAATAAGGAACATTCATTTGTAGTGGAAAGATACCCCATATCATACTACCGTAAAGGAACACAACCATTAACGAAATTGCCATTAAAGGAATGTATCGGCGTAAAAAACCGCTTGCAAATAAGAAGGCCGCCAGTCCATATATAACACCACTGGCACCAATATGCCAGGCATCGCGAGCCCCCATCCAAACCCATATACCCGTAAGCAGATATATATAGATAAACACCTTTACAGAAATGCCCCGATAGAAATAAAACAGTGACACCCCCAGTACAAATAAAGGAACTGCATTGGCAAAAAAGTGATCCCAATCGGCATGTATCAAAGGGGCTAATAATATGCCCGGCAATCCTTCAATGGATAAGGGACGAACACCCCACTCTACAAAACTAAAGCCTTCGAGTGTTTCAATCAGCTTTAAACTAAAAGTAATTACCAGAAAAAATAAAGGAATAACCAAAGCTGTCTTTAGTTTCTTTAATTCAAGGTCGGATGCTTTGGCCATAGTTGTTTTTATATTGATGATTTGTGCTTTTGAATAATCAATTATCAAACCAAGTATAAAAATAAGCCAGTTTGGCAAAAAATGAGCTATTTTAATGACAAGATGGCTAGAAAATATTAGCGACTAGCCGCTAGCTTTTAGCTATTAGCAAAAAAGGAACCGTTCTTTATTTCCAATATGGCTAACACATAGCACTTACGTACTATGCTGTTACAAACGTCCCTACAGGGACTACAATACAAGTTAATTTATATGCCCAAATAATAAGCAACGGTTCACTATTGCCAGTTTGCTAATAATAAACCGTTCCATAATTTCTTTCCTAGAAGCTATGAGCTAATGCCTAATATCTAACACCTTTTTTATACAGACAGGCCGACAGCCTTTGATTTAAGGCTTGCTTAAAACATAGCACTTACGTACCATGCTGCTACAAACGTCCCTACCGGGACTACCTCACTTGCATACCTTATACAATAAGCAACGGTTCTTTATTGCCAGTAGGCTTACTAAGAACCGTTCCATAATTTTTTCACTAGAGGCTAAGAGCTAATGCCTAGTTCCTAAAACCTAACACCTTTTTTATACAGACAGGCCGACAGCCTTTGATTAACAACATGGCTAACACATAGCACTCGCGTACTATGCTGTTACAAACGTCCCTACCGGGACTACCTAACTAGTTTACTTGTATACCTGATACAATAAGGTACGGTTCTCTATTACCATTATGCTTATAAAGAACCGTTCCATAATTTTTTCGCTAGAGGCTAAGAGCTAATGCCTAGTTCCTAAAACCTAATACCTATCCAACTTCCTGCTTCAATAGTTCAATAAATCCATCAATATCTTCTTCCTGCGTATCAAACGAAGTCATCCAGCGAACTTCCGAACGATTTTCGTCCCACATATAAAAGAAATACTCTTGCTGAAGTTTAGCAATTGCTTCTTCAGGTACAATAGCAAATATTCCGTTTGAATCTACAGCTTGGGTTAGCTGCACATTCTTAAGTTGTTTAATTCCAGCTTCAAGTTTCTTAGCCATTTTATTGGCATGCAAAGCACATTCTCTCCATAATTCATCGGTAAGCATGGCCTCAAATTGAGCGGCTGTATATCGCATTTTCGAATGCAATTGCATACTTTGTTTACGAATGTATTTTACATTTTCGGCTAGTTTAGCATTGGCAAAAACCACCGCTTCGCCATACATTAAACCATTCTTGGTTCCTCCAAACGAAAGCACATCCACTCCGGCTTTAAAAGTAGTATCGACCAACGAACATTCTAGTGCAGCAGCAGCATTCGACAGACGTGCTCCATCCATATGCAGATATAATCCTAAACTATGCACATAATCGGCAATAGCTTTAATCTCATCAATGGAATAAAGAGTACCCAACTCAGTAACCTGAGTAATGGAAATTAATTTTGGCTGAGCATGGTGTTCAAAGCCAAAACCATGCATATATTGTTTGATCTGATCTACGGTAATCTTTCCGTTATCTGTTTCTATTGGCAACAATTTACACCCCGATATTTTCTCAGGAGCTCCGCATTCGTCAACATTGATATGCGCTGTACGGGCACAAACAACCGCATTATACGATTGAGTCATCGCCTGAATCGATACCACATTGGCTCCCGTTCCATTATACACAAAAAAAGTTTCCACCTCATCGCCGAAAACCTTCTTAAACAGTTTTTGTGTACGTTCTGTTATTTCATCTCCTCCATAACCTACAGCATGTCCTTGGTTGGCTTTTACTAAAGCCTCCATAATTTTTGGATGTACGCTAGCATTATTATCGCTTGCAAATCCTCTAATGTGTTTCATTTATTTTTATTGATATTTAATTCGTTACTTTCCAAAAGGTTTTGATAAGCCACTTTTGATATACACCTATAACCTAGTTCTGCCTGATCGATAAAATAGAACACTCCACCCCAATCGTGCTTCACTTCCAAATATACTCGTCGGATATTGTTATGCATAAAAATGGTTCGTTGTACCTCTCTTCCCTCCAAATCAAAGTACTCATCAGTTCTTCCGTCGGGATACTCTTTTTTTAATAGCGGCATACCTGTAACAGCAGCCTTTTTATCTTCTACAGTAACCAACACATCATCAACTTTGGCTGTCAATGCTTTAGTCTCAGCTTTTGGAGATTCTTTCTTTATTATTGCTTCGCGTTTTACAGCAGGCTTACTAGCTTCTTCTTGAGCCTCTTCTCTCATTTTATCGATGCGATACTTCACATTAAGCGAATAGTCCCTGTCGTCGGCAAAGTCAGATAATTCTTCATCAAACCTGATTTTGGCAACAGGCTGCTTAAAAAAGACAGTGTCAACTCCTTCAAATGTTTTAAATAATCTTACTGGCAAATAATAAGGTTGTATTGTTTCAAACTTTATATTATCAGGAAGAATAGTACTAAACTCAATTACTTTTTTGACATATCCAGGTTTAGAAAAACTAAAACGATAAACCTTGTTTTTTTCGAGATAAGTGATGAAGCCTCCATTATTTAACAGCTGTAGTGGTTTATTTATTCCGTCAGAAATTAAAACTACAGACACATCATCAAAGGCCTGCCCAACGTCGACAATACTACCTTCAACTTTATATTGTGCGTTAACAGTAAGCAATCCCCAAAATAATAAAATATGTAAAAAGCCGGCTTTGCAGATGCCGGCTCTTAAGCTCTTCATGCGGCAATTATTTGCCTTTAAAAGTAGTTATTTCAATCATTAAAAACTAACAATGGTGTATTGGAATGAAATAACATTTTTTTTGCAATATTCGGATTAAATAATCTACTTATTAAACTACGTCTCCGACGAGTGAAAGACAAGATATCAATGCTTTTCTCCCTTAAATAACTTTCTAAAGCAATATAAAGATCTTCGTGTTCAATTAAATCGCAATCCACATGAGCTTCGCCATATACTTTTTTAAAGTGTTCTCTAAGGCCTTTTAGCTTCACATCGTCCCACTCCAGATGTTCTTTAGGACTAACATGCGCACAAATAACTTTCATTTCAAGAGGCTTTGCAATCTTTTCTAATATTTTAATTGCCTTAAAATCGCCATCCATAAAATCGGTTGCGTACAGTATATTCTTTAGTTTATCAATACCCTTATATTCGAAACCTTCGGGAATTGCCAGCACAGGCACTTTAGCTCTTTCAACAACCTCGGCAGTAACACTTCCAATCAGATCGGCTACCTTTTTATCTTTACCACGGGTACCCATTACAATCACCAAAGGCATATATCCACGACTAAAACTGATGATTTCATCTTCGGCAACACCTTTTACTAATTCTGTTTTGATGACAAGCTTTTTGTCTCCTAACTTTTTATTCTCTTGATCAAGCCACACTTTCATCTCGTCCATTCCTTTTTTGGCTTTATCTTCAAGCTCGATAGCCAATTCCTCAAGATTCATTTCATAGGCAAAAGTATCAGAAAAAGGAATGGTGCTTAATACCGGATTAAAATATGTGTGAAGTACAGTAAGTTCAGCTCCTAATACAGCTGCCCAATCCATGGCAACACGCGCTGCTTTTTTTGAATAATCAGAAAAATCGACCGGCAATAAAATACGTGGAGGTACAACACTTCTGTCTGGAAGCTTAAATTCTTCCTGCATCATGCTTTCAAGCACCGTTAAAGCACCATCAATATTTTCTTCTGGCACCTTTACTTTTACCCCTGATGATATTGCTCCTTGAATAAGGTTGGTATTTTCAAGAAAGCAATCAATTTCTTCCGCTTCGAGCAGAGTTTTAAGAATATGAGCCCTTTCGAAAGACAGTACAGCTAATGTAATGATATTTCCTTCCATAACGGCAAAGTTTATATTAGGTTAGACGTTCATCTATCAACAAATATTCACTATTGGAATTTTATTGAAGATAAGGTTTTTGGAAGAAAAAATCAAGCCTTTTACGCCGAAGTTCCAATACGTGAAACCGAGTGTACTCCTTTTACATTTTTCACTTTTTTCACCAATAGATTTAGGCTATCCAGCGTATCGACAAAGATTGTTAATGTACCTTCAAAAGTACCTTCGTGCGAATCGATAGATAATGATCGGATTTTCACTTTGGGTTCTCTCGATATTACCTGCGATATATTGGTTACAATACCAATATCATCAACTCCTATAATTTTAAGTGTTGCCTGATAAACACTATCAGCCCCACTGGTCCATTCAGCACGTACAATACGATATCCATACTTAGTTTTTAGTTCGTATGCATTGGGGCAGGTATGCCTATGTATTCGAATTCCACCCGATGAAGCTACAAAACCGAAAATATCGTCACCAAAAATAGGATTACAACACTTTGCCAGTTTATAGTCAACATTGGTAAGATTACGATCTATCATTAGTACATCGTCATCAGGCAAATCTTCTTCGATTGGAACAAAGTTCTCGGCACTACGCTCCCGTTCGTCTTCAGGTTCTTTTATTTTATCTTTATCCAAAAATTCTTTGATACGCACTAAATCAAGCTCTTCCAGTGCAATAGCACGCATGAAGTCATGATTACTCTTAAAACCAAAAAACTTCACCAATTGATTTAGCAATGAATCGGATAACTCGTACTTCCAGTTTTTCAAACGACGAATCAGCATTTCGCGACCAATCTCGGCTTCTTTGTATTGCATCTCGCGCAAAGCTTGCTTTAGCTTTGTTTTTGCTTTTGATGTAACTACAATATTTAACCAATCCTGTTTAGGTTCTTGGTTATTACTGGTCATTATATCAACATGATCGCCATTTTTCAGAACATGTTTTATCGGAACGTTTTTATTACCAATTCTGGCACCAACACATTTCTTACCCACTTCGGAGTGAATTTCGAAGGCAAAATCCAATACAGTTGCTCCTTTTCTCAAACGGCGCAAATCACCCTTGGGGGTAAAAACAAATACTTCCTCATCGTATAAATCAAGTTTAAAGTCTTCGATAAAATCGATGGCATTTAATTCTGGATTCTCAAGAATCTCACGAATGTTAGCCAACCATTCATCCATTCCTTTCTCACCTTTAATACCTTTGTATTTCCAGTGAGCTGCCAAACCTTTTTCGGCTACCTCATTCATACGGTCTGTTCTAATTTGAACCTCGACCCATTTGTTTTCCGGTCCTAGAACGGTGGTATGTAATGATTCGTATCCATTTGATTTAGGAACCGAAATCCAATCGCGTAAACGACTAGGGTTTGGTTGATATTTATCTGTAACAACCGAATATACCTGCCAACATTCAGCTTTTTCGTTTTTAGGTTCGCTATCCAGTATTACTCGGATAGCAAATAAATCAAAAACCTGCTCGAAAGCTGTATCCTGATTCTTTATTTTATTCCATATAGAATGAATTGTCTTGGTACGTCCTTTTATTTCGAATTTTAGTCCTAATTCAGCCAATTCTTTTTTAAGAGGTCGGATAAAAGACTCGATATATTTATCTCGATCGCGTTTTGTTTCGTTTAGTTTTTTGGCAATTAAACTATACATCTCGCGATTGGTAAATTTCATTACCAAATCTTCCATTTCAGATTTTACTGCGTACAAGCCTAAACGATGAGCCATTGGAGCGTATAAATATCCAACCTCACCACTTATTCGCTGTTGATCTTCTTTGCAATATAGATTCAGATTACGCATTAAACGTAAGCGATCGGCCAAAATAATCAACACAACTCTGATATCCTGAGCAAAAGTGAGCATCAACTTTCTGAAATTCTCATTTCGTATTGACGCACTTTTTTCATACAGCTCGGCAACTTTTACCATTCCTTCAGTAATATTTGCCACCTGCTCATCAAAATTCTTCTTTATATCTTCAACTGAAATCTGCTTCTGAAGAACCGGCTGGTACAATAATGCACATACAACTGCAGTACGACCTAATCCAATTTCTTTAGCTAAAATAATAGCCACCTCAAGTGCCTCAATCAGATACAACTCACCTGCATTATTTCTACTAAGATGCTTTTCTTCGTTAACCAATGCATTAAGAGCTCTTCTAATCAAGCGCGCGTCTTGCGATTCTCGGTATGAAATGGTAGCTCGTAATACCTCTTTATACAACCTAAGTATTTGTTCTCTTTCCGCTTGGTTAATTATATTATTGGTTGATTTCATTGTCATAAATGATCCATTCTGATTAATGTTGTGTAAAGGTACAATTTATAGCGTTTGATTTTTACATTAACGTGGTATTTTAAAAGATCAAATTGTTTGACATATTAGTATATAATGACTATATTTTATTCATTATTAACAGTTAAAATTTAATGCCATGAAAAATACTGGATTATTTTTAGGAGGCTTACTGACCGGAGCAGCTTTAGGCGCATCAATAGCATTACTTTATGCTCCACAAAAGGGTTCTGACACACGTGATCAACTAAAAGCCAAACTAAAAGAAATGGAGGCTGAGTTAGACACAATGAGGGACAAGATTAAGGTTAAAGGTGGTGAATTAAAAGATGAGATGAAGAAAAAAATGCAGGATCTTGAAAACAAAATTGAAAACTTAATTAAGGAGTACAAAAATACTTTAGAACCAACACATGGAGCTAATTAAAACTTCAAACGTCGAAACACTAGGTTCACTTTTAACCTGAGAATCCCGGAATGTAAACAATCCGGGCTTCTTTTTAGAACACACATCTATGAAAGAACAACTAAGCGAAGAAATTAAAGAAGCTAAAAACGATTTTGAAGAGTACGTTAAAGCGCAAATTGACCTGGTAAAACTTCATTCGGCTGAGAATATTTCTCGTGTAGTATCAGGTTTATTAATTAAAATGGTATTATTCTATCTCTTCTTTTTTGTATTATTATTTGTATCGTTAGCCATTGCCTTTTGGCTTGAAAAGATATTTGACAGAAGCGGAATCGGCTTTATTATAGTGGCCTCATTCTACCTTGTAATTGGTCTTATTTTTATGGCTTTTCGAAAAAAATTAATTCAAAAACCAGTAATACAATCTGTTGTACAATTGTTTTTTCCTAATTACACTAACTATGATGAATAATTCCAATAAATACAGTCACATTGAATCTTTTGAAGATTTTGAGAACGAAAAGATGAAACTTTATTACCAGTTAAAATACAGCGAAAAAAAACTGGAACTAAAATACCTTGAATTAGCTATGATGCTTAGTCCTGCTAAACTAATACCTCTTTTAGTTTCGGAATGGCTTAATCCAATCATCTTATTTTTTAAAAACTTTATCAGTCAGTTCTTTCACTCCCGACAAAAACATACGACTGAAGATGAAAAAGAATAGAAAAATAGCATTCAATTGTTTCTTTAATTGATAATAAAGAACTACTTTTGCACTCGATTTCACGTAATCTCTTATTGAACGAAGGAGTCACGTAATATTGCGTGGGAAAGTTTAATCCTATAAAAAATTAAGAAATGGATTTGATTAAAGTAGCTGAAGCCGCATTTGAAACAGGTATCGAAATTCCACATTTCGGTCCTGGTGACACTATCGCTGTATCTTACAAGATTAAGGAAGGTAACAAAGAGCGTATTCAGATTTTCAAAGGTGTTGTTATCCAAATTAAAGGAGAAGGCAACAACAAACGTTTTACCGTTAGAAAAATTTCTAACAACGTAGGTGTGGAAAGAATTTTCCCATTCAACTCTCCTTTCATCGAGAAAGTTGAAGTATTACGTTTAGGTAAAGTACGTAGAGCTAAATTATACTATTTACGCGGTCTTACCGGTAAAAAAGCTCGTATCAAAGAAAGAAGAATCTAATGAGCCATATACCAATGGTGAATTAAAAACCGGCTTAAAGCCGGTTTTTTTGTTTTATTCTTCCAACTCTTTAAAATAAGTATCCAAATACATAAAGTGTGATAACCAGAATGCACAAGTACTATCCGTTCCTTTCAATGGATTAACCCCCCGCATTCCTAAAGCCTGATAACATCCTCCTGACATTTGATCATAAACTGATTTTTGAAGATTGTTATTACCTAAATACCACAAATGAGCCTTTGACAAATGAGTCAGATATATTTTTTCTTTGGTAACTTGGTATAATTTTGAATAGCATGCAACCATCAAGAAGGCTTCGCTTGATAATTGCTCGTTATTTCCTCGTATTATTTTATCCTGATTTTTTGAATATCCTTGAATAGCAGGATTAAAAATATCATCAGTAAAAAGCAACTTCTCAATAAATCGGCATGTACGTCTGGCAGCTGATAGATATTGTTTTTCACCTGTAATAGTATGTGCATAAAGCAATGCTAATGGAACCAAACCGTATTTACCCGTTAATTCATCCTCGTACCATTGCCATTTAGCATTTCCATCCTCAGGAATTCTTTTGAGAATAAAATTAGCATAGGTACGTACTAACTCAATTAATTCCGAATCGAGAAAACCACCTTCTAAAACATGCGAAACTCCAATAATAATGGCAGATTTTGAATGAATGTCTTCAATTTCAATTCGTTGTTTAATGAGTTTACTAATCAAAGTAAATGCAACATCCTTAATTTCTAATGATTCACTTTGTTTAAATAAACTGCCCAAGGCCCAAACAGTCCGGGCTTCTGCATACTTACAACTTCCCTCTTTTTTGATTCTGTCAAAACCTAATCCCTTACTCCAGGTTCCGTCCTCATTTTGTAAATATTGTATAAAAGATAAACAACGCTTTAAAGTTTCGCTTTCGTAATCTGATTCATCTGCTAAAGAAAGAACTTGAATTGCCAAAGCGTTATCAAGCAACGAATAACCTTTGTTATAATCGACAATATCGTTTGTACTACCAGAAAATAAAGCAATACCATCAAACAACTTGTTTAAATAGTTCGGTTTCCAATCTGGTAAAACTTCAGGATGTAACTCTTTTTTTATTGTTAATAATTTGTTTCCTGTTTTAGGAAGAATACTCTCAATATGAGTCAGTATTTTTTGTGCGATCTTTTCCCAGGTAAATTGAGAACCGTACAACAAAGTTAAATCACGATACGATTCCCTTTCTGATGAATTTCGCATTGTATTAACTACCAAATGAGAAAGTTCAGATGATGACTTAAAAGAAAAAAACTGTCCTCTATCCTCTTGTAAAATCTCTTTAGCAAACCAAGTTGGGGTAGAAAGAACCACACTACCAGCTCCTACTGCTAAAGACAAATCATCATTACTTAAACATTGCTCATTTATGTCGGAAACCACATACAAATCTGCCTTGCGAATCCATTCTACCAGTTCATAATCTGTTAATGCTCTTTCATCAAAGATTACTTTATCTTGCAGCCCTCTTGACTTTGCCAACATTAAAAGTGATTTTTTATATTCATCACCTTTCCTACTTTTTTCATCAGCATCAGTTACTCCATGAATAACATATACCAAATCTGGATAATGATTTAATATTCCTGGGAGAGCATTTATTACTGTTTCGTATCCCTTATCGGGCTTTAAACTACCGGTTGATAGAAGAATCTTTTTATCATTACCAGCTATGTTATTATAATTTACAGCATTTTCTATATGATTCAAATCTGGAATACCGTATTCCATTCTAACCAAAATATCTGGGTTTATTTTGTAAAAATGCTCTAAAAAATCAATTGCTAATTGGCTTTTGGCAAATAACTTACCTGATCGTTTAGATATTGCCAACAAGACTGACTTCTCACTTTCATCAGGATCATTATTAACTGTATGACAAAATGTTACAATAGGTATTTTTAAGTTATCAATCAAGGTGAGTATATACCTTGCATTTTGCCCAAAATATGCATTTTTATCATATTGAAGAAAGCACACATCAGCCGATTCGTTTACAAAATGCGCTAATGAAACAAAGTGTTCGAAAGATATAGCTGTACAGTCAAAACCTTCACATTCGTTTTTCTGTATCTCTTTAATAATAACTTCACAATCACTCTCTTTTCTCAGGGCATCAGCAATTAAATATGTATGATTAGCAATAGCTTCATTTACTTCCCGGGAAGGACTAATTATAACTATTTTCATAGATTCTGATTAAAATAGAATTAATGGAAAGACCTTTAATTGATTTATTATAAAAGTAAGGAATTTACATTTAATTAAAACAAAAAGAGCCACACAAATGCAGCCCTTTTCCACTAATAGCCTAATGTTTTATTTAAAGAAGTTTTTGATCTTTTTGGTAAAGTCTTCAACTTTCTTTTGAGCTTCAGGATCTTCCAATAATTTTTTCACTGCTTTTTCGGCTTCTTTCTCTAACTCTTTCCCCACTTCTTTTTGAGCCTTATCAAGATTTAATGATAATTCAGGATCGTCAACGGTTCCTTTTACTATCACATCTACCATTAAATCATCACCTGAAGCAGGTAAATTAAGCCCCATTAAACCAGCCATGTTTGCAACTTCTTTACGTGCAACAGGCATAGTTATGCGATAATCAATAGACTGATCCACACCTTGCTTACCTGCCACTTCTATTGTTTTTCCATATACCTTTGTTTGAAAAGGCTCAACAATAATATTGCCTTTATCAATGGTGAATTTAATATTGAAATCTTCTAACTTCATTACTTTATACCGATCATCATGCACTAAAGCAGCAATGCCATTTTGGATCTTAGAACCGGCAATCTGAACTCCTTCCGACTTTATATTTCCACCTCCATCAATGGTTGATACAACTGGCATAAAATCCTCTGATAAAACACTATAATATTTAAAATCAGGAGATACAAGTCCTGCTGCATTTTTTGCGATTGGCATCATTGAATCTACAATGCTAAAAGAATTTGCAGCTTTATTGATATCTATTTTATTTCCCGAAAAGGCAAAATCAACAAACGGTTTCTCAACATTCGAAGTATTATATTCACCATTCATGATTAGCTTACCTCCCAGTGTGTTCATCCCTAAATTATTTAAAACTACAGCACCATTTCTAATGGTTATTTGTCCTTTTGCATTCTTTACATCTAACTTATCGTATATTAAATGATTGATATGAGAAGATAGTATCAGATCTAAATTTTTAGGAACCTCAATAAGCTCAAGAACTGTTGTATCGGTAGTAAGTGTATCAGCTGTTACTTCCGAATCATATAAAAACTCATTCGTATTTATTAATGTAGAAGAATGTGATAATTGACCTTTTAAAACACCATCACTTAACGCATACCTTAAGTAATTTTCTAACTTTCCTTTTAAGCTAAAATCACTACCGCCAATCTTAGATTCGAATGTTTTTAATTCAAGGTAACGCGGAGTAAAATCAAGCATAGCATCCTTTATTTCAATTCCATAAGGCAGTTCATTATCACTATAACTAAAACCTTCTAAGGCCACTGTTCCATTGGATTGCAACTCTTCATATTTACCTTCTTCAATTAAAGAAGTATTACCATCCATGGTTAAATGAGCTTCTAACAATCCTTTCAGTTCAACGCTATCTAACGGAATAGCATCTTGAATCGAAGAAAGATCAATCTTTCCATCCATTTTACCTTTAAAAGTTAAGTTACTGATTGGTGTAGTAACCAATATTGAAGCATCGAATGGATTGCCTCCCAAAGTAAAATGAAATTTTTCAAGATCAGTTACTGTATTATCAACTTTTCCACCAGGATTATCAACAGTTAGCAATACGTTTATATCATCAATCGACTTTGGTAGATCTGGGTAATGAATCTTTCCATTATTTACCTGTATATCAAGATTAAAAGCAGGCAATTGGTCTTCATCAATATAATCGCCTTTAATTACAGCATTAAGCTGCAACTCTCCATCAGTTTCTAAACTTTCTATATCTTTTAAATATAAATCAGGAACTAAAGCCAATAATGATTTAAAATCGGTATTTTTTGTACCCATATTAAGATCTAAGCTGTAACGATCTTCTTTAACAGCAACCGATCCATCTAATTGAAGAGCCATTTTATTCACTCGTAACTCATTCTCCATAAACGTAAAAACACTGTTTTTGAGATCGGCCTTCACAATAGCATCAAGCCCTATTTGAGTATTATTTAGATATTTAATTCCATCGAAATTAACCGAAATAGCTTTGATTGCAGATTCAATATCAATATTTGTGAGATCAGCAGACATATCTCCTGATAGCTGCATATTAAATCCTTTGATCTCACTTTTAAGATTCATTGTATTATCTACATAATTAATATTAGCCTCCTTCACTACGAATGAATTAAGCTGAATTTTAAAATCGCTACTACCCTCATCTGAAGATTCTTCCTGAACGTTGTTGCTGTCCGATTCTTTAACAATATTCCAGTTAGCTGTAGAATCAGCCAATACTATAGCATTTAACTTCATCTGATCCAGAACTATCGATTTCACTTCTAAGTCCCCAGAAAGAGCACTTAACACGTCTACCTTCACAGAAAGTTCGTTAAAAGCAAGCAAGGTGTCTTTTTCGAACTGATGAATGCCTGTCACCCGCAATCCATCCAAACCAATATACATATTAGGAAATCCCTTGATAAAAGATAAAGTAAAAGATTCGTAATCGACCTTTGCGTTCACTTGCTTATTAATCTCGGATTTAACAATTCCTTCTATCTTCCCTTTAAAAGCATATGGAAGAATTAGCAATAAAAGGAAGATTCCAAGAATAATTCCGAATGTAATCTTTAGTATTCGATTCATATTTCAGTAATAATTATTTATTCAATTAAGTATATCTTCAAAATTATAAAATCTAAACGTTTTGCGGCATCTTAATATTTTAAAGCTACAAAAAGATGTTCTGACTACAACATTTTATATTTTTGTTGTTTTAGCAAAGTGAATAATTATCAAAAGAATTAACTCATATGCAAGTAAAAATAGCCGTACTTACAATGTTTACTCTTGCTCATTTTTCGCTATCGGCACAGATAAAAGCCGATTGGGAAGCCGGAGTTCCAGAAGGATGTACAACCATTACGGTGGGTAAAGATGCCACTTTCGACGGATCGGTGATGACCTCACATACCGATGATAGCCATCGTACCCGTTCGTGGGTTAACGTTGTTCCTGGCGAACGACATGGAAGAAGAGACCAGGTAACCATGTATAAACGCGAAAATGACGATTCGAAGAAAATGCCTGCTTACAAACATACAGAAATTGGTCATATTCCTCAGGTTCGAGAAACGTATGGTTATATAAATTCGGCCTATCCGTGTATGAATACCAAACAATTGGCCATTGGAGAATCGACCTTTGGAGGACGCGAAAATTTGGTATCAGAAAAAGGATTAATCGATTGTCAGCGATTAATAAAATTAATGCTTGAACGATGTACAACTGCACGAGAAGCCATTAAAATGACAGATGATCTAACTCAAAAATATGGCTACAGCGATTATGGCGAATGTTTAACTATCGCAGATAAAAAAGAGGTATGGCATCTCGAAATTGTAGGTCCTGGAACCGGTAATGTAGGCTCTATATGGGTTGCACAACGTGTACCCGATGATCATATTAGTGTAAATGCCAATGCTGCTCGAATTCAACAGATCGACACTACAGATACCGATTACTTCATGTATTCAAGTAACTTATTTGAGATGGCAAGAGACAGTGCATGGTACAATCCTGAAAAACCATTCCATTTTGCAGATGCTTATGCTCCAGAAGGACGAGAATCCAAAGCTGCAACTCGACGCGAATGGCGTGTACTAAGTCTTGCTGCTCCTTCGTTAAATCTTGATCCTGAAGCAAGAGACTATCCATTTTCGGTTAAACCAGATAATAAAGTTACTTTAGAAAAAATGGTTTCGTTTTTTAAAGATTACTATGAAGGTACACCTTATGATATGGTGGGACACATGAAAAAAGTGACTGAGGATGGTGATACCATTCCACACCCATACGCTAATCCTTTTATGCCTTACGATAAATATGATTTGCATAAAATACATGGTGGATGGGGTGATTTAGGAGAAAGAACCATTGCCCGATGGTACACTATGTATGGAACAATTACACAAAGTCGTGATTGGTTACCCGACGAAATTGGAGGTGTTGTTTGGTTTGCTCAGGATAATATTGCAACATCGGTATATATTCCCATTTATTGTTGTGTTACAGATTTACCTGAATCATATAAAACGCCTGGACGAAATGGTTTTAATCGGAACTCGGCATGGTGGGCTTTTAACCGAATGAGCACCTTAGCATCACTTCGTTGGAACGATGCCCGACATGATGTTGATGATGTATTGGTCCCCCTTCAAAAAGAGATATTTAAGAAACAAACCGAAACAGAACGGAAAGCAATGAGTATGAACTCAAAACAAACTACCTCTTATTTAACCAGATATACAATTGAATGGGGAGAAAAAGTTGTAAGTAAAGCATGGCAATTAGGCGATGATTTATGGACAAAATACGATGAAAAATTCTAACGATTAAGAATATTTTTTTGGAAGCTGTGGTTTGTAATTCGAAGCCACAGTTTTTTTTATGCTTTAGGAAGAAAAAGTTTAAACTCTGTACCCACTCCTACTTCACTTTCAACTTCAATTTTTCCACCATTTTTTTCCATCAGTTCTTTCGACAAATTTAAACCAATACCAGTTCCTTTTTCTTGTGCTGTTCCTGAGGTGGCCATAAATTCACCAATATCAAAAAGAGATTTTAGCTTTGATGTTTTTATTCCAATACCAGTATCTTTAACTGATAAAACTTCGTATTTGCCATTTGTATAACAGGTACAACTCACAATTCCTTTCGATTCTGTAAACTTAATGCCATTGTGTATCATATTTCTGATCACAAAGCGCATCATCTCCATATCGGCATCTATTAATATACTGGCATCAACTTCATTAACCAGTATCACCCCCTTTTCATTGGCCTGAATGGCAAAATTTTCGAAAGCTTCATCAATCAAACCAATTAAATTAATTTTTTGCTTCGTCACCGACATATTACCTAACTGCGATTTTGCCCATATCAATAAATCATCCAGTAGCTTATAAACATTTTCACTGGCCGATAATATTCGTTGTACATATTCCTTAATTTCTTCACGAGTATAATGGTCTAGGTTATTCTTAAGTAAATTCGAAAAACCAAGAATTGAATTAAACGGATTTTTTACATCGTGTGCAATAATTGAAAAGAGCTTATCTTTAGTATTATTAAGTCGTTTCAGATGATCTTCGGTTTGCTTAACAGGCGTAATATCCATCGAAACAGATTGAAATTCAAAGATGTTGTTTTGTGAATCAATCAATGCTCTATCCAAACGGTGTAACCATCTAACCGAACCATCTTTTAAAACAATGCGTACATCCATCTCATTTGATGGATCAGTTGGAGTTAACTTTTTAATGCTATTCAACAATTTTTCTCTGTCTTCGAGGTGTATCGACTCTAAAAAACTTGTTCCAACATATTCTGTATCGTTTCCAAATAGCTGACTATATTGATGATTTACATATCGCAAAATTCCATTTTCGTCGTAACGGGTAATTATTGCAGGCGAATCTTCAACCACTCTAAAATATCGTTCTTCGCTTGTTTCTAATGCTTTTATGGATGATAAATAATGACTTACATCGTAGAAGAAAATACATACATAGTCTTTACCAAATGGAAACGATCGAAAACGAAGATACTTTCCAATATCCTCGATATAAGTCTCGAAAGAAAACTTGCGATCGGTCATTACCTTTAAACGCTCAAAGGTAACGGCCTCTTTAGGAAGAAAATCCTTAACAGTTAGTCCTACTAATCCAAGTTTATCAGTTATTCTTCCGGCTGACGGATTTGATTTTATGATTAATAAATCATCAAGATGATTCGAAGCATCATAAATGGGTTCTACAATGGCAATACCTATGGGAGAGTTTGAAAATAATTCCTCTAAAAAATAATGATCTTTTTCGAGTTGGTCTGTAATTAATCGTTCATTGGTTACATCTTCTTTTACAGCTATAAACCCAGTTATTAATCCACCTTGATTTTTTACCGGACTAATACATGCTTTTTCCCAAATAAACTGCCCATTCCTCGTTTTATTTCGAAATACTCCTTCCCAGTTCTCACCATTCTTTATCGTATTCCATAAATCTTTATAAAATTGAGCATCGTGATATCCAGTACTAAAAATGCGCGGATTTAAACCAATAACTTCCTCTTCTGCATAACCGTATCGCTTTTCAAAAGCCCGGTTTACATAAGAAATGGTACCTAATTCATCAGTAAGTATGATGATTCTGGCAGATTGATCCAACGCGTTTTTTAACTCATCTGATACCCCCATTTAATTCCATCTAAATTTGGATTTTTCGATATTAGAACAATATCATTAAACCAACAATAGTTTGTTGATGATATTACTTTTCCCCTTCTAATTCAAGTTATACAACTATAATAAATTACTTTGAAATTGGCAAGTAATAATTACTAAACCAAAGATATGATTGATAAACCAAATACTTTTGAATTTAAGAAAACAGTAAATCAGTAGTGATACTAATATTCCCTTAAATCACAGAATTGTTATATTTGTTTCGAAATGAACCAATCAAAATAAATTAATTTACAATGAAAAACTTAACGGCTCTAACAACCGCTTTATTAATAGCATTGGTGATATCATTACCAGGAAAGGCATGTACCAATATTTTGGTTACTAAAAACGCCTCTCTCGATGGCTCTACCATGGTATCGTATGCAGCTGATTCGCATGATTTATATGGAGAATTATATTTTTGGCCTGCTGCCACCTATGATCCGGGCAGTAAATTAAAAGTGCACGAATGGGACACTGGTAAATATTTAGGCGAAATTGACCAAGCTTCACAAACATACACTGTAATTGGTAATATGAACGAATATCAGGTTACAATTGGAGAAACCACTTATGGCGGACGTAGCGAACTTGTAAATCCTGATGGTTTAATTGATTATGGTAGTTTAATTTACATTGCTTTACAGCGCTCAACCAGTGCTCGCGAAGCAATTCAGATTATGACCGGATTAGTAGAAAAATATGGCTACTATAGCTCTGGCGAATCTTTTTCAATTGCTGATAAAGATGAAGTATGGATAATGGAGCTAATTGGTAAAGGTAAAGGCTTGAAAGGTGCCAATTGGGTTGCCATTCAGATTCCTGATGGATATGTTTCTGCTCATGCTAATCAATCGCGCATTACTAAATTCGAGTTTCAAAAAGAAAACCGTTTTAACGATCCAACTGCAACTGTATTTAACTCAAAAGATGTAATTGACTTTGCCATTGAAAAAGGTTACTTCAGCGGGAAAAAGAAAGATTTTAGTTTTGCCGACGCTTATGCTCCTCTTGACTTTGGTGCGGTTCGTTTTTGCGAAGCCCGCGTTTGGAGTGCTTTCAATATCATGAATCCTGATGAAATGGCAGCTTACGTTGACTATGCTCAAGGTAATTCAACCAATCGCATGCCTCTATTCATTAAACCCAATCGCAAAATTTCAAAACGTGATTTGATGAATATTATGCGCGACCATTACGAAGGAACACCTTTAGATATGACAAAAGATGCGGGTGCAGGTCCATACAAACTACCATATCGTTTCCGTCCTTTAACCTGGGAAGTTGATAACGAAACCTATTTTAACGAACGTGCTATTGCAACACAGCAAACTGGTTTTTCGTTTGTAGCACAAATGCGCAATTGGTTACCTAATCACATTGGTGGAATTTTATGGTTTGGTGTCGACGATGCTGCTTCAACTGTTTATATGCCAATGTATGCAGGTTTGTTGGAAGTTCCTTATTGCTTATCTCAAGGTAATGGCGATTTACTAAATTTTACATGGGACGCTTCTTTTTGGGTTTTTACATGGGTTAGTAATCAGGCATACAGCCGATATAGCTATATGATTGAAGATATTAAAAAGGTACAAACTGAGTTAGAGGATAATTTATCGGCTTATACTGTTGCTATCGATCAATCAGCAAAAGCACTATATGATCAAAATCCAACATTAGCACGCCAGTTTTTAACTGATTTCTCATGTAATCAGGCTGAAATTGTAACTGAAAGATGGAGAACATTAGGTGAATTCCTTTTGGTTAAATACAATGATGGTAATCTTCATGAAGAAGAAAACGGTGTATTTAAACGTAATGAATATGGTAATCCTGCTCATGCTAAATTCCCAGGTTATTCCGAAGAATATTATCGATCAGTAGTTAAAGATGCAGGTGATAAATTAAAAATGCGTGATTTACCAAAAAAATAAATAATATTCAATAAGCATTTTATTCATCCCTTTGCCAGTTGGCAAGGGGATTTTTTTATGCCAATTATTTAGTTGATTCAATATTGTATAAATAAATTATTGAGAGTTGAACATATAAAATTTAACAGATATATTACACTTAAGTGTTAACAACATCTAAATAATTCATTTAAGTTTACATAAAACCATATCATACTACAACAATGGCAGTTACATAATACACGAGTCTTAGTACAAATATTCATAGAGATTTTTATACCTACATTAAGTTATTTATCCCCTATAAATCCGCAAATCATCCACCAATATCTTTCCTTTTTAGTCTTAATTTGCAAACAAATGTTAATGTATGTATATATTATTTAACTAATTCAAATCACCTAATTAAAGTTCAAATGAAAAATTATCTAAATCGGATTGTGACTCTGACAAGCCTATTACTTATTAGTATGTTGGCATTTGCACAAAGTACACAATTAATTGAAGGGAAAGTAACAGATGTTAGTGGAGAACCACTTCCTGGTGTCAACATTTTTTTAGAAGGTACCACTATTGGGGCAATTACAGACATTAATGGAACCTTCCAGTTAGAGATTACAAATGCTGAGAACTCCATTTTGGTATTCTCGTTTATTGGTTTTACCGATCAGAAAGTACCTGTTGGTGATCAAACAACATTTAATGTTGTTCTTCAGGAAGAATCTATTGGACTGGACGAAGTTGTAGCTATTGGTTACGGTACCGTTAAAAAACGTGATTTAACAGGAGCTGTATCATCCGTTAAGTCTGAAGTAATCGCAAACGCAACTGCCAGTAATGCTATGACAACTATGCAGGGACGTGTTCCTGGATTAGATATCTCGCAAAAAACCGGAGAAGCAGGTGCATCTCTTAATATCACACTGCGTGGTAACCGTTCTATTACAGCTAATAACAATCCTCTTATTTTAGTTGATGGAGTTGAATATGGATCAACCATTGACATCAGTCCTAATGATATTGAATCGATGGAGGTTTTAAAAGATGCTGCTTCAACAGCAATTTATGGTACGCGCGGTGCTAATGGTGTTATCATGATCACAACCAAACGTGGTCAATCGGGCAAAACAAGGGTTAATGTTAATGCTTTTGTATCCTCAAATCAGCCAACTCACGTACCACAAATCATGTATGGTCAACATGAGGTACAACGATTGATTGATGCTCAAAACTATAAAGATGACTTAGCTTTAGTAAGCGCGGGAACCGGAAATTGGGGTGACAGCCAATCTACTGTTAATGATGTATTGGGAAGTTCACCATCGTTTGGATTACCATACTCCGAAATGGATATTTATAATGATGGATCTTATACCAATTGGGCTGATCAAATTCTCCAAAACGGACTTACTCAAAACTACGATATATCAATTGCTGGTGGAAATGAGAAAACCACTTATAATATATCATTAGGAACTATGCTTGAAGAAGGCTTATTTAAAAACGACGCCCTTGATCGCTACAATATCAAAACGGTTATCGATCATAAAATCAATGATCATTTTAAAGTGGGTGCCAACATGATGTATACATATAAGAATCATGATAAACGTACCAATGTTTTCTCAAGAGCATTAGTAATGTCATCAATAGCTCATCCATATAACAACTACGATTATGGTTATACAACCGATTACAAAGAAGGTGGAATCATAACAAACCCATCTCCTTTTTACGAAGCTCATGCAAATCCCTTGTTAGATGAAGTGGATGGAGCCTATCAACACAATATTGAAACAAGTCGATTTTTCGGTAATTCGTATGTCGAGATTTCACCTGTTAAGAACCTAATCTATCGTACCATGTTATCGGTTGATAGAAGCGATGCCCGCGAAGGTCGGTACAGAGATTACCAAAGTGTTGGCGAACTTCAGAATGCAAATGGTAGTTATATGTCGGTTAACAACACAGCACATACCAGATATACATGGGATAACACATTAACATATTCGAAAGACTTTAGCGATCATAACATTATTGCCTTAATCGGCCACAGTATGTACAACGATGTTACTGAGGCTCATGGCTTAGGAGGATATGCTCCATTAGAGCATTATTATACCAGCGCCTTTTACGACTTGAGCTATATTCCTTCTGATAAAAGGGTTATAACCAATGAGTACAAGAAATCGTCGATGCTTTCATATTTTGGTCGACTTAATTATAAGTTTAAAGAACGTTACCTGTTTACCTTTACTTACAGAGCTGATGGATCATCAACATTAGCTGATAAATGGGGATTTTTCCCTTCTGCAGCCTTAGCCTGGAGAATCAATGAAGAAGCGTTTATGGATGGAACTCAAAATTGGTTGAGCAAT
This sequence comes from uncultured Carboxylicivirga sp., assembly GCF_963668385.1. Lineage (GTDB taxonomy): Bacteria > Bacteroidota > Bacteroidia > Bacteroidales > Marinilabiliaceae > Carboxylicivirga. Next base: position 4,733,230 of record NZ_OY764327.1, read on the forward strand.
CTTAAACTAAGAGCATCTTACGGTGTTACTGGTAATGCAGCCGTATCGCCTTATCAAACATTAGGTAATTTAAGTAACACATCGGCCTTTCCAATGTATTACGATTTAGATGGAACCACCTACTCCGCAAATGTCCCTAATTCTATAGCCAATAAAGAATTAACCTGGGAAACTACAGCTTCTACCAACCTGGGATTAGATTTTGGAATTATCAACAATCGTTTTTCGGGTAGTCTAGATGTATTTTTCGCCAATACTCATAACCTATTGTATTTCCAAAATTTACCGGGATCATCAGTTTATCCAACGGTAATTGATAATATTGGAGAAACCAAATCATCGGGTTTTGAACTGGCTTTAAACACATTAATTGTAAATAATGGCGATTTCAAGTACGATGTTAATTGGTCTTTCTCATCTTATAATAGCGAAATAACTAAATTATCAGAAGGTGTTAACAGTAATATTCAAAGCAATAAAACAGGCCAACTTTTAGGAGCTCCAATTAATATATTTTACGATTATGAATCGGATGGAGTTTGGGGCATTGGTGAATTCGAAGAATATCAAGCTGCTTGGCAAGAACGTCACCCAGGAGAAACAATGGAGATGACGGGTACACCTGGTACCATAAAAATTATTGATAGAAACGATGATGGTAAAATATCGCAGGAAGAAGATAGCGATGACCGCAGAGTTTACGATCGATCACCAGATGCAATTTTTGGCATGAATAATACTGTAACTTATAAAGATTTATCGTTAACTGTTTTTGTATATGCACGATTAGGTGGTTACATATCTTATGGCTTCAATCAACTTTACACATACGATCAGGCCAACTGGGGTGATTTAGATTATTGGACACCAACCAATCAAGGGGCTAAAATTCCTTCTCCGGGAGCAACCGATCCACAAGAATTTAAATCAGTAACAGCATACGAAGATGCATCATTCTGGAAAATCAGAGAAATAACACTCGGATATAATTTACCTAAAAACATTATTTCCAAAGCTGGTATTGATAGAATTAAAGTTTATGGTTCACTTCGTAACTTTTTTACATTTAGCAAAATCGACAACTACGATCCTGAAAGAGGTGGTGATGTTTCGTTCCCATTTGCTAAACAAGTGGTATTTGGCTTAAATGTAGAATTCTAAAAAGATGAAAAAAATGAAAAGTAAACATATAATAACAATGACGATGGCTTTGATTTGCCTCGTATTTGCCACCTCGTGCGAAGATTTCTTAGAAGAAGATAATAAAACTGGATCAACAGCTGATTTAACTTATCAAACAGCTACTGGTATCGAAAGTTTGGTAGCTGGATGCTATAGCTATAGTCGATTATGGTACGGAAAAGAAGCTGGACTTGGTTTATCGGAAATGGGTACCGATTTATTTTATTCTGGTGGTGATAATAAGCAACGAAGTTTATGTTCCTACACATTTACTGCTGCCAGTTTGAACGGAACTACAGCTGATAACCCTTGTTTTGATGAGTATTGGGAAGCCTTTTTTGCAGCCGTTGATTTATGTAATACAGCTCTTACTTATATACCATTAAACAAAGTTATTAGCGACGAAGTTAAGGATATAAGAATTGGCGAAGTGAAATTTTTACGTGCATTCTACTATTGGCACATGGTGAATATGTGGGGACCTGTACCATTTTATGATGAGCCTATTAGTAGTGTAGCAACTGATGGTTTCAGAGATAGTGAAGAGTACATTTATAGTATGATATTGGCCGATTTAGATGATGCTGCATCCCGATTAAAAGACATGACTACAAAAACAGATCGTGTACATTATTGGGCTGTACGTGCTTTTAAAGCTCGTGTTTTATTATATGCTGCTTCATGGCTTGGCGAAACAAGTATTACTACAAATACTGATTATAGTGGTAAAAATCTATACTCTTTAGCAGCTTCCGAAGCTCAGGAAGTAATTGGAAGCGGTGTTGCCAGTTTTTATGACAATTATGAAGATGTATGGGCAATGACAAACGAAAGTGCTGCTGTCAACAGCGAATCTATCTGGGGCGTCACTTATGGCTCTGCTCTCGAAACCAATGTGGTTCCAAAACGATTAAGAAAAGATCCTTCAGATGATTCAAAATATCTTAATTACAATCAACTTCTTACACGTTCAAATTCTCAAGGAGGAAATACAATGCTTTTAATGTTTGTTGGTTTATGGAATAACTCAGGATCTGATCTGGGAGACGTATTTCAACGTATTACAAAAATTGGTGCTACCGTGCAAGGTGTAGATGCAGGTCCAACCTATTGCAAATATAGTAGAGGTTATCGTCGATACTTACCTTCTCTTTACCTATTACAAACTTTTAAAAAGATAAAAGAAACCGATCAACGTTTCGAAGGTACAATCCGTAATTGTTACACCATTGCTCCAGGCTTAGAAGGTAAATCGGCAAGTTATACATTAATGCAAGATACTGCCTTATATTATAGTTTAACCGATGGAGACTCCCCTGAAGGACAAGCGGAAATTGCATGGGCTTTTAATCGCTATAGAATACAATCGTTAGTTGGTGGCGATTTACCATTATACACTTCATTAGATCCTTCTGTAGCACTACCAACGACAGACAAACCTACAGCTGATCCTTATGGAGATGGTAGATACGATTTAGATAAATTTGCTGGTATATCATCTTATGCATCAATCAAAAAATTTGAAGAGAACGATTACAACCACTCTGATAATTCGAAGGTAACACCTACACTTAGCGATCGTGACTTTTTTGTATTCCGTATATCTGAAATGTATTTAATCAAAGCTGAAGCTGAACTATATACTGGAGGAGATGCATTGGGTACAATTAATCAGTTAAGAAATGTAAGAGCCATATCAGGAAAAGATAATTCTCTTTCAACTGTGGATTTAAATACTATTTTGGAAGAAAGAGCAATTGAACTTTGCGGTGAAGATCAAAGATGGTTTGATTTAAAACGTACCCGTACTCTTATTAATCGAGTAAAAGCATACAATGCTCAAGCATCTGGTAATATCAGCGAAATACATTACTACCGTCCTATTCCTTCAACACAAATGGAAGCTGTTACAAATCCAAGTAACACAGTTGGCGAAGGATTCTGGCAAAATGCCGGTTATTAATAGAAACTTCTGGATTAATTAAGTGAATAATGCGAAATGCCGTTGTACTATATGTCAGCGGCATTTTTTATATGTATTTAATACTTTACCAGCTCATATACCACACAAAAAGGATCGACTTACCATTTGTGCTACGATCAAGGTTATCTGGCTTTAAACGAAGAAACATATCTACTAATTCAATGGCAAAACTAAAACCTATTTGAAGAATCCTATAAACGCAAAAAACCCGTTGCTCTGTTGAACAACGGGTTTTTCTTTAAAAGGGCGGCGACCTACTCTCCCACTTCTACGCAGTACCATCGGCGCTGCAGGGCTTAACTTCTCTGTTCGGAATGGAAAGAGGTGGGACCCCTGCGCAATAGCCACCTAAATTTCTTGTTTAGCTGCTAGCTTCTACTTGCTAGCCGCTAGTTATAACATAAAGGCTTTACCAAAACCACATCCACCAGTTCTTGATGCGTTATTATCTTATTTAAAAGACTCTTGAAAGTCTCGGGCAATTAGTACTGCTCGGCTACGTATGTTACCACACTTACACCTACAGCCTATCAACGTCATCGTCTCTAACGTCCCTTAAGGGAAATCTCATCTTGAAGCAGGCTTCGTGCTTAGATGCTTTCAGCACTTATCCCTTCCATACTTAGCTACCCAGCTATGCTCCTGGCGGAACAACTGGTACACCAGCGGTATGTCCAACGCGGTCCTCTCGTACTAACGTCAGGTCTTCTCAAATTTCCTACGCCCACAACAGATAGGGACCGAACTGTCTCACGACGTTCTGAACCCAGCTCGCGTGCCACTTTAATGGGCGAACAGCCCAACCCTTGGGACCTTCTCCAGCCCCAGGATGTGACGAGCCGACATCGAGGTGCCAAACCGCTCCGTCGATATGAGCTCTTGGGAGCGATCAGCCTGTTATCCCCGGAGTACCTTTTATCCTTTGAGCGATGGCCCTTCCATACGGAACCACCGGATCACTATGTCCTACTTTCGTACCTGATCGACTTGTCGGTCTCACAGTCAAGCGCGCTTATACCATTACACTCTGCAGACGGTTACCAATCGTCTTGAGCGCACCTTTGAAAGCCTCCGTTACACTTTTGGAGGCGACCACCCCAGTCAAACTACCCACCAAACGGTGTCCTCATCGCTGAGTTAGGCCCCAGATAAGCAAAGGGTCGTATTTCAAGGGTGACTCCACAACACCTGGCGATGCTGCTTCATAGTCTCCGACCTATCCTACACATTACTTACCCAGAACCAACGTTAAGCTGCAGTAAAGGTTCACGGGGTCTTTCCGTCCCGTTGCGGGTATCCGGCATCTTCACCGGAACTACAATTTCACCGAGCTCATGGCTGAGACAGTGCCCAGATCGTTGCACCATTCGTGCAGGTCGGAACTTACCCGACAAGGAATTTCGCTACCTTAGGACCGTTATAGTTACGGCCGCCGTTTACTGGGGCTTCAATTCAATGCCTCGCCGAAGCTAACATCTCCTCTTAACCTTCCAGCACCGGGCAGGTGTCAGGCCTTATACATCATCTTTCGATTTAGCAAAGCCATGTGTTTTTGATAAACAGTCGCCTGGGCCATTTCTCTGCGGCCTGCGATTTACTCGCAGGCGCCCCTTCTCCCGAAGTTACGGGGCTAATTTGCCTAGTTCCTTAGCCATGAATCACTCGAGCGCCTTAGTATACTCAACCCAACTACGTGTGTCCGTTTACGGTACGAGCCGTCATACTCGCTTTTCTCGGCACCGGCTGCTTACTTTCGCTTCGTCCGTAGACTAGGCTCAACGTACATTTCCGTCAGTACGTAAGCACCTCACCAATGCGTCACTTTAATTGTATGACAGGTACAGGAATATTAACCTGTTTTCCATCCACTACCCCTTTCGGGTTCGCGTTAGGTCCCGACTAACCCTGATCCGATTAGCGTTGATCAGGAAACCTTGGTCTTTCGGCGAGGGGGTTTCTCACCCCCTTTATCGTTACTTATGCCTACATTTGCTTTTCTAAACAGTCCACTGTGAATCACTCCTTCAGCTTCAACCCAGTTTAGAATGCTCCCCTACCACTGAACTAATGTTCAATCCATAGCTTCGGTAGTATGTTTATGCCCGATTATTATCCATGCACCGCCGCTCGACTAGTGAGCTGTTACGCACTCTTTAAATGAATGGCTGCTTCCAAGCCAACATCCTAGCTGTCTATGCAGCAGCACCGCGTTTGGTCAACTTAACATACATTTGGGGACCTTAGCTGATGGTCCGGGTTCTTTCCCTTTCGGACATGGACCTTAGCACCCATGCCCTCACTCCTATAAATCATTTTGCAGCATTCGGAGTTTGTCAGGAGTTGATAGGCGGTGAAGCCCTCGCGTCCTATCAGTAGCTCTACCTCTGCAAAACTTTTATAAGGCTGCACCTAAATGCATTTCGGGGAGTACGAGCTATTTCCGAGTTTGATTGGCCTTTCACCCCTACCCACAATTCATCCAAAGACTTTTCAACGTCAACTGGTTCGGTCCTCCACTGTGTGTTACCACAGCTTCAACCTGATCATGGGTAGATCACACGGTTTCGCGTCTACTCCCACTGACTATTGCGCCCTATTCAGACTCGCTTTCGCTTCGGCTCCGATTCTTAAAATCTTAACCTTGCCAGTGAGAAGTAACTCGTAGGCTCATTATGCAAAAGGCACGCTGTCACAGATCTTGTCTGCTCCAACCGCTTGTAGGCGCACGGTTTCAGGTACTTTTTCACTCCCCTGTTCGGGGTGCTTTTCACCTTTCCCTCACGGTACTGGTTCACTATCGGTCTCTCAGGAGTATTTAGCCTTAGCGGATGGTCCCGCCAGATTCACACAGGATTTCTCGTGTCCCGCGCTACTCAGGATACTCGCCTCGCTTAAAATATTACGTATACCGGACTATCACCGTCTTTGGTTACTCTTTCCAAAGTATTCTACTTCTATTTTAATTGATTATGCAAGTCCTACAACCCCAACAATGCCTGAACATCACTGGTTTGGGCTAATCCGCGTTCGCTCGCCACTACTTGCGGAATCACTTTTGTTTTCTCTTCCTCCGGGTACTTAGATGTTTCAGTTCCCCGGGTTTGCTTCCTTTCGGATGACTGGTCTTCAACCAGCCGGGTTGTCCCATTCAGAAATCTGCGGATCAATAGTTATTTGCACTTCCCCACAGCTTATCGCAGCTTATCACGTCTTTCATCGCCTCTGAGAGCCTAGGCATCCCCCGTACGCCCTTGTCTACTTTCTTTTACACACACCATAGTTGGTGTATATGGTTTTGGTTGTTGCCAATATGTCAATGATCGTTTTGCTGTTTATTGTACAGCTTGTGATACTTCCAGAATCGAACTGAAATTTTTATCCAATGTATCTTTTTCAGCCGCTAGCTCTTAGCTACTAGCTTTTAGCTGATTCTCATGATGTTTATTTTTAGTAAAACCTTTGTTCTACTTTTGGTGGAGAATATCGGAGTCGAACCGATGACCTCCTGCGTGCAAGGCAGGCGCTCTAGCCAGCTGAGCTAATCCCCCATGATTCTAGCATCTAGCTTCTAGTTGCTAGCTACTAGCTTTGGTAGTCCCGGGCAGACTTGAACTGCCGACCCCTACATTATCAGTGTAGTGCTCTAACCAACTGAGCTACGGGACTGTTGCAGTGTCGTCTACTCCCGTTCCTAACAGGATTACTTGACGCTGTTTTAAATAGTCAGTAGTTTGTTTGGCAGTAGTCAGTAGTGATTTACTTTACGTATCTCTTTCTACTTTCCTTTTGCCTTTCTACTTTCTACTTATGTTTTAAATAATACCTAAAAAAGATAAAAGTGCCTGATGGCATAAAAAATTTCTCCAGAAAGGAGGTGTTCCAGCCACACCTTCCGGTACGGCTACCTTGTTACGACTTAACCCTAGTTACCAGATTTACCCTAGGCCGCTCCTTGCGGTGACAGACTTCAGGTACCCCCGGCTTCCATGGTTTGACGGGCGGTGTGTACAAGGCCCGGGAACGTATTCACCGCGCCATGGCTGATGCGCGATTACTAGCGAATCCAGCTTCACGAAGTCGGGTTGCAGACTTCGATCCGAACTGAGACCGGTTTTTGAGATTAGCATCACTTCGCAGTGTAGCGGCCCTCTGTACCGACCATTGTAACACGTGTGTAGCCCTGGACGTAAGGGCCGTGCTGATTTGACGTCATCCACACCTTCCTCGCGGTTTACACCGGCAGTCTTGTTAGAGTGCCCACCATTATGTGCTGGTAACTAACAACGTGGGTTGCGCTCGTTATGGGACTTAACCCGACACCTCACGGCACGAGCTGACGACAACCATGCAGCACCTTGTAAGCAGTCCGAAGAAAAGAATATCTCTACTCTATGCAGCCTACATTTAAGTCCAGGTAAGGTTCCTCGCGTATCATCGAATTAAACCACATGTTCCTCCGCTTGTGCGGGCCCCCGTCAATTCCTTTGAGTTTCATTGTTGCCAACGTACTCCCCAGGTGGATAACTTAATGCTTTCGCTTTGCCGCTTACTGTGTATCGCAAACAGCTAGTTATCATCGTTTACGGCGTGGACTACCAGGGTATCTAATCCTGTTCGATCCCCACGCTTTCGTGCATCAGCGTCAGTTACAGTCTAGTAAGCTGCCTTCGCAATCGGTGTTCTGTGACATATCTAAGCATTTCACCGCTACATGTCACATTCCGCCTACCTCGTATGTACTCAAGAATAACAGTATCAAAGGCAATTTTACGGTTGAGCCGCAAACTTTCACCCCTGACTTACTATTCCGCCTACGCACCCTTTAAACCCAATGAATCCGGATAACGCTTGCATCCTCCGTATTACCGCGGCTGCTGGCACGGAGTTAGCCGATGCTTATTCATATGGTACCGGCAAGCGAGTATACATACTCGTGTTTCTTCCCATATAAAAGAAGTTTACAACCCATAGGGCAGTCTTCCTTCACGCGACATGGCTGGTTCAGCCTTGCGGCCATTGACCAATATTCCTCACTGCTGCCTCCCGTAGGAGTCTGGTCCGTGTCTCAGTACCAGTGTGGGGGACCTTCCTCTCAGAACCCCTAGACATCGTCGGCTTGGTGAGCCATTACCTCACCAACTACCTAATGTCACGCATGACCATCTTTTACCACCGGAGTTTTAATTATTAAATGATGCCATTCAATAATATTATGGGGTATTAATCCGTCTTTCAACGGGCTATCCCCCAGTAAAAGGTAGGTTTCATACGCGTTACGCACCCGTGCGCCGGTCGTCAGCGGAAGCAAGCTTCCCTGTTACCCCTCGACTTGCATGTGTTAGGCCTGTCGCTAGCGTTCATCCTGAGCCAGGATCAAACTCTTCGTTGTATAAAAATTTTTAATGCTTTCAAAACTTTTTATACCATTGACTTCAGGTTCACTTTTTACCTTTTTTAGTTTTAGGTACTATTCAATATTTTCAAAGATCGTTGGAGCTTTTTGCTCTTGTGAATTTTCAGCTCTTAACTGCCTCAATTCGTTATCCTTTCTGGCCTCTCTCGTTTAAGAAGCGGCTGCAAAGGTAAGAAGTTTTTGTTTTAATTTCCAAATCTTTTTTCAAGTTTTTTCTTCTTTATTTTCGAAAGGAAAATCAAGTTAATTCAACTTTCTTAACTTGTCAATTACTTCTTTTCATTATTTTGCAAACTTGCTCGAAAGCTTATCTGCTCTGCTTTTCGTGAGAAACGTTATCCTCAAAAGCGGCTGCAAAGATAAAGAATTTAATTTCTAAATTCCAAATGTTTTTTTGAAGTTTTTTTTCTTTTCTTTTTTCGTTACTGTCGCTTAGCTTTTTATTAAACCCAGCTAGTAAAAAAGAAAGCTTAAACACTTCCCATTTTTCTTTGCTTCAATATTTACAAACCAGCTCAATCGCCCGTCTGCTCTGCCTTTCATAAGAACCCTTGTTCTCAAAAGCGGATGCAAAATAAGCGCTTATTTCTCGAACATCCAAATCTAATTGCTGAGTTTTTTAAATACTGGAGTGTTAATTTGTGTTTCAGAATTGGAGTAAAGGGCGTTATAAAAACAAAAAAGGCGCAAAAACATCGCACCTCTCTCTCCTACTATATAATTATACCTTATTTTATACTAGCCATAGATTCATATTCTCCATCCCATACTTTTTTAATGTCTTTTGTATTGAATTGCCAACATAACGAGACATGGAACATTTGTGTTTTTCCATATCTGGAATAATCGTTCCTGGGATTATCACCTTTTTTGAAATCAGTATTCAGAAAATCATCTAAATAATATTTAAACTTTAAGTTTAATCCTTTGGGTAGTTGAATTCCAACAAAAGCAGATGGAACAAATCGATTAGTCCGATCGCTAAACCACTCTGTCGTCTTATATTTTTTACCATCCTCCCAATATTTGTACTTATAATGAAAGAGCAACTCATATTCGGCTCCTCCATATATATAAAAGTTATTTCGGAATGATCCTAGCTTAAGAGCCAAAGGGATCCCCAATGTATATGAACGATGCTTTTCTTTTTCCATACCCAAAGCATCATCTTCTGTAATGAATCCAATATTACGTAAAGCAACCCCAGAGTAAAATCCTATTGCATCATTGAAATCAAGATGAACATATTGTCCTAAATGTAAGAATGCGGTAAAACGTAGATTATTTGAAATACTTTGGCCACCCGATTCCACATCCGCCCAGCCAAACACCATCTCACCACTAGAAATACTATACACATCTGTTTGAGAATTAGCTCTTATTGCTGTAATAATCAACAGAGCTATAATGTAAACTTTTTTCATGATTAAGAATATTAGGTTTATTGATTTAAGTCGAATATACTCAAAAAGTAAAGACAAAAAAAAGAGATGCTATTAACTAACATCTCTTTTGTATTTTCTCTAATTTAATTATTCAGCTGACTCAGCTTCCTCTTCGGCAGCATTAGGATCGTATAAATCATTTTCAATAAGTATATTATACCAAGATAACACTTTTTTGATATCAGAAACATAAACCCTATCCTTATCGTAAGAAGGTAATACTTCTTCGAAATAGCTTTTCAACTCACTACCTGAACTTTTAGTATCAATTGCTTTACCTCCATTTTCTTTTTCGTAAATAGCCTTGAACACATCTGATAATTTCACATCTTCTTCTTCAGTGTAAATAGAGATATCTTCAAGTGCGCTAATGCGCGAGGTTGCATAAGCAGGAATACGTTTTCCGTCCAATAACGATTCTACAATAATTGAATTTTTAGCCTGAGAAACCATTTTGAACAAACCACGTTGTCCTGAAATGGCTAATAATCCTTTCAACATAAATTCCGTTTTTAATTTTGCTGCAAAAATAAAATTAATCCGCTTTATCCAAAATAAAACATTAATATCATTTTATATTTCGCTCTTTTCTTATTTTTTCATAAGCCTCAGTGAGGCTTTTAAATTTTTCTTCAGCACTCTTTTTAATATCATCACCTAAATGGGCAACTTTATCGGGATGATATCGCACTGCCATTTTTCGATACGCCTTTTTAATTTCTTCGTTACTTGCTGATTCTTCAACTTCAAGTACTTTGTAGCACGATGATATATCCGTACCATAAGTTCCAACAATAGAAGCAAAATCGCTTGATGAAATACCCATACCCTGTGCAATCATTTCTATTAAACTCTGTTCTTCTTGCGAAATATGACCATCAGACTGAGCTATTCCATATAGTAAGTGTAATAATTGCATTCTCGAATCATATGGTACATTCACTCTTATTTGATGAACCACATCTTTAACCGGAATATTTTGCTTTAAAATATCGCGCAACATTAATAATGCTTGAGATGCTTGTGTTTCACCAAAAGTCATCACCAAACTACGTTTTACAAAATCCAGTTCAGCACGAACAACTTTTCCATCCGCTTTCATTACTGCCGCTACTAATATCAGTAACGATGCTAAAAATCCATTTCTCGATTGACTGTTTCTATCTTTAGTTTGATTAAAAAAAGATGATTGTTCTTCCGACATGTGCCCCAATACCAATCCCATTATGGCTCCAACAGGACCCAATGTCCACCATCCTAATCCAGCTCCGAGTAATGATCCCCAAAATCCCATACTATAATTTATTTACTAATTGAATTACTTGTTCAATAACAGATTGTTTATCATCATTGACAATTACAGCATTTGCCAGTTTCACCTTCTTATCATCCGTCCATTGATTATTTATCCGCTCAATCACTTTCGATTCTGATACATTATCACGTTTCATCACCCTTTGAATTCGCAAATCCATTGGGGCCGTAACTAAAATTATTTGATCAAACTTTTTGTATCCATCATTTTCGAATAAAATAGCTGCTTCCTGCACTACCCATTTTTTATCTGCATTATGATTACACCATTTTTCAAAATCCTTTTTTACTGCAGGATGAACTATTTGATTTAATCCTTCGAGAAGAGCTTTATCGTTGAATACCATTTGTGCTACATATGGGCGATTAACCTCACTACCACAATAAGCTTCTTCTCCAAGTAATTCTTTTATTTTGGTTATTACCTGAGTATTGGTATTCATTAACTGTTTTGCTCTTGCATCGGCATAATAAACAGGCACACTCAATACTTCCAGAAACTGTGCTACGGTAGATTTTCCACTACCAATACCACCTGTTAACCCAACTTTTAACATTCGATATTATTTTAAGCTCTTGCTATTTTTTTCTAATAAAAACTCAACAAATAAAGGAGCATAACTCATCTGACCAATATTTGCAGGTTTATTTTTAAGCTTTACTTTTAACCGATGAGGCAAGTTATTGAAATTAATTTCAGAGAAATCAAGAGCAAAACTAAAATCAGAAGGTTTATACAGAGCTTTCGATAAACCTAAACGATATGATACTTTTACTTCAGACGGAAATGTCTTTAAGATAAGTGAATCTGGCAATCCTTCTGCCATTAAAGGCACTTGAACAGAAGCCTCCGTAAAAGGTTCCACCGGAATATTTACAACCACTCGCTTAGTTGAATAATCCACCCATTTTTCATCATTAAGCCCAACATTACGTATTAGAGTATCTTTTAATTCAGAAAACAGCTGAGTTCGCGTTGATACGAACATTAAAGTATCAATAATATTTTTGGGACCAGAAACAACGATTGAGTCGGGTTGAAGTTGAATAGAACCCGATAACTGACATTGTTGTTTAAACTCAATTTTTGCATCTAGCTTAACCGGAATTTTCTTCGACACTCTATCCTCTAAAGGAACAAAAAGAGTATCGGGAGAAATATCAACCAGCGACATACCCGTAGCAAGTTTACCTTCTATCCGATTTTGGTATTCCTTTGTAGTAATAATAACACCATCAACTCCTTTAAACGTAACACGTGGCATCCCTGATAAATCTATTGTTTGAGTAAGAAATTTTTCATTCAAATGATAATTAAGAATAGAAAAACCTCCTCCACGCACTTTTAGAGTTAAATCGCGACGCGCATCTCCAATAATTAATTGCTTTTTATTGCTATTTGAAAAACGTATTGGATACTTTAAATCGGTTGTGTAGTTATCTTTACTTAAAGCATTAAGTATCCAGAAACAGGTAGAAAGAAAAAGGAAAAATAAAAACACTAGCGCGTTTTTATCCTCTCGTAATTTTTTAATACGAGCTATAATATATGCAAGATATTGGCTAAATAAAGCCTTCATTTTTTCCATAAAAAAGACCATTGATACACAAAAGTAAACAATGGTCTTTTAAAAAAAAATTACTTATTAGCAGGCACATCAGTCATATCCATTACGATGGCCGACTTATCCATTTTAACTTTTACGTTATCAGCTATTTCAACAACAACAAAAGCTTCTTTAACTTCTGAAACTTTACCGTAAATTCCTCCAGTTGTTATTACTTTATCTCCTTTTTTCAAAGCTTCGCGGTATTTACGCAATTCTTTCTGACGTTTCATCTGAGGACGAATCATAAAGAAATAGAATACTACGATAATTAAAATAAAAGGGGCAAAATTCAATAATGGGTTACCACCTTCAGCAGCCTGAGGAGGCAAACTTAAAAATACGTTCAATAAATTCATAACTCTCTATTATATTTCAAATTCTCTTACTCTACATCGGCCCAGATCCTCAGCTCTCTTACTCCGAGTGAGTCGTTAGCCAAAACTTTTACCTGTTTAACCTGACGACCGCTCCATCCTCTTGTATCAAAAACCATCTCAACAAAAGCAGAATCGCCAGCCCTAACCGGAGTTTGTGGATATTTCACATCTGTACATCCACAGCTTTTTTCAACATTTAGAATCATTACGGGTTCAATACCTGTATTGATAAATGTAAAGCGATGCCCAACTACATCACCTTCATTTAAGGTTCCAAAACTAAAAGATTTTTCTTTGAATTCAACAAAACCTTTACTTATTCCTTTTCGCTGGTTTTTATTATTACCGCACGAAACTAATAAGCATAAAACAATAAATGAAGTAAAAAACAATCGCATATACTATGCTTTTCCAGGTTTATTAATGATTTTTTGCTCGATCAAATGTTCAACTATTTTATCTAACACACCATTAATAAACAATCCACTTTTATTGGTAGAGTAAAATTTAGCGATCTCAATATATTCGTTCAGCGAAACATTAACCGGAATATTTTTGAATTCGGTAATTTCCGCAATAGCAATTTGCATCAAGATAATATCCATATAAGCCACCCGGTCGTAATCCCAGTTTTTGGTAAACTTTTTAATCAGCTCCATATTTTCTTTATGGTTAACTAAAGTTTTACGCAAAAGCTTTTTTACAAAATCGTAATCTTCTTCATCCTTAAACTCAGGGAGAAGTCGCTCACTTGAACCGTTTTCTTTAGAAAAGCCTTTTACTGTTTTTACGACCATTGAAATAACAAATTCAATTTCGTCGTTCCAATAAACACTTTGCTCTTCAAACAGTGAAAATAAGCCATCGTAAGGTGCAATAACTTTCTCAATTAGCTTAGCAATAAATTTAGTATCCAATTCATAATCACCTGATTGAGTTTGCATGTATTCTTCAAACATCTGCGACTTGGTGATAGCTTCAAATACACCCTTTACTACTTCCGGATTATTTACCCATGGATCTCCGTTTTTAGAGTTGTAAGCTAACAATTCAGTATTATCAGCTAATTGCAACAATAAAGCATTTTCGACAAAACGTAAATTGGGATTCAAATCTTCTTCGGTAGGACGATTCTTTTGTCTACGCACCTCAATTCTTTTCTCTGCAAAGGCTTTTAAATCCAACAGCAGCAATAGAAAAGTATGATATAACTCGTGAGATTTGGTAATGCTATGAAATAACTCTTTTTCGGTTTGCTGAATGGATGATTCACCTTTTTGATAATGTGCGTAAGCCATTTGCATAACCTTTACCCTTAACAATCTTCTACTTAACATCCTATAAGAACTTTTTTACTATTTGCTGCAAAAGTAGAGTTTTTTTGGTGGATAATATGCATTTTATCATTAAAAATAAATGTTAAAAAAACACATTATTATCTCTTCCCAAACTCTGTTTAATTAATTCTGATAAATCGATTAATATATTTTATTAAATAAAATACACCTGTATTTTCATTTCATATCTATTAAAAGGTTATATTTTTCACCTGTTTAATAAATTGTAATTCTGTCACAAAAGCTTTATTTAATATACGATACAGCTGCTCATACCTTCAAACAGTTTGTGTAAAGAAGATTAAAAAACATTGAATTTTTGTAAAAAAAGATTGGTTAATACCGAAATATTTACCACTTTTGAAGCATACAATATGTTTCCTAAACGTAAAAACACAATGGAAGGATTTGATAAAAAAGAAGAAATTGAAAAGAATGAAAGAGAGGAGATCTTTTCAAAAGCAGTAAGGGCAGGAAAACGCACATACTTCTTTGATGTAAAAGCTACTCGAAAAGAAGATTATTACTTGACCATAACTGAAAGCAAAAAAAGATTTGATCAGGATGGTAGGTATCATTTTGAAAAACATAAAGTTTTCTTATATAAAGAAGATTTCGATAAATTTATCGACGGTCTGCAGGAAACAATTGATTTCATCAAAAAGAACCACAACTTTGATTTACCACAATCAGAAAGAGTATTAGAAGAAGAAACTATTTCTTCGAGAGAATACACTAGTGTTGAGTTTGAAGACCTGCATGAATAGTATTTTTATTACGAAATAAAAAAAGGCTGTTTTTAACAGCCTTTTTTATTATCATATTTTCCCGTTTTGTCTTCAATAGTAACATCGTTAACCGAATGGGATTGAATTTTTAAATTACAAAGCAAACTTTCAGCTCCTTCTCCCTCATAGCACGCTTCCTGAGCCTTTAAAACAACCTCCATCACTTCGGAGTATTTACCTTCTATCACAGTTTCAAAAGGTGTAACTCTATACTTTAAACCTGAATTTTCGATTATAGCTATTGCTTTATCAACTACTCCGTATGTTTTAGCCGGATCGGTAAATGGTAGAACCTGAATGGCTACATTAACTTGTTTATTCTTCATTATTGTATATTTCTGTAGCCATTAAATATTCTTATTCTTTCTTTTCCGAATTATCAATGGCTTTTTTTATTTGGTTTAATGTTAGTTTTCTTGAGTTTGTAATCATCATTCGGCCATCAACAAAATCTCCCATCTCATTGCAGCTTTTTATTATACTACCTAAAAACTGTTTTAATCCAACCTCTAATGGCACCAATGCTGTAAGCGTAGCAAAGTAACCAAAAAATCGCAGGTCTTCCAACTCTGCCTCTTTACTTTTAAATGCATGATAAATTTCTTTGGCAACCACTTGTTGCTGAAAATCGGAGAAGTATTTTTTAGTTCTGGCCTTAATCACAATAAAATAACGGAGCTTTGTCCCTTTTCCTCCCAAACCAGTAGAAATAAATAAAGGTGGCTTGTCCAAAAGTGAGCTTTGCATAAGCATTTTACTTTCCTGATATGCTAAAACACTCCATTCCATCAAAGATTTATCAGGTTTTTGACGATATGCTTCCAACGTTCGATATGCTTCAACATTATTTATCGAAGCAAGTTTTGATAACAAGAGTCTTTTTTCGTTAAGACTCATTCCATCATCAAAGAGCCTATTTTTATCTTTTAGCACTTTTTCAATATCAATTGTTTTCTTTACTACAGCACTCTCCTTCAAATACTCCATCTGTAATCTCAAATCAATCTCCTCTTCTAATATCACAACATTGTTGCCATATTGTTTGATCTTATCGCTAAACCTTTCCATTAATGTGTTATCTTTAACCCGCATTAAACCTACAGAATTCAATTATACCATCGGAAATACAAAAAATTCAACAAAATTAAATCCCCATATGTTGGTATTGTAACAACCAATCGTGTAATCTATTTTTGTAAACGAAATTAATAACAAACCGTTTCAAGTTTGAGGATATTTTTTGAATGAAATTATCGGAACTAACTAATGGCAACGAAGGCGTTATCGTAAAAGTTAAGGGACATGGTGCCTTTCGGAAACGCATTTTAGAAATGGGTTTTGTAAAAGGCAAAAAGGTAACAGTTATCAAAAATGCCCCACTAAGAGACCCCATAGAATATCAGATTCTAGAATATAAAATATCTCTTCGCCGCAGTGAAGCTGACTTAATTGAAGTGGTAACAGTTGAAGAGGCAAAAGAAATACAAGCACAGGAATATCATGGAACATTTGATGATGAACTATTAAAGAAATCGGCAACTCATAAACACAAAACCATTAATGTGGCTTTGGTTGGAAACCCTAATTGTGGAAAAACAACCATCTTCAATTTTGCTAGTGGAGCAAAAGAGCATGTTGGGAATTATAGTGGAGTTACAGTAGATTCAAAACTAGCTACGTTTAACCACAATGGTTATAAGTTTAATATCATTGACTTACCGGGCACCTATAGTATATCGGCTTACACTCCTGAAGAAACCTATGTAAGAGAATATATTCTTGGAGAAGCACCCGACATTATCGTAAATGTTGTTGATGGATCTAATTTGGAACGCAATTTATTTTTAACCACTCAACTAATCGATCTTGATTTAAAAGTTGTTGTGGCTTTAAATATGTATGATGAGTTAGAACGGAATGGAGATGATTTTAACTATCATAAACTAGGAAAGATGCTGGGTATTCCCTTTATTCCAACTGTTGGATCAAAGGGAAAAGGATTAGATAATCTTTTTGACAAATTAATAGATGTATATGAAGATAAAGAATCAATTTTACGTCATATTCACATCAACTATGGCGATTTAATTGAAAATGCCATTCAAAAAATTCAGCCACACCTTAAAATCCAAAAGGGTGATATTAAAAACCGCATGTCGCCGCGCTATATTGCTATTCGGGCGCTTGAAAAAGACAAACAGCTACTCGATTTTTTATCTAAAAAGGGTATTTATAACGAATTACTTGTTGAGATAGAAAAACAAGTCAATAAAATTGAAAAGCAAATCGGTGAAGATACCGAAACATTAATTACCGATGCTAAATTTGGGTTTGTTGCCGGAGCTTTAAAGGAAACTTTTAAGGAAAAACCACGCACACGCAGACGAACAACCGATTTGATCGATAATGTTTTAACACATAAATACCTGGGATTTCCGTTTTTCATCTTTTTTATGTGGCTTATGTTTATGGCTACATTTCGCTTGGGCGAATATCCGATGAATTGGATTGATGCCGGTGTTGGTGCTTTATCAGACTATCTATCGAATACCATGGCCGAAGGTTCTTTTAAACACTTATTGGTTGATGGAATTATTGGAGGTGTTGGTGGTGTCATCATATTTTTACCCAATATTCTGATTTTATTTTTGTTTATCTCCTTTATGGAAGATACCGGTTATATGGCTCGAGCGGCCTTTATTATGGATCGTATCATGCATAAAATGGGTTTACATGGTAAATCGTTTATTCCACTGGTAATGGGTTTTGGTTGCAACGTTCCGGCCATAATGGCAACTCGTACCATCGAAAACCGAAATAACCGGATACTAACGATGCTTATCAATCCATTTATGTCGTGCAGTGCCCGTTTACCGGTTTACATTCTAATTATTGGAGCATTTTTTCCTGAGCATGCCAGTACGGTATTATTTGCAATGTATGGTTTGGGTATTCTAATAGCTGTAATTATGGCTCGCCTGTTCAAACGATTATTATTTAAGCATGATGATGTACCATTTGTAATGGAGCTTCCTCCCTATCGAGTACCAACTTTACGAAATTCACTTCGTCATATGTGGCATAAGGGATACCAGTATCTTAAAAAGATGGGAGGAATCATCTTAGTAGCTTCCATCATTATATGGTTTTTAGGATATTATCCTCAAAATACAGAATTAGCCAATAAATACGATTCTCAGATAGAGCAATTACAATTAACAAAAGCTAATTCAGCTGATTCTTTACAAAAACAGAATATCCAAAAACATATTGTTCAGCTTCATGCCGAAAAAATGAGTAAGCTTCAGGAAGAGACTTACATTGGTCAATTGGGACAAGTAATTAAACCTGTAATTAAACCTTTAGGTTTCGATTGGAAAATGGGTGTTAGTTTAATAACCGGAGTTGCAGCAAAAGAGATTGTGGTTAGCACCATGGCAGTACTTTATCAAAGTGACGATGGCGATGAAAACAACACTCATCTAATGAAGCGTTTAAGAGAAGAAAAGTACGATAACGGCCAAATGGTATTCAATAAAGTAAATGCCTTAGCCTTTCTTGTTTTTATTCTGATTTATTTTCCATGCGTTGCTGTTATTGCCGCAATTAAAAAGGAATCGGGTACCTGGAAATGGGCTTTATTTACCATTGTTTATACAACGGGTTTGGCCTGGATTTTAGCATTTACCGTGAACCATATTGGAAACTGGATGTTTTGATGATATGATACAAGAAATTATTACATATCTGATTGTTGCCTGGGCTTTTTACAAAGTTGGTGTATTCTTTTACCGGATATTTAAACCTTCGAAAGGAACATCTTCTTGTATTAGTGGCGGAGCTTGTCCATCATGCGAAGCAAAAACCAGTTTATTTAAAGACATAAAAAATGGAAAGTATCCAACTTTAGTTGAAGATATAAAGTGAATCATTAATAAACAACAAGCCCCGATAGCAGATATCGGGGCTTGTTGTTTATATAGTATTTACATTTATTATTCTGGTATGTTTTTTAGAACATCGAGTAAATGATTCCAAAATTTTTGAACGGTTTCAATATTGATACGCTCGTCTGGCGAGTGAGCTCCTTTGATTGTCGGTCCGAAAGAAACCATATCCATACCCGGATATTTCTCTAAAAACAAACCACACTCCAATCCTGCGTGTATTGCTCTTACCAAAGGCTCTTTCTCAAACAATTGAATGTAAGAATCTTTTGTAATCTGTAATATTTCCGAATCCGTGTTTGGTGTCCATCCAGGGTAACCATCGGTATGAGTCACCTTTGCTCCCGCCAATGAAAAAACAGATTCTACCATATTGGCAATATCATCCTTGGCACTTTCAACTGAGCTACGTTGACTTGTTGTAACAATAATGGAATTATCCACTACTTTAACTGAAGCCAAATTAGTAGATGTTTCAACCAAACCTTCAATATCACGACTCATTGCTATTACGCCATGCGGACAAGCATATAAAGCATTTAAAAGTCGTTTTTGCGTCTCCTCATCTATCATTTTTTCAGGACGATCAACCGATTCCAGTTTCATACGAAGCTCAGGCTCGGTAACTTTATGCTCCATCTGAACATCATGAAAAAATAGATTTAAGGCAATACGGGCTGGTTCTTTATATTTTTGAGGAACAATACAAACAGCGCTTGCCTCACGGGCAATTGCGTTTCTAAGATTACCACCATCAATGGAAGCCAAACGCATATCGCAATCGCGTTGCATTTCCCACAAATAGCGATTAAGAATTTTATTGGCATTCCCTAATCCTTTCTCGATATCATCACCCGAATGCCCACCTTTTAATCCGGTAACAGTTACTTTAAAAGCGAAGCCATTTTCAGGTGTGTTTTCATATTCAAAAGGAAATTCGGCAATGGTATCTACACCTCCGGCACAACCAATAAATAACTCACCTTCATCTTCCGAATCAAGATTTAATAATACACGAGAATTAAAAAATCCTTCTTTTAACTCAAAAGCACCGGTTAAACCTGTCTCTTCATCAACGGTAAATAAACATTCGATTGGACCATGCTCAATATCTGTAGATGTTAAAATAGCCATTTGAGTTGCAATACCAATTCCATCATCAGCCCCAAGTGTTGTACCATTGGCTTTTACCCAATCTCCATCAACCATTGGCTGAATAGCATCTGTTTCGAAATTAAATTTAGTATCATTGTTTTTTTCGCAAACCATATCCATATGCGATTGTAAAACCACCGATTTTACATTTTCAAAACCTTGGGTAGCTGGTTTCGAAATTAGCACATTACCAATATGATCTTTTTTTGCTTCAAGATTATGCTTTTTGGCAAAATCGAGCAAAAACTGAATTATTTTTTCTTCTTTCTTTGAAATCCTGGGTACTTGACATATTTCTTCGAAATAGTCCCATACTACCTTAGGTTCAAGATTTGATAATTTACCCATTATTAAAACATTTATTAATTAGGATATTAGTTAAGTTACTATGTAAAAAGGGTTAAAAAATGAGCAACTTCTTTTTTCTTGGCTTCATCGCCTTTGTTTTCATAGGCATTAACCAAATTATTAAAAAGTCGTCGTACTATTACTTCGTTATCGCATGGTAAAAAATACTCGTCTTTAATTTCGAGTTTTTGTTGCTTAATAAAATACTCAATTTCTTTACGGCCTAATACAGCTCCCTTATTAATTGGGTTGATGTAGAACATAACCGAAGTTGTATCTACAATGGATCCCTCCTCAACAACTGCAGATTCGTCCATAAAAGCCAGAATAAAGTTCTTAGGCAGATTAACCCCAAAAACAGGTAATCCCAGCTGATTACATAAAAGCGAATAAATTATTGACAACGAAATAGGGTTTCCTTTCCGAGTTGTAAGAACCTCGCTGATAAAGTTATTCTCGGGTGCTAAAAAACGACTTGTATTTCGCGAATACTTGTGTTCATCGAACAATACATGATTAACAACCCTTATTTTTTCCAGCGAAGTAAGATGCTCATTAAGCTCCATCCAAATTTCTTTCTTTAGTTGGGCTAATACATCCGTTATATTCGAAAGGGCAAGCTCAGGATACTGATATTTACAAACCAGGTACACACCTTGTAAAAGATCCTGATGATCGGTTTTAAGCCATTTTTTCAATTCGCTGTAAATATCTTTCAGCTGAATATTATGAATGATGCTTTCAATCCTCTCCTGAAACAAATTGCTAAACGAGTTTTCCCACGCCTCTTCCAACTCGGGAACAATATCCACTCTTTCTTTTAACAATTCATTTTCAACCGAAGAATAAATCTCTTCATTCGGATCATCTAACAAAGTAATAAGAGCTTGTATCCTTTCTTTCTTCATAAACTATTTGGTAAGTTTATTCAAAACATAAGTGATTAATTCCTTCACTACCGGCTTATAATCGGCACTCGCTGTTCCGGCTAAACGATTTGCTATAATAGCACAAACAGTTGCTGCGTGGTGACCTAATAAAGCACTCAATCCATAAATAGCAGAGCATTCCATTTCGTAATTGGTTACTCTTAAATCATTGTATCTAAAGTTAGTAATTTTATCATTAATATCCGGATCGGCTAACTCTAAACGTAAAACTCTACCTTGTGGTCCATAAAAACCTGGTGCCGAAATTGTAATACCTTTAACAACCTCAGGACCTTCTAGTTTTGCTATCAAGTCAGTAGATGCATCAATTACATAAGGTGAAGTCAATTGAGGATTCCAATTCAAACTTTTCTTAAAGCTTTCTTCAAAATCTAAATCACTCACATCGTTACGGTTGGCATAATAATTTAATAAACCATCAAAACCAATGCCTTTACCACTTAGCAACCAAGTATCTACCGGAAGATCTTCCTGTAATGAACCTGAAGTTCCAATTCGAACAAAATTTAATGAAGTTAGTTCTGGTTTAACGGTTCTGGTCTCGAAATCGATATTTACCAATGCATCTAACTCATTAACTACAATATCAATATTATCGGTTCCAATACCGGTTGCTACAACTGTAATTCGTTTGCCATTATATTTCCCGGTACAAGATACGAACTCACGATTCGATCTCTTTACCTCTATTTCATCAAAGTGACCTGCAACAATTTCTACCCTACCCGGGTCTCCAACAAGTATAATATTATCAGCTATCTCACCTGGTTTCAAATGCAAGTGAAATACGCTCCCATCTTGATTAATAATCAACTCTGAGGCTTCTATTTTTCTCATGTTAACTTAATTTTAGTTCAAATTAATCATTTTTTTTCGAGAAAACAGATGGCAAAAATCACATTCAGCAATTAAAACAAGCTTTCTTTCTAAATGATTTGCAATTACACATGCTCATTTTTCTATTAGGATTAGAAGAATAATTTTAAACAATGTACTTTTGTAGCCAAATTAAAAGACGAAAGTGTGAAGTTCTCTGAATTAAATATCAATACAGTTTTATTAAATGCCTTAACCGATTTAGGTTTTGAGGAAGCAACACCCATTCAGGAAAAAGCTTTTCCGGTAGTGATGTCGGGTAAAGATATGGTAGGAATTGCTCAAACCGGAACCGGTAAAACTTTTGCCTACATTTTGCCATTGTTGCGTCAGTTAAAATTTTCGAATCAACGCCATCCTCGCATTTTGGTGCTTGTTCCAACACGCGAATTAGTTGAACAGGTTGCCGGCGAATTTAAAAAGTTAACCGAATATATGTCGGTGCGTATTGGTGGTGTGTATGGTGGTACCAATATTAATACGCAAAAAGCATTGGTGTACGATGGATTAGATATTTTAGTAGCCACACCGGGTCGTTTAATCGATTTATCGTTAACGGGAGTACTCCGTCTTAAATCAATCCAAAAACTGGTAATTGACGAGGTGGATGAGATGCTTAATCTGGGTTTCCGATCACAGTTGGAACAAATTATGGATTTATTACCCGATCGTCGTCAGAACCTGATGTTTTCTGCAACAATCACCGAAGATGTTGATAAGCTGATTGAACATCACTTTTATCAACCCGAAAGAGTAGAAGTAGCAGCTACAGGAACTCCATTGGAAAACATCTTCCAGAGTGGTTACCTCGCCCCTAACTTTTATACAAAACGTAACTTACTAATTCATTTGCTCGAATCAAATGAAGAAATGCATAAAGTACTTGTATTCGTTAAAAACAAGCAGATTGCAGATCTTCTGTTTAACGAGCTCGATCAGCAATATCCCGAATTAATTGGTGTAATTCATTCCAATAAATCGCAAAACAACCGTTTCCGCACGGTTGAAGAGTTCTTGAATGGTACACGTCGCGTTTTAATTGCAACCGATGTAATTGCACGTGGTATGGATATTCAACATGTTAGCCATGTGGTAAACTACGATATGCCAGAAGCACCAGAAGCATATATTCATAGAATTGGCCGAACCGGACGTGCCGATGCTAAAGGTTTAGCCATCGCTTTTGTATCAGATAATGAAATGGAAGAATGGGAGGCTGTACAGAAATTAATGAAAAAAACGGTAACAATAGATCCTCTTCCTGATGATGTAAAAACATCTGAAATGTTACTTCCATCAGAAGAAGAAGTTTTGGCGGGGCTTAAAATTAACAAAGCACCCAAACCAGTTATCAAAAGTGGTCCGGCATTTCACGAAAAGAAAGAAAAAAACAAAAAAGTTAATTTGGGAGGTTCCTATCGACGAAAATTAGCTGCGAAATATAAAAAACCTAAAACCCGAGGTCAGAAACGCAAATAAGCTATCGATACACCCGCATTCAATGAAAAATAAAATACTGTTTTTAATCAATCCCATTTCGGGTATTGGTAAGCAAAAAACAATTGAAAACCTCCTTGAAAAGGATTTTGACACCGAAAAAGGAGAATATGAAATACAATATACACAGTATGCCGGACATGCTCATGAGTTAGCAAAGGATGCTGTAAACAAATTTGATGCAGTGGTTGCTGTTGGTGGCGACGGAACTGTTAACGAAGTTGGTTCTGCTTTGATCAACAGCAAAACAGCCATGGCTATTATCCCAACCGGTTCGGGAAATGGTTTGGCTCGTTATCTGCAAATACCACTTCGAATAAACAGAGCGATACAGGTTATCAATCATATGAAGATAAAAAACATTGATACCTTAACTATCAATGGCAAAGCTTCATTAAATGTGGCAGGTATTGGTTTTGATGCTTTCATCAGTCATAAGTTCGCAAATATTAAGGAACGTGGCCCAATTGCCTATATGAAGATGATTCCTAAAGAATTTGCCAACTACAAATCACAAACCTATACTATTAGTATCGAAGGCGAAAAATATAAACTTCCGGCTTTTCTAATAAGTTTTGCCAATTCATCGCAATGGGGAAATAACGTACATATTGCACCTCAAGCTAAAATTGATGATGGTTTGATAGATGTATGCATCATCAAGGAATTTCCAAAATTTACAGCTCCGGCACTATTGATCAGTCTTTTGGATCAAAGTCTTGATCAACGCCCCTACGATGTTATTACTCGCACAAAAAAAATATTGATAGAATGCGAAGAATCAATGTTAGGGCATGTTGATGGCGAACCCGTTGAATTGGGATCTAAAGCAGAAATAAAAATCAATCCTTTATCGTTAAAAGTAATTGTTCCTCCTGATGATTTTAATAAAAACATTTTACTGGAACCTTTACATTCATTAAAAGAATTGATTCCACCATTACCACACATTCCCAACCTACCTCATTTGCATAAAGGTTTGTTGGGAAATGATGACAAATAAAATCACTGTTTTGCCAATTGAATAGAATCAAAGTCAAGATGATGCAAAATTTCTCGTAATATCAGAATGATTGCAACATCTTGCTGATTAACGTCAATACCCGAAATCACAGGAGAAGCCCCCATAACAATGTAGGCATACTGATTAAACAAATCTTCAACCCGTTGACGCGCATAGCTATCTTCTGTTAATCCATTTTTTCGAAATAAATTCATAACATTTTCATCTACCGAAACCAATTGATCATTTGTGTTGAGCAGAGCTTTATTACTCATCAATTCATCCTCGATATAATTTATAGCATATTCTATTTCTGCCTCTGTAGGTAACTCATGTTTAAAATACGTAGATCGGATATATTCATATCCAATTGGCAACATTAATTCATCAATCAACGAATTATTATCTAAGATTTGAAAACGAATCACATCTTCTTCAATAAATAGTTTGCGAATATTATTTTGTTTGTTCATCTGTCTGTTCTTTAAATAAATTAAAAAGGTTCTGAATGGATAACCAAACAGAACCTTCCAGTATTAATAATCGAAATAAATTAGTTTAAAACTTGTTTTACCGATTCTGCAATTGGAGTGGTTGGTCTACCAATTAGTTTTGATAACTGACGACGATTGTCGTATAAATCATCTTTAGATGCGCTAAAATCCCAACTTGCAATGGCATCAGCAAATCCCTCTGGAATACCAATACTTTTTAATATTTTAGAGTATTCAGCCTCTGGTAAATTATTGTAAGGAATGTCTTTTCCTGTTTGTTTTGAAATTTCAGCAGCTAAATCTGTTAATGTGTAATAATTATCTCCAGCTAATTCAAATATTTTACCTTTTAAGCTATCATCTGTAATTACTACAGCTGCAGCTTCGGCGTAATCAGCACGTGCAGCCGATGAAATTTTACCCTCTCCGGCGCTTCCAATAAATGCACCCGCTTCAACCGATCCTGGGATTGATCCTGTATAATTTTCAGAATACCATCCATTACGTAATATTGTATGTTCAATACCTGACTCTTTCAAAGATTTTTCTGTTGCCAAATGCTCTTCAGCCAACGTTAATGTTGATGAATCGGCATTTAATAAACTTGTGTAAACAATCCACTTAACACCAGCTGCTTTTGCAGCATCAATTACATTTTGATGTTGAGTAGCTCTTTGACCAACTTCACTGCCGGAAATTAATAGTAAATAATCAATTCCTTTTAGTGAATCCTCCAGCCCTTCGCGTTGTGAATAATCAAAAGATCGAGCTTCAACTCCTAAACCACTTGCTTTTTCAGGTGTACGTACTAAAGCTACTACATCCTCGGGTGCTACTCTTTTTTTCAATTGTTCAACTACTAATTGTCCTAATTGGCCTGTTGCACCTGTTACTCCTAATTTCATAATCTTATATTTTAAATGTTTTTATTTTGTTATTTCTTTGATACAAATGTACGCTCAAGCTCCTTATCAAATACTTGACCTATGATAAGAAATTGAATTGATCTATATCAAATGCTACTATTTAAACAGCCAATTTGAGAATAAGTTGAACATGCTATCTACTTTATCTTCATAGCAAAACAAGAAAAGGCTGCCCTTTTCGGAACAGCCTTTTCTATAACTATCTAATTCTCTATATTTCTATTTTTTGCGATTGCGAGCAGCCATTTGCTGTTGCTTTTGCATATCTTCTAATCGTTGTTGAAATTTCGATTTCTTGGATGGTTTTTTCTGATTTGCCTTCAATTTTGCTAACAAAGCTTCTTCATCTACAAAACGACGAATCAACAATGTTTGACCAATTGTAATTAATGTTGAGATGAAATAATAATAACTCAAACCGGCCGCATAATTATTAAAGAAAACCAGGAACATTACCGGCATCATATACATCATACCTTTCATACCAGGCATTTGCTGACTACTTTGAGTCATTTCCTGATTAATGTAAGTATAAACAATATTTGTGATTGCCATTAATAAACAGAACAAACTAACGTGATTACCATAGAATTTCGTAATCAATGGGATATCTGTTGTCCAGGTTATAATTGCATCATACGATGATAAATCGGTTGCCCATAAGAAGCTTTCTCCACGCAACTCGATAGATGCTGGGAAGAACTGGAACATGGCAAACAAAATTGGCATCTGGAATAACATAGGTAAACATCCACCCATAGGATTTACACCTGCTTTTCGGTATAATGCCATGGTTGCCTGCTGACGCTCCATCGCCTTTTCCTTAGGTATCTTATTATTGATTTCCTCAATCTGAGGTTTCAATACTTTCATTTTAGCAGTTGACACATACGATTTGTATGTGAATGGGAAAATGATCAGTTTAATAAGAATGGTTAGAATTAAAATGATCAAACCATAATTACTAATGTATCTTTCAAGGAAGTGGAATACCTCAATAACACCCAAGTTGATATAACGCAAGAAACTCCATCCTAAATATACCAATTGACGAAGACCTAAATCTTCATATGGCTTTAAGGCTTTAAAATCGTTTGGTCCAAAATAGAAATTGAAGCTTTCTTTGCTGTTTCCATCAAAAGGAACCGCAACCATAGCTGTAGCATCCATAATATTTGGGTGCTTATCATCGCTTGGCGCTTCAGCTTTCACATTTCCACTTAAGAAATGATCTTTTGAGATAAATACCGATGAAAAGAACTGATCTTTAAAGGCAACCCATTTCAACTTAGTACGTAATTCTTCTGATTTTGTACCACTTGCACTGATATGATCAACATCTTCCTCGGCAAAACGGTAATAAATACCTGAATAACGACGTTCGAAACTTATACCTTTTTCCTGTGCTGGAACTTCCATATCCCAATCGATATCTAAGGATCCATTAGCGGTTGCAATAACATTACCCAAATTTTGAGTAGTGATATCAAAATCCACCATATAACTATCCTCTGGCAACTCGTATGAGAACATTAATTGACCTTCGGCAGCATTTACCACAAAATCAATTTTGTTAGAAGATGTTTGAGGAAGTGCTTTAAAGTATAAATCGTTGGTATGAAAAAAGCGACTATTGTGAGTGAATTTAAAACCAAAACGGTTTTGATCACCATCCATTAAAATAACAGGACTTTCGTCGTATCTTTTGTAATTCTTAAGCTCAACAGAATAAACACGAGCACCTTTATTGCTAAGTGTTAGTTTCATAACATCATTTTCTAATGTTACAAAGCTTTGTTCACCTTGGGCAGCTTCGGCTAACAATCCGTATTTATTACTCATTTCTTCCGCAATAGTAGCCGAATCTTTTTCTGCTTCAGCTTTTGCTTCTTTTTCTAACTGTGCTGCTTTGGCAATTCGATCAGCTTTGGCTTGTTGACTTTCAACACGTTCAATGGAATCGCGCTGGCGTTTCTGTTGCGCTAGCTGCTCCTCCGATGGTCTGTTCCACCACGTGAAGAACCCAAAGATGAGAACGATTAATACTATTCCAGTTATTGAATTTTTATCCATTTTTTGCTAGTTATATTTTTTATTCTGAAATGGCAGCTTTTACAAATGCCATAAAAATAGGATGTGGATTAACTACTGTACTGCTATACTCTGGGTGAAACTGAACACCTACAAACCATTTGTGTGCAGGAATCTCCATAATTTCAACCAAACCAGTATCAGGATTGCATCCAGCTGCTTTCATTCCCGCTTTTTCGTATGCTTCTAAATAATCACTATTAAATTCGTAACGATGACGATGACGTTCGTGAACCAATTCTTTTCCATAAGCCTGAGCAGAATTGGTTCCTTTAACCAACGAACATTCGTAAGCACCTAAACGCATGGTACCTCCCATTTCACTTACATTCTTTTGATCTTCCATTAAGTTAATGACAGGATCAACCGTAGAATGATTCATCTCAATAGAATTAGCATCGGGTAGATTAAGTACATTGCGAGCGTATTCAATTACCGCACATTGCATACCTAAACAGATACCTAGAAATGGGATATTATTTTCTCTAACATATTTTACAGCAACCAATTTACCATCGATACCACGATGACCAAAACCTGGTGCAACCAATACTCCATCTAATCCAGCTAGTTTTTCAGCAACATTCGCATCAGTTAATCCTTCGGAATGAATTAACTCAATTTTCATCTTACGATCGTTGTAAGTAGCCGCATGAATCAATGCTTCGATTATTGATTTGTATGCATCAGCTAATTCAACATATTTACCTACTAAACCTATCTTAACCTCTTTGGTAGCTTTACTCATTTTTTTCAGAAATCCTTTCCACTCTTTAAGAGCCGGTTTTTCTGAAATAGGTAATTGTACTTTTTCAAGAATGATTTCGTCCAATCCTTCTTCCTGCATTTTAACAGGTACTTCGTAAATGGTTTTTACATCAATAGACTGAATAACAGCCTTTGGATTAACATTACAGAAAAGTGCAACTTTCTTGCGTATGTCGGCAGCTAAATTATGCTCGGTACGTAAAACCAAAACATCTGGTTGAACACCAATTTCCAACAAAGCTTTTACCGAGTGCTGAGTTGGTTTTGTTTTAAGCTCGCCCGAAGCATTTAAATAAGGAACCAATGTTAAATGTATAACGGCGGCTCTATGACCAAGTTCCCACTTTAACTGACGGACAGCCTCTACATAAGGAAGCGATTCGATATCACCAACAGTTCCACCAATTTCAGTAATTACGACATCATACTTATGCTTAGTACCTAATAATTTAATATTACGTTTGATCTCATCGGTAATATGAGGAATAATCTGAACTGTTTTACCCAGATAATCACCCTTACGCTCTTTGTTAATCACATTTTGATAAATGCGACCGGTAGTAACATTATTAGCCTGTGAAGTAGGTACATTCAAAAAACGTTCGTAGTGTCCTAAGTCCAAATCGGTCTCAGCACCATCTTGTGTAACGTAACATTCACCATGTTCATATGGATTTAACGTTCCGGGATCAACATTTAAATAAGGATCCAGCTTTTGAATAGTAACACTATAACCTCTTGCTTGCAACAACTTAGCCAATGAGGCTGATATAATTCCTTTTCCCAAAGAGGAGGCTACACCCCCTGTGACAAATACATATCTTGTTTCCGGCACAACAGTATTTTTAAATTATCATTCCAACAACTCTGACGAGTCAAAATTAAAAACCACAAAGGTAGAAAAATACCATCAAAAATGATGATACATTAGCGGTTTGAAACAAAAAAAGGTCAACTTTTAGTCGACCTTCTATTTTTATTATTCATTTACATTGTCTAACATATCCAACTTCTTATTGAGAAGCTTGATATTTCGGCGTCCGGTTTCGATTTTATGTTTAAAATCTCGAACCAAAGCTTCCGATTTTTTCGATTTGGCAAAAAATCCAATATTGTTTTCCCAAACCGTAATATCATTCTCTAATTGTTTCAGTTTATTGATGATCTTATTTCGTTCAATCGTTAATCGATCGCCCGACATATCGTTTGACTTATAATTTTCGATTTTGTTACGGAATTTCTCCACATTTTTGTGATACTCATCCATATTTAAATTATCGAAATATTGATTGATCAAACCTCTGAATTCCTGGTTTACACGGTCTTTATCTTTAATTGGCACATGCCCTATTTCGGACCAACGATGTTGGAAACTCTGAAGTTTTTCGAAATTCTCTTCTGAATTATCCGATGCATCAAAAGCTGCAACTTCTTTAATTAAAGCTTCTTTTAATTCAAGATTTTTATCTTGTTCTTCATCCTTATGACTAAAGAAATTTGATTTATGATCGAAAAAGGCATCACATGCTGATCGGAAACGTTTCCAAATGGCATCACTTTGCTTGCGTGGTACAGGTCCAATTTCTTTCCAACGCTTCTGAATTTTAATAAACTCATCAGTAGTACGTTTCCAATCGGTACTTTCTTTCATCGATTCGGCTTGCAAACAAAGTTCTGTTTTCAGCTGCAGATTATGCGATTGTTCCGATTTGTATGTTTTAAAGAATTCACGCTTTGCATTAAAAAACGAATCACAAGCTGTACGAAAACGATCGTATATTTTATTATTGTCTTTTTTAGGAGCAAAGCCGATTGTTTTCCAGATATTCTGTAGTTCAATCAATTCTTTACTTTTTGCTTCCCACTCTTTAGGAGTATGCAAGCCTTCTGTTTTTAAAGCTTCAGCTTTTTCGCAAAGTTCAGTTTTAGCTTCCAGATTTTTTTGCAACTGATCTTTTAATCCTTCAAAATACTCTTGATGACGTTTATTAATTAGTGAAGTAGCTTCTTTAAAACGCGCCCATAATTCTTCTTTTTTATCGTGAGGAACAGGACCTATTTCGCGCCACTGATCGTGATATTTCTGTAGGGTTTTAAAAGCCTTAACAATTGTTGGTTCTAACAATAATTTTTCAGCTTTTTCGCACAAATCAATCTTGGCTTCCATATTCTTTTTCAAATCAAGATCGCGAAGCTCTTTATTGATTTTTATATAATTGTAAAAATTCTCAATATGATAGTTATATGTCTCCCACAAATCATGTACTTTTTCTTGTGGAATATGACCTATGTTTCTCCATCGTTGCTGTAACTCTCTGAAAGAATTAAAAGTTTCGTTTAACGATTCCTGGCCGTTAATCAACTCTTTAATTGCTTCAATTACATCAAGCTTTGCCTGGTAGTTATTTTGTCTTTCTTCTTCTAAACGACGATTAAATTCTGCCCTGCGAGCTTTAAACTCCTGAAGCATACGCTTTAAGTCTATTTCAAGACTATCAACTGGTGGAGCAAAATTTTCTTCAGCTTCGCCTGTTTCAACAAACTTACGTTTTAAATCTTCAAGCTCAGCTTTGTGTTTTTTGTAGAAAGCAGCTTTTATTGCTTCAACTTCATCCTTAATCTTTTCAACAGGATAGTTTTTCAGAACATCTTTCAATCGTTTTACAAGCTCCTCTTTATGAAGCATTATATGATCAACAGGTTCTAGTTCTGCCACCTGTTCTTCCTTATCAGCCGAATCTTCAGCTACCTCTTCTTCCGAAACAGCATTCACATCTGCTGATTCCACTTGCTCTACACTATCGCTATTACTTCCCTCTTTCTCAGACGATGTGTTCTCTACCGACATATTTTCAGATTGTTCTTCTGAATTCAAACCATTCTCGTTTTCAAGAGGTTTGTTTAGGTCATTTGCTTCCATAAGCTTTCAGTTCTTTTTCGCAAAACCCACAGGCCTTGTCTCAATTCATTTATCCTACGAATATATTGTTTATCGCGTAAGTGGCAAACTTTTTAGCTAAAAATAAGAGAATAACATCCATTTTGTCCAACACATTTAATCTTATAAATTAATATACTTTAGTTGATATGCTCTTTCTCTTGATCTGATAAAAGATTGACGTGAACTTGAATCAATATTACTATATTTGCGCCAAAAATTACAGACTGTCATGCGAATTGATATACTTACACTTTTTCCTGAAATGTTTCAAGGTCCTTTAACCGAATCGATTGTTAAACGTGCAGTGGATAAAGGATTAGTAGAAATGTATTTTCATAACATCAGGGACTATTCGCTTGATAAACACAATAAAGTAGATGATTACTCTTTTGGTGGTGGTGCAGGCATGGTTATGACCATTCAACCCATTGCCGATTTAATCGATAAACTGAAAGCCGAAAGAGACTACGACCATATAATATATGTTACTCCTGACGGAGAACGTTTTAACCAAAAAGTTGCTAATACACTGTCATTATCAGGTAATATCATTATTCTTTGCGGGCATTACAAAGGTGTCGATCAGCGAATACGCGATCATTACATTACCATGGAACTAACCATTGGCGACTATGTATTAACTGGCGGTGAACTGGCGGCAGCAGTTATTAGCGATGCCATTATTCGTTTAATACCTGGCGTAATGTCTGATGAGACTTCGGCTTTAACCGATAGTTTTCAGGATGGATTATTATCTCACCCTGTTTACACTCGTCCGGCAGATTATAATGGATGGAAAGTGCCTGATGTACTTTTAAGTGGTAACAATGCAAAGATTGATGAATGGCGCGAACAAAAAGCTTTTGAGCGCACCAAACAAATCAGGCCAGACCTTTTAAATGATTAATGTTTAATTGTTGAGTCGCGCAATTGTTAAATTGTAAATGATTACCAATTAATTGATGAGATGATTACCGATTACCAATTCAATGATTCTATTTTCATTTATCATTAACCAATCACCATTAACAATTACTACCTGTTACATAAGACTTTAAACGTACAGTAGCGACATTTATCGGTATCTTCAGCTGCATTAAAAGGAATTGTCTCATCATAAATTTCTTCCAACAAATTCTCAAGATTAGCTTTGAATTCGTCTTTTACCGATTGTAAAAGAATAGGATTTTTAGAACTTCTACCCTCCTTCAAATACAGTTTAGTATCGTAATTGGCTTTAAATACATCGCGTACCCAAATAACAGAAGGTTGTTTGGGCACCAAGGCATTCTCTGTTTCATCCAATATCAAAGAATACAATAAAGTCTGAAAGATGGCTTTGTTTTTCTTATGCTTATCCGTATCAAACAAATCTTCCACAGCACTAACTTCTGCAACACCCGATCCGGTTTTGTAATCCATCACATTCCAGATTCCATCTTTTTCCTCTAAACGGTCAATAATACCACCTAACTTCAGGTTTAAACCATCTGTGGTTGTGTAGTTCCATTCCACATGTTTCTCCAAATCAATTATCGTAAAGGGTGCTTTTTTCTTCTCTAACTTCAGGAATTGAATCAGATAACGTTTTATCACCTCAAACACCATTACATTACGTCCTTGTATTTCGGCAAACGATTGTCGTCCCTGATCGTAATCCATCAGATACTTGCGGAAACCATCTTTAATTAGCTGATCAATCAATGCAGTATTTTTCAGCCAATAATCAATATCATCAGCCTGAACTTCTTTGCCAGCCTTTCCTTTATAAAGATGCTCAACAGCATCGTGAAAAATCAGACCAAAAATACGAGCATCTGCTTCTTCGGTAATTTCATCCGGCTCTTTTATACCTACAATTTTTTGATAGAAAAATCGCATCGGACATTCGATGTAAACGGAAAGAGCACTTGGTGAGAGCAATTTTTTTCCGTCCGTTTTAAACGAAGATAAACGCTCTTTAACCTCTTCGTTTTTATTAGCCGTAACCAAAGGCGGGTTCATCAAAGAAACCTGCCCTGAAAGGGTACGCATATTTATTTGGGCATTAAACTCGTATTTAAGCTGATACAGGTATCGACTCATCTCGTTCGATTTCATCCCTTGTGCACCGGTTGAATAAAGTACTTCCACCTTTTTAGCCCTGTGAATCAAACGAAAGAAGTAATACGAAAAAATTGTATCCTGAAACTCAATGGTAGGCAAACTAAATCCAGAGCGTAAAGTAGCAGGTATAAAAGTATTAGGGGCTGATGTACGCGGAAAAACGCCTTCGTTTAAATCCAGAATAATTAACTTATCGAAATCCAGAGCACGGGTTTCTAATATCCCCATCACCTGTAATCCGGCCAATGGTTCACCTCGGAAAGGAACCGTTTGAAATTCAGCCAACTTCTTAAACAATCGCACCCAGGTTCGAGAATCGATATCTGCCTGTGCATTTTGCTCCAACAAGTCTTGCAATCGAACAATACACTTTTGAAGGGCAAAAATAAATTCCTTTTCGAGAATCTTATTCTCATCGGGCTGTAATAACTCATATACTTTGCCCAATATTTCAATCAAATAGGCTGATAACTCAGAACCGGTACTAACCTTTGTAAAAATACTTCTAAAAAGTTCGTTGATATGCAAGCTGCTTGCCTTCACAAAAATGGCATTATTTTTCACCAGTTGCTTATGCAAACTTCGGGTATCAGCCTCGGCCAACATCGAAATATATTGCTGTTGCAGCAGTGGTAACACATGACGGTGATACATCCACACATCACTTCCGCTACCTTTACGTATTTGTTGTTGAAGATTCAATAACAAATCAATCAAACCGTAAGCCGGCGTATGATTCAACGGATATCCCATGGTTACATTCACCTTATCAACTTTTGGCGGAATACCATGCAATACAGGCATCAGCAATGTTTCATCGGCCAAAACTACAGCCGATTTCATATCGCTGACATATTCTTGATCTAAAAACTGATGAACCGATTTTAACTGCTCTGTTGGATTGGCAACTGCTGTTATGGTAATTTCCGGACCTTCGGTATTCAAAGGCATATTGAAATCTTTTGGTGAAGGAAACTGAAGTAAATTCTCTTCTATAAAGAAACCGGGACCTCTACGCTTAAACTTGACATCCTCATCCTTCTCCATCATCCAAGGCGAATAATCCCAGAAGAAATCGGCCATTTGCTTTTTCTGCAATTGCTTCATCAATTTATTTTCGGCAGGAGTTAAGGCATTTAAGCCTACAAAAACCACTCTGTCCCATTTGATATCCATATCAACACCAACTGTGATTTTTTCAGCTATGAGGCGATATACCATTCCTTCGTAAGCCAAATCATCCTTTTGTAATTCCTCACGATAGGCCTTATACACTTTAGGAATCTGTTTCCATGCTTCGAGAAAATAATCCTGGTGTTCCGATCTTTTTTTCTGTTCAAAAGCACTCCAAAACGATTGAATAGCTTCTAACTGTTGCTCCGAAAGATGCGAATAATCATCATCCAGTTCTTTTAACGACACCAAATTCGAAAACAATTGCTCTACAGAAACCAAATATTTATCAATATCGTCAAAATCATTCAACAACATTTCGCCCCATGGCAAAAATTCTTCGAAGCTGACTTCCTTCCCCGTTACCTTTATATAAACCTTGTGTAAGGTAAAAAGTAGGGTAATATTATCGGCAATTATTGAAGAAGATAATGAGGCAAAAAGATCATTAACAGTAATAATTTTAGGTGCCCAGGTTGGATCCTTTACCAACTGTCGTAAATAATTTGTAAAAAAAATACCTGCCCTTTGACTCGGGAACACGAAACAATATTTCGACAAGTCTGTTTTTTCATAATAATATGAGGCAATGGAGTTAAGGAATCCTGGTGTCATAATTCTATTTCATTTTGGCGGATGAAATTAAACATTTGTACTTAAATATAGACAATACTGACACATCATGGATGACATTTTACTTAACTTTGTCGCCCCAAAAGCAGAACCAATTGTTCTGAACATATATTTATAATCAATAGGAAACGCAATTCTTATGGATAAATTTTCATTCGTTGGCAACAGCAATATAGAAGCCATCGATCAATTATACCAACAGTATCAAAATGATCCCGAATCGGTAGATGAGAGCTACCAACGCTTTTTTCAGGGATTCGACTTCGCTCTTAAAAATTATCAGCAACCCAATGGATCTTCCGGACTGGTAGATAAAGAATTTCTGGTATTAGATTTGATTCATGCTTATCGTCAGAGAGGACATTTATTTACTAAAACAAATCCAGTTCGTTCGCGCCGCAAGTACTATCCGACTCTTGACATCGAAAATTTTAAATTATCGGAAAAAGATTTAGATACTACCTTTCATGCGGGGAATGAAATTGGTATTGGTAAAGCTCCACTTCGAAAGATTATTGAGCATTTGCAACAAACCTATTGCCAATCGGTTGCTGTGGAATACCTTTACATTCGCCATCCTGAGATCATTAGTTGGCTAAAAGGAAAAATGGAGCTGGAGTGTAATACACCTAATTTCAGTGCTGAAAAAAAGCGTAAGATTTTTCATCAGCTAAATATGGCTGCCGGCTTCGAAAATTTTATACACCGTAAATTTGTTGGACAAAAACGCTTCTCTTTAGAAGGATCAGAGGTTTTAATTCCCGGATTAAGCGCTATTATTAATAAAGGTGCAGAAATGGGTGTTGAAGAAGTGATGATTGGAATGGCACATCGCGGTCGTTTAAATGTATTAACTAACATACTTCAAAAACCTTATAAAAACGTATTCAAAGAATTTAATGGAGATGAATACGAAGACGGTATTTCGTTGGGTGATGTAAAATACCATTTGGGTTACACCAACGAAATTGAAACCGAAACAGGAAAAAAAGTTAAAGTTAATTTAGCTCCCAACCCATCTCACCTCGAGACTGTGGCTCCTGTAATTGAAGGAATTTCAAGATCAAAAATCGATCATAAATACGATAAAAATTACGATAAAGTTATACCTGTTGTAATTCATGGTGATGCTGCTATCGCTGGTCAGGGAATTGCCTACGAGGTAGTTCAAATGGCACAGCTACAAGGATATAAAACAGGTGGAACCATACATATTGTAATTAACAACCAGGTTGGCTTTACTACCAACTACCTCGACGCCCGTTCGTCGACATACAGTACCGATGTGGGAAAGGTAACCCGATCGCCGGTTTTTCATGTGAATGGTGATGATGTAGAAGCTTTGGTTTATGCGGTTGAGTTAGCTCTTGAGTTTAGACAAAACTTCAATTCTGATGTATTTATAGATATTCTATCGTATCGTAAATACGGACATAACGAAGGTGATGAACCACGCTTTACCCAACCAACCTTATATAAAGCAATTGCAAAGCATCCAAATCCGCGCGACATTTATAATTTGAAACTTCAACAAGAAAATGTGGTTTCAAAGGAAGATGCTCAAAAAGAAGCTGAACTTTTTAACCAAAAGATGGAGGACGCTTTATCCGAATCAAAAGAAATTGATAAGGTTATCATCCAACGCTTTTTACATGACGATTGGAAAGAATACGATTACTCAAGCGATAATGACTTTGTTGTCTCACCTGATACCGGAATAGATAAAGAAAAAGCTCTCTTCTTATTGGATCGTATTAATCATCTACCCGAAGACAAGAAGTTCTTTAAAAAGTTGGAGAAGATTGTTAAAGATCGAGTAACAATGGTTGAGAAAGACAAACTCGATTGGGCTTTGGGGGAACAATTAGCTTACGCTTCACTGCTAACCGAAGGTCATCCGGTGCGCATCAGTGGTCAGGATGCTGAGCGTGGAACGTTTGCACACCGACATGCTGTAATGACAGTTGAAGACAGTGAAGAAAGATATCGCCCATTGCAATTTGTTTCCGAAGATCAGGCGCCATTTGAAATTTACAACTCACTTCTGTCTGAATATGGAGTGATGGGGTTTGAATACGGTTATGCCTTGGCAAAACCTAATGCATTAACTGTTTGGGAAGCTCAATTTGGAGATTTTTATAACGTAGCTCAGGTAATTATTGACCAATATATTTCATCGGCCGAAGAAAAATGGGGGCTGATGAATGGTTTGGTTCTATACCTTCCCCACGGTTTTGAAGGACAAGGACCTGAACATTCAAGTGCACGTATCGAACGTTTCTTATCATTAGCAGCACGTAATAACATGCAGCTTGTGAATTGTACAACTCCGGCTAACTTCTTCCATGTATTACGTCGTCAGATGAAACGTAATTTCAGAGTTCCTTTGGTGATATTTACGCCTAAAAGTTTGTTACGTCATCCTAAATGTATTTCATCTATTGACGATTTTACAAAAGAAGGGTTTAAGGAAGTTATTGACGACAACAATGTTGAAGTTGAAACTGTAAAAAGAGTTGTTTACTGTTCGGGTAAAATTTATTACGATTTGCTTGCTCGTAAAGAAGAACTCAATGCCACAGATATTGCTTTAATCCGATTGGAACAAATTCATCCATATCCTAAAAAGCAGGTTGAAGCCATCAATAAAAAATACAGTAACGCATTGTTACATTTATGGGTTCAGGAAGAGCCTGAAAACATGGGTGCCTGGTATTATATTCAAGATAAGATGACTGATGTAGAGCTGGTACCTGTTGCCCGACTTGCTAGTGGTAGTCCAGCAACCGGATTAAACGGTTTACATGTAGTAGGTCAGAATGAAATCATTAATAAGGTATTTAAGAACTGTCATTGCAAACGGAAACAGAAATATTGTGGTTTACAATGTGTTGAAGGCCTTACAAGAAAAGAAATTCTGAAACAACATAAGTATTTTGAAGAACCATCGAGGTTCTCTATATAAAAAACAATCTGAATAACCCTGGCAGACCATGCGTCTGTTATCGATACAAATTTTGAATTATGATAGTTGAAATAAAAGTCCCTTCACCAGGAGAATCAATCTCAGAAGTAGAACTAGCCAGCTGGCTAGTGTCGGATGGTGATATAGTGACTAAAGATCAAGAAATAGCAGAAATTGAATCCGATAAAGCAACTCTATCACTATTAGCAACCGAAGCTGGTAAAATAAAATTATTAGTTGAAGGTGGCGAAACCGTTGCTGTTGATTCAGTTGCCTGTAGTATTGATACCGATTTTGCAGGAGAAGCTCCTGCAGCTCCTCAGGCTGATACTTCAATTGAAGAAGAGCCAAAGAAAGCAGAGCCAAAACAAGAGGAACTGGTAAAAGAAACAGCAAAACCAAAGGAAGATAAACCGACACAATACGATAAAGCTAAAATATCTCCATTAGCTAAAAAGATGATGGAAGAAGCTAATTTATCGGTTGATGATGTAATTAACGGATTGAAAAGAATTTCGTCACGAGAAGTAGAGTTGGCTAAAAATGCACCTACATCAAGTGGTTCAGAAAATAATACTTCGGCTTTTGTTTCAGCTGATGCCAGTCGTGAGATGGCGCGCCAAAAAATGACTAACCTTCGTAAAAAGTTAAGTCAAAGATTGGTTGCCGTTAAAAATGAAACAGCCATGCTAACTACCTTCAATGAGGTGGATATGTCAGCAGTAATGGCACTAAGAAAAAAATATCAGAATAAGTTTGTCGAAACTCATGGGGTAAAATTGGGCTTTATGTCATTCTTTATCAAAGCAGCATCTTTAGCATTAAAACATCACCCAATGGTGAATGCTATGATTGATGGTGAAGAGATTGTAATGCCTGAATTTCATGATGTATCTGTTGCTGTTCAAACCCCTAAAGGGCTAATGGTTCCGGTAATAAGAAACGTTGAGACATTACAACTTCATGATATTGAATCAACATTGAAGAGCCTGGCTGAAAAAGCTCGTAAAGGTAAAATAAGTATTGAAGAGATGAGTGGAGGAACTTTTACTGTTACCAATGGAGGTGTTTTTGGCTCAATGTTGAGTACTCCTATCATCAACCCGCCACAATCGGCTATAATGGGAATGCACAATATTGTTGAGCGTCCGGTTGCTGTAAACGGAAAAGTGGAAATACGTCCTATTATGTATTTGGCTCTATCTTACGATCACCGCATAATTGATGGTAAAGATTCGGTTGGTTTTTTGGTGAAAGTAAAGCAAATGCTTGAAGATCCGGCCAAACTATTACAGGGAGGTTTCAATCCAGAAGAAATGGTATTAGGATTATAATAGCTGTGGCTACTAGCTATAAAAAACGGGATTTCATTTATGAAATCCCGTTTTTATTTTTGTTATATCTGATTATCGAATACGATCCATTGATTTAATTAAAGCTTCATCTTTACCTATAGAGCGAATAGCCAAAAAGGTTAATATCAATGCTACAATTGGAAAAACCATTGGAATATTGTACGATATTTCAGCTGATAAATCTTTAGACAATTGCGACCCCAAGAAATAAATCATTCCTGTAGTACCTAATAATAAGCCCATATTCAAACCACATAAACGGATTTGAATCATTCGTTTTTTGTATAAAAATATTGTAACAATCGAAACTAATGTGGTTAGTGTTACCAATATAGCCAATGCCAATGTTGGTGTCGATAATTGCTCACTATTTGCTAATCCTCTGTATAAAAGAGTATAGGTATCATTATCGTTAGCCAATTCGGCCAATGGTACAAAAAACATACTACCAGTCAACAATGCACTGATGAGTAGATAAATTGATTGAATACGTTGTATCATGTTTATTAATTTCTTTTCTAAAAATGCGAATTTAATATTTAGCCATAAATACCGCAACTAAATATTTAATGCAAAGTACCCAAATTGCATACTTTGAAAAAACGCGCCCAATATTTACACTTTTGACTTCCCACTAATTCTGTATAATTATACAATAACAACATATAAAATATTGCAACTTCCAGATTACATTTTGTCGCAAAAATAGTAAAACACTCATTTACCATTGCAAATTTCGCTTGCATTAAAAATGCATATTAATTCGTTAAAAATATATACTTATACATCAATATAACAGTGCTTTTGCACTGTTTAGACAAATAAAATCAAGCATGTAATACATCTTGTAATCAATGACATTCATGTTAATTTAATTTTAATTTTTCGATTTTTTTTTTATATTTATTACTCAGTATTGTGTCACTTAAAACATTTCGAAATGAGTACAGCGACAATCACATTTAATCAACTCAGGAGAATTAAAGATAGTCTACCTGATGGAAGTATTAAGACAATTGCAGAAGAACTGCACCTCGACGTAGAGACTGTAAGAAATTACTTTGGCGGTGCCAACTACGATCGGGGAAGAAGCGTAGGAATCCACTTAGAACAAGGCCCGGATGGCGGCATTGTCGAATTGGATGATACTACAATATTAGAAATGGCCCGCGAAATTTTAAGTCATGGTAAGATGGCTGAAAGTTAATGCTGAATATTATTATCATATAAAAAAAGCGCCTAAAGGCGCTTTTTTCCTTTATTCTATTTTATAAACTTCTCTCGTTGCTGAAGATTAAGTAAGCCCCACAAGCCAGCCACCACAGAAACAATCGTCCAAATTCGGATGTGTTTGAGAACAATATTTGCCCAAACAGCCTCACTCATATTACTGGGTAAATCAAATGGATTTAAAAACAAGTTCCACCCACTATTTCCCAAAATTTCCATAAATATCCAGGCTAATAAACCAATTATAACTACTATAACAGCAGTACCATTTCCATTTTTAATTACAGTACTAAAGAAAAAGCCGAGCATACCAATTAATACAACCGGAACCATTAAGCGTAAGGTCATTTCCCATTTAGGTACATTAATCAATAAAATACTGCTTAATGAAGCCAAAATAAACACAAACCAAAACACTATAAAAAATGAGATTGCCAAACGGAACAGCCAAACTTTATAGCGATAATTAGGTATGCCGAATAAAATCTCTAAAATACGAGCATCTTCATCATTCTGAATTCCATATGAAGTTGGAAAGAAAACGAGTAAAAAAGCCGGAAACATCAGCTGATAATAAACTCCTTGAACCGTTTCTGTATCTGAAGTAAATAAATTAATCAAAGTCACTAAAAAGTAGAAAATAAGAGATGATCCAAGAAAATAAACAAATTTATTTCCAAAAACCACCTTCAGATTATATTTCACAAAGGTGATAGATGATCCGCTCATTACTTTATTCAGATAATATTTTATTTTATTCATTCGCTTCCATTTAGCATTAAACACAGCTTACAATCAAATAGCTTTATTATTCATTTCCTTATTCTTCAACAACCACATATATGCGTCTTCAAGAACAGCCTGAACAGGAATGGCATTTTCTGTTGGTTTATCTTCAGTAAGACATCGAACTCTTATGTTATCTCCATCGCGCATATGATGGACAATGGTAAATTTCTGATTGACCTCATCAAACTCTGTTGCCTTAACATCGAATTGCCAAACTTTGCCCTTGGCAATATTCACCATATCGGTTGGAACTCCCCAATATTTCAAATCACCTTTTTTCATTACTGCCACCTGATTACACGAACTTGAAATATCTTCGATAATATGAGTTGAGAACAACACAACACGATTTTTACTTAACTCAACCAACAAATTACGGAATCGGATACGCTCGCGAGGATCAAGCCCAGCTGTTGGTTCGTCAACCACCAATATTTTAGGTAGATGAAGTAAGATCATGGCTATACCAATACGCTGTTTCATACCACCCGAAAAAGATCCAATTTTATCATCTTTTCGCTCCCACATATGCACTGATTTCAACACATATTCCAATCGTTCTTTTCGGATAGAATCAATCTTAATTCCTCGCAACATGGCTTGATAATCGAGAAACTCAAATGCACTCATGTTTTCGTAGGTACCAAATTCCTGAGGCAGGTAACCAATTAATCCTTGCAATTCTTCGCGTTTTTCAGCCGTATCAAATCCATTGATGTATACCTTACCGTAACTCTGATCAAGAATACCACAGATAATACGCATTAAAGTTGTTTTACCGGCTCCATTGGGCCCTAACAGACCAATCATACCAGTTTTCATTTCTAACGAAACGCCTTTTAAAGCTTTAAACGGTGTTTTTTCTTTACCAATAAATGGAATACCTTTTAATAATCGATAGTAACTTCTTCTGATACCTGCAAAACGCCCCGAAATTCGCTCAATATTCATTTTCTCCCTTTTGAGCTTATTCCCCGAAGCAATTAAGCCATACAATACATACCAGATTAACAGCATGCATATTGACGTAGCTGGCGAATCCCAATGAATAAAGAAAACAATGGCCGTTACCAAAGGATAAAACCACTTGATGACAAACAAAGCGCGTTTATCCCATTTCTCTGATTTTTCTGTATGCCTTTCATACCTCCATAAAAGAGCCACAGCATTGTAAATGCTTCTTAAAATGAAATAATTTAAAATGGTAAAAACCAATCCTAAAAATGCCGAATCGAGATACCACCAAGTAAAATAAGCCATAAAACCCAATAACGGTATTTGCCAAATGAGCCTTTTAAGGGTTTCTTTCAACGATACTTCTTTTTGTGATAAAAGAAATTTATGCTTTACATCCCGTGCTTTTCGTTCGCGATTAAAACGGCCGTCTCTATCGTAAACCTTTACCAGATTTCGAACCCTTATAGTAA
Source organism: uncultured Carboxylicivirga sp. (assembly GCF_963668385.1). Classification (GTDB taxonomy): domain Bacteria; phylum Bacteroidota; class Bacteroidia; order Bacteroidales; family Marinilabiliaceae; genus Carboxylicivirga. The sequence goes on from NZ_OY764327.1 coordinate 4,777,354, forward strand.
CCTCATCCTCCTGTCCTATTAACTCACTATTGGCCATGCGAAGCGATGATCTGACAAAATATACAATCGCCGGAACTCCTGCTATTATCAATACATAGTATAATAATTGCCATGCAAATGAAGCATCAGACCAATAGTAAACGGCTGACATACATGCCCCCCATAGAATGAAAATGACAAGTTTTAAAGTGATCGATAACGATCGTATCCAATCAAGCGATTGCTCTAAACCAAATGCAAAAGTTGGCATAAATACTAGTGTAAGCAAAGTACTAAACGTTAAACCACCCACAACAGTAATTGCAAATGGAGCACCTAAAACACTTACATACTCCGATTTACCCATTGCCAAAGGCATCATAGCAATAATAGTGGTTATAGCTGTTATGGTTATAGGACGGATGCGTGAAATACCTGCCTGAATCAACGAACGAGCATGTCCATAACCTTCGCGTCTTAGTTGGCGGGAGTAATCAATGAGCAAAATACCATTATTGACAACCACGCCCAACAGTATTAAAAACCCAATAAAACTATTGAAATTCAATAATGAGTTGCCAGTAAGAACCAAAGCAAGTAATGAACCAATGGCAGCTAATGGAACAGAAAACAGCATAACAACAGGAGCAGTCAATGATTCAAAAACCGATGCTAAAATCATAAAGATAAGTATCAGACCTACGGTGGCTAAAAACTTATAATCGGCATAAATATCTTCTTCGTGAATTACATCTACTGAAACCGAAGTAGGTACAGGTATAGTTGCAACCAAATCGTCTATCTGTTGACGGGCATCTTGCAATAATGTATTAGACGAATTAACCTCATCGGCAAAACGATAAGTAACTTCGATCTGTTTTTCCTGATTGACCCTTAATATCTCTGATCGACCTGAAGCATAATTAATTTCAGCAAAATCTCGTAAAGGAACAATGGTGTTGGCCGTTGTAGTAACATTCAACTTTTGAAGATCTTCCATGGTTTTGGCAGGAACTTCTGATTGCTGAGGATCATCAAGCGTTTTCATAACAATATCGTAGCTCTCGTTATTTACCTTCAACTGACCGCCCGAGCTCACTTCTCCTCTAAACGTTGATAACTCTGACAGTACATTTTGAGGAGCTACATTGTATAATCCCATAAGGTAAGCATCCATGTTTAAATGTACTTCGGGACGATTATTAGCTGTTGAGATACTGACACGTTGCATGTTGTCAATATTATTTTCGAGATAATATTTTATATCATTGGCAACCATCAGCATCTGATCGTAATCTTCTCCTTTAATCACCACCTTCTCTTGCTGTTCTCCAAGCCCCATAACCGATAACATACCAGCCCCTGGATTAACGCCAAATCCGCCACCGCCACCACCCATGGCCGATGTTGAACTTTGGGTTAAGTTTATTTCTCCTCCTTCAACATTATCTATTCGTTGTTGAATATCTTGTTTGATTTCAGGAATCGTTCTTCGGGCAATCTTCTTATAATCTTCCTTGAGTTTTACGGTTATTGCAGCTTGCTCATCCTGAACCCTACTTATTACATCCTCTTTTTCTTCCAATCCATCCAATCGCTTTTCGATCTCTCGAACCACCAAATCGGTATTTGCCAATGTTGATCCCGACGACATCTCTACGCTAATATTAAATTCGGTTGTTTCAGCCTCTCGTGCTGTTGCAATGCTTAATCCTACCGAAATGATCAAAACAACAAAAAATAAGAGTACAACACCTAAAATGGTTACTGCTGGTTTTCGTAGTGTAGCTTTTAATAAAAGAATATAATACTGAACCACCCTATTATGGAGCGAAAGCTTTTCGAGTGCTACAATTTTATGCTTCATTATACCCGATAAGAACAGATGACTCAACATCGGGATTAATAGCAATGCAACCAAAAGAGATACCACTAAGGTTGAAACAATTGAAACACTGACATGACGAGCCACTTCGCGAAACATCATATCTTTTGCAAAAACAAATGGTAAAAAAACAGATACCGTGGTAAGTGTTGCCGCAGCTACAGATCTCCACACCTCTTTTGTTCCCTTTATAACACTTTCTTCGTTGGAATAAATGCCTTTTGATGCTACCCGATAAATGTTTTCCATTACCACAACACTGTTATCGAGCAACATACCAATAGCTAATGCCAAACCTACCAAAGTTAGCACGTTGATAGAAATATCGGCAGCAAAAAAGAAATTGAATGCTCCATAAACCGATAATGGTATTGAAAGCATTACCATTCCAACCAAAGGAATATTATTCAGAAAGATCCAAAGGATGAACAACGCTAAAATACCACCCACAATAGCCAATTCAATAATGCTATCAAGATTTTTCTCCATGGTATCGGCGGTATTGGTTTCAACCACCAGTTCAATCCCTTTGCTTTTATACTCCTTATTAATCTTATCAATTACTTGTAGGGTATTTTTCGATAAATCAATCAGATTTACCTGCGAAGCCTTTGACATGGCTACCGATACTGTTTCCATGCCATTAACACGACTGTATGAGTCTTCTTCTTTTACCCCAAAGTTTATAGTTGCAATATCCTTTAATAAAACAGGACCTTCGGCTTTAACAACAATATTTCGGATTTCATCGATGGAGTTATAATCCGCTTCGGCAGTTACATAATACCTTCGACCGTCTTTATGGACTTCTCCTGCAAAGATCTTTTCATTCTGCCCTTGGGTAATCATTTGCTGTACCTGACCTGAGGTAAGACCATAACTATCCAGCACTTCTTGATTAAAAATGATCTCAACCGATTTTTGACGACCTCCATTAACCTGCACACTCGAAATTCCATCTATGCTTTCGAGTTGTTCGAGCAGATCCTGTTCAATAATATTTCGAATACGATCAACTCCGCCTTCGCCCCTCACCTGTATGGTCATAAACTGATTGTTCATTTGCTCCAGATCAGCCTTAATCACCCTTGCTATCATATTTTCAGGTAAAACAGACGATGATCCTTCGATTTTTTCAACCAGTTTCAGATAGGCATACTTAGTATTGGTTTCTTTGGTCAGATAAACAAATACAGTGGCACTACCAGGATTTATGCGGGTTTCAATCTTTTCAATTCCTTCAAGTGTACTAATCAGGCCTTCGATTGGAATCACCCCCTCCTGCTCCATATGTTTAGGATCGAGTTGCGCCGTTGCCTGAATATTGACAAACAGCATCGGAAACTCGGTATTGGGAATCAATTCAAACTTTAATTGTTTGTATGATATGATCCCAAGCATTGTGAGTGCTACAAAAAGCATGCTGATCAGTACCTTCCTATTTATAACTTCTCTCATTTACGATTTCTTTGGATGATAATGATCAAATCTTTGGCTTTCTTACAAATACGCTATCAAACACATAATAGACACACGGAATTACAACTAAGGTCAACAAGGTTGATGTTATTAAGCCACCAATCACTGCAATTGCCATTGGAGCACGAAGCGAAGCACTATCGCCAAAACCTATTGTAAGAGGCACCAAAGCAAGTATAGTTGTTAAACTTGTCATCAAAATAGGGCGAATACGCTGTTGACCAGCAGCTATAATTGCCTCGTTCAGTTGCATTCCCAATCGTTTAAACTGGTTAATAGCATCTACCAAAATAATTGAGTCATTTACCGCAATACCTCCTAACATTACAATGCCGATATAAGCCATGATATTAAAAGGTTGACCTAAAATAAAGAAAGCCCAAACGGCACCAACTCCGGCCAATGGAATAGTGAGTAAAATGGTAAAGGGATGAATCAACGATTCAAATTGCGAAGCCATAACCATATACACCAATACGATGGAAAGTATAAGTGCAAATTGCAAACTACCGAAAGCCTCTTTTCGTTTTTGCTCTTGGCCTAATACACTTATGGTAGAAGTATAGGGTTTATCCAACTGATGAATACTTTCTTCCACTTCTTTCACAAGATGATCGAACGGTAAGCGATCGCTTACCATGGCTGTTATTTTAGCTACCCTCTTTTGATTATTACGAATCAACTCTCGTGGTGCCTGACCAATATTGATAGTAGCTACTTCCGATAATAATACTTCCCTCTCTCCATTGGATACTTTCAAATCTTTTAGTTGATCTAACCTAACATCAGGAGATTCCAATTTAATACTGGTTAATTCGCCTTTCAGCTCCATACTTCCTCCGTCGCGGGCCGATAAATAATCAGATACGGCAGACATAATGGTGCTAACATTCAAATCGAATATCCCGGCTCTGACTCTGTCAATAACAATATTTACTTCAGGAGCTCCATCTTCAAACGAGCTCTTTACATTATATACATTCTCATCAGTACGAAGCAAATCAGCTACTTTTTTAGCAGTCTCTTCCAAATTATCTGAATTCTCGTCAGCTACCTGTATCAACAAAGGAGCTTCGTCCGTTCCCAACATTGTTTGCAAAGCCGATTGATCCTGAACATAGCGTAATTCAACACCATCTATTCCATCAAATAATTTATTCAGATGACTTACCAAATCATTAAAGGCTATGTGCACATCTTCGTGAAGAACCAACTTCAGATATCCGGTATTTTCGCCTTGCTCGGTTGATGATGAAGACTCACTAGACTCTGGTCCGGCATGAGTATAAATCGTTTGTAATTGATCACCAAACGAAGCCTTTACCATCTGTTCCATTTGTAATAAAGTGGCATCAGTTCGTTTTAAAGCGGTACCGGCAGGCAAAACCGTTTCGATGGTGACTTCATTCGATTGTGTTTCTGGCATAAATTCACTTCCCACCATTGGAATCATACAAACAGTGATACCCACTAAAACAACAGCTCCAATAATAATCCAGGATTTTCGCTCTAGTACCTTTTGCAGAAACATTCCATACGATTTAAAACCGGTTTCTTGCGAAGTAACTTGTTTAGGTTTACTTTTTTTATTCTTTAAAAGAATATTACTCAAAACAGGAATTACCAACAATGCCACTACCAGTGATGATAGCAACGAAAAAGCAACTGTCCAGGCCTGATCTTTGAATAATTCTCCCGAAGCACCATGAAGATATACAATTGGCAAAAACACCACAATGGTTGTTAAGGTTGATGCTATTAAAGCTCCGGAAACTTCACTTGTACCATCTATGGCTGCTTCTTTTAAAGGAATTCCTTGTTCAAGCTTACGGAATATGTTTTCAACTACCACAATTGCATTATCAACTAGCATACCTGCCCCAAGTGCAAGTCCACCCAATGTCATAATATTTAAGGTAAGTCCATTAAAATACATCAGATTAAATGTGGCAACAATTGAAATTGGGATAGCCAAACTTACAATTAAGGTAACTCCAAAGCGACGTAGGAAAATAAACAGAATAAATATAGCGAATATCACACCTATCAATGCACTATCCTGCACTTCGCCAATGGCGCTTTGAATGAATTTCCCCTGATTATTAACAACAACCAGCTCGTATGAAGGCAAACGTTTTTGAATGGAAGCAAAAGCAGTTTCGAGCTTCTCAACAGCCTCAACGGTGTTGAATTTTGTCTCTTTATAAATTGAAATTCCCAAACATCGATCTCCATTTAAACGAACAATACTTTCCGGATCACGATTTTTAAATCGTACTTGGGCAACATCTTTTAATAGTATAGCAGCATTGGTTGATGATGAATTTTCTGCACTTGTTGAAGACGTTTGTGAAGACGTTGTTTTGACAACTAAATTCTGCACATCTTCTAACGAAGTTAAAGCGCTTAATCCTTTAATGATGTATCGTTGTCCCATTTCTTCGATGGAGCCACCCGAAACATTCTGATTAAAACTGTTGATGGTACTTAACACCGATGACATGGTTAAACCATTTACCTCCAATAATCCTGGATCGACTACCACTAAAACTTCAGCTTGTTCATCACCCGTTATTCTAACATCTGCAATTCCTTCAACCCTTATTAATTCATTACGGATATAATTTTCGGCCACCTTACGCAGCTCATTCATATCTGCTATATTCTCGCTTCGGAATGCGGCTTTAATAACCGGTGAAGCATTCGGGTCAAAACGTGTGATATTCAATTCTTCAATATCATCATCCTGACTTATTGTAGTAAGCGCTTTTTGAAGATCAAGAAAAGCTTCATCAATATCTTTGCTCCAGTCAAATTCTACAGTTATTACTGCAGAACCTACACGGCTCACCGATGATACATTTATAACACCGTTTTGCCGAACAGATAAAGCTTCGATTTGCTCCACAAAACGTTTTTCTATCTCTTCAGGTGATCGTTCTCCTGCATCTAACTCAACGTAAATACGCGGATTTTGCATCTCCGGAAACAAATCTGTTCCTAAACGCGACAATGATATAAAACCTAGCAGAATAGTTGCCAGCACAATCATTGCAACGGTAACCGGATAATTCACTGAGAATCGTGAAATGGCTCTCATAGATTAGTTTTACAGGTTATTTTTTAACAATGTTAATTTTAGAACGATTTCTTAAGGTTTCGAATCCTTTTACAATCAATCTATCATTCTCATTTAGTTCCTTACCAATCACTTCCACCTCACTCAATGTTTCAATTCCGGTACGGATGTATATCTTTTCAGCCACTTCTTTTTTAGCTACATATACCAATTTTCGGTTTCCTTCGGTTAGAATAACATCTTTGGGAATAACCAAAGCACTATCGCGATGATCAACAACTATCTCAGCTTTAACAAACATACCCGGCTTTAATAAGCTCTGTTTATTATCAACATTTATTCGTCCTTTAAAAGTACGTGCATCCACATCTATTGCAGGAGAAAGCTCCGATATTTTACCTTTCAATGTATCGTTGGGAAGTGAATAATTCATGATATTCACGGGCTGACCAATTTTAACATGCCCCATTAGGTTTTCAGGCATACTCAAATCCATAACCATGGTTGTATATTCCATCATTCCTAATAAAACGGTTCCACTCTCAACTCGTACACCCGGCGAAAAATAAGGCAGGTTGGTGATAGTACCCGAAAAAGGAGCAACAATTTGCATTTTAGCCAAAGCTATCTCTGCATTCTCATATGTTTGTTTCGATGTTAGAAGCGTTTGTTCGGCATTAACCAGTTCGCGCTTGGTTACACCTCCTTTTTCAAACAAAGCTTGCTGTTTGGTGTATTCCATTTGCGAGATATCCATATCTAACTTAGCACCTTCAACATTGGCATTATTCTCGTACTCTTTATCTTCGAGCTTTATAATTACCTGTCCCATCTTAACCTGATCGCCCATTTTGAACTTATGACCAGTTGCCGGATTTGTCTGTAAGAAATAGTTACCCGCCATTTCGGAAGTTATACTTACCTCCATTGTAGGATTGATAGAACCTGTAGTTACCAAGGTTTGCTCAATGGGTTTGTACTTAACCTCCTGAACAGATACGTTTACAGCAACATCTGTATCAAAGCTAGTAGCTTCATTACGGCACGATGAAAGTGCAGTTAAGGTAGCTACAGCTATTGTAATATATGATAGTTTTTTCATCGATTATCTATTAATAGCTTATTGAATGGTTTCGTATTTAACTACATCAGGCATAATACTTCGCTGATTTTCGAAATCGTATAACGTCTGTAGTTTCATATTTAACAGCTCTAATTTATAGTTGATTAAAGCGTCTATTTTATCATTTTTAGCTTGTGTCAACTGGTTTTGTACCAGATTAAGATCCATGCTGGTTAAATCACCGTTTTGGTATTTTTCCAGATTGATTTCGTAAGTTAACTGAGCATTTTCTTCATTCTTTCTGGCAATTTCTATTTGCTTCAGATAATTTTTTAGATTACGCTCAATCTGACGAACCGTTAACACTATATTTTTCTTTTCATCAAGCAAATTATACTCATTTGTTTTTTGAGCTAATTCAGCTGCTTTCACACGCGATTTTTTTTCTCCCCAATCCCACAAAGGCACTGCCAGCGTAAATTGAATATCCTGATTATCGTTACGATTGGTATTGTCGTAAATATTTGGGAGTTTCTCTGCATTTCCAAATAATCCAACCTGAACGGATAAATTTCCTTTAAACTCATTGGAAGCATTGGCCCTTACGACATCAAACAAACCTACTTCTATATCAATCTGACGTTGACGAATTTCCATACGATTCTCAAGTGCAAAATCAGTAGCTGATTGCAAATCGATATCTACTGGTAACACTGAAACTTCAGCAATAACCATAATTTCTTCTGAGAAATCCATACCAAGCATCTGCTTAAAGTTATCTTTAATGTTCTCAAGATTTACTTCATTATTCTGCACAGTTGATTCACTCGACATCATATCTAACTCAGCCTGAAGCATTTCTTCTTTAGCAGTTAAACCTGCTTCTACCTTATTTTTAATGATTCCATAACTTTTTTTACGATTAGCATATTCTTCACGCGAGGTAATTAGCTCCATTTGAGCCTGGTAAATCTGATAAAAATATTGAGTAATCTGTTTCTCAACATTTAAGGCTTGCAAAGCATAATTGAGCTGCGAATTTTCGTAATTAAATTCAATCTCTTTGTACTGCATTTTGCGTGTATTGTAGGTAAAAAGAGGTTGATCTAAACGCAGATTTAAGCTATTTGTAAAACCTGTAAAAGGATTGGCCATTGGATCATCGCGCTTATTGGTTTGCCAGCCAAAGTTGTTATTAAGCGATATAACCCCGTCGGTTAACAATATAGGCTGACTCACATTGAAAGCACCCGATGTAGTAAAGTTCTCATCGTGATACCAGGTTTGATTAGCCTGATAATAATTGCGGCTATTACTATACTGGAAGGGTGAAAGATCCAAACTAAAATTTGATTTAAGCGATGCTTTTTGAGCATTTAATAATTCGCGGTTACGCTCCAGATTGTAGCGGGCCGTTACAATATTCGGACTGAGTTTTAAAGCTTCGTCAACTGATTGTTTTAAAGTCATCAGTCGCTGAGCTTGACTTTGCTGGGCAATCAGAGCAAAGAGAAACACAAACCATCCAAGCAAATAATTCTTCATAGATGTATGATTAGTTTTTATTATTTTTTAATCCATTTAACAGCATCAGCTATTACATATTCACTTTTGGTGATATCGGATAATTTAATGGTTGCTGGTCCTTCTGAGTAATAATAGTCACCGACATACAGCCATCCATTATTATCCTGTGTAATTTTCAACTCAACATCATCATCGCCATCATCGTGTTCAACGGTGTAATGAAAATCACGCTCGTAACCTCTATTTCCTCCTCTGGGTCCTCTAAACCGATCTCTTATATCAGGTACATACACATAAACAGCATAATTACCCGGAGCCGTAATCTGACCTGTCCAGCTTACATAGCCTTCGCCTGTACCTTTTCGTTTATAATAGGCTGATTTTAGATACTGCCCAAAATACTCCTGCCCGGCAACCGGTTGCCATTTAACCGGAGTATTCCAAAAGCGAATACTACTGTAAGTCTCCTTGTCATCATCTTCATTCTGACGACTCAACCACCAATCTTTAATGGTTCGGCTTTCGCCAGTATTTACATATTTACAACCAGGATCTTCATTGTCGACAATCAGTTCATTTTTATCGGCATACCTTAATTTATTTTTTGATAGTCGAAGCCCTTCAAAATAGTCGACCACCCTCTGATCTTTTATTACAGGATTCACTGTTAACCTTTGGGTCGATGGTATATTTCGTGCTAAATATGTATTGACGCTTACATCGCGTGGCACATCATCCAAAAGAAAACCAATATCAACGGTTGTTCCCTTCTCAATCAAAAATCCTTTTTCATTGGATGATTGATCACCTCCCATCATAAACTCGGAACGAAAACGTCCGCGGCCGCCTCTGCGCTCTCCTTCTCGCACTGTGAAACCAACTATGCCATCAACATTTCCTTCGTTAGCAACCGACACTTTAACAAAGTACCGGATTCGATTGCCTTCTTTTATTTCCCAAACATCAGCATCGCTGAATCTAAAAGCAGGTATATTATCATCTTCTAACCAATTAGAATATAACTCATTAAAATTTTCACCAGCTAATTGATTCATATAGGGATTAAACTGCTGAGTTGTAAGATTCTGAAACCGGGTATTAGTTACAATATCATTCAATTTTCGATCAAAAGTAACAGCATCAGAGTTTACTTTAAAGGTAGAAATCAACTGATTACCTTTTGAAGCAAAAACATTACCCAATACATTTACATCTTCTTCTTCGATCAGTTGGTTTAAACTTCGGTCTTTCAACTTAAGAATCACTTCGTCGTTGGTCGATAGTCCACCAAAACCTCCGGGAGGCCCATCTGAACTTAGTCGACCATGCAAGTAATTTTCTAAAGCAATGGTTAACAAAGGGTATCCTTCTTCGTTAATGGAATTTGTATACGTAAAATAGTTTGGAAAAACCTGGTATCGTCCCCAATTCTCTACACTACGCTCACCTTCTTCACTACGACCGAAAAAGAATCGCCGAGGCCTGATGAAATTATCTCCTATATAGCTTTTAAAAATCTCAATTTGAACATCTTTATCCGACATTTCTTCATTGCGATCCTTTCCTCTATTCTTAATTCTTCGTTTTTGATTCGATAAATCATTTTGCCAGTTGCCACCACCACATTCGGGATAAAACACCATTTCGGGCATTACCTCTTCGGTTGATAAACACCAGTTGCGCAAATAGCTATATAAATTAATTGGCGATTCTACAATTGAAAATCGTTTGAAAGGATAACTAATTGCCAACTGTCTTTCAAAATCATCTTTCATGCTTTTGATTAAAACAGAAGTTGTATCACCCAACTCGTTAAAGTAAGGTTTGAAAAAATCATGTTTGGGATGGTAGTATAAGTTAAATTCAACACTATCTATTACAGTACTTAATTTATCAAAACGACCAATTACGATACTATGCGCATTTAATGGCTGATCAGGCTTAAAACTCCACTTTCCATCGCCTTTATCTTGTGCCTCTCCTTGCGATATTACCGTTAACCCTGATTTCGATGTAACATCAAGATTCATTTTTATAAAAGGATAACGAGTCCAATACAACGATGCTGCAATAACCGGATACCAGTTTGCTTCGCGCGTTAATAACACATAATCGTTTTTGATAAAACTGAACTGTTTATTAGCAACAAGGGGATCTAATTGATGCAATGACAACAATGTTTCGTCGCTCACCTCCGGAAACATTGCCATATCGTTAATAGCACCTTTATAATTTAAATAAATATCGAAATTACCTTTGGGAATAGCAGATTTTTTAATGATAACCAGATGTGCCTCTCTCGAGAAATTAACATTTTTATTTTCAATGCTAACACTTTGCAATTTTAATCCGGGATTTAAAGCAAATACCAAATCACCTGTTTTACCTTCAGTTAGTTTAACACTTAATTTAGCGTCAACTCCAACCGTTTCTCCCAAGTGAGTTAAATTGATATCGTAATTTGTTATTTGATAATCGCTAGGTTTTAGTTGTTGATTCAGCTTATTTATTTCTGCTCTCAGTTTTTGATTTCCATTATCTCGGATAGCTTTAAACGACATCATACTTACAGCTCCTAGACCAGTTATAAGCAAAGCTGCAATTAATATTGTTTTCGAAAATTTTTGTTGCTCAAGGCGAGGTAAGCGCCAAATGGTAGCAAAAATAAAAAAGAGGCCCAAAAGTAAATACGATGAACGTACTAGTATCAAATCAATTTCGTTTCCAAATCCGGTAAAATCTGATCGCATAAACGGCATAAAGAAGCCCAAAACATCCATCAATCCATAAAACTTGTTTTGAAGGTAGAATAACGATAAGGCCACTACACCCAACAATACAACAAACGTTACTGCCTGATTACGAATAAGAGTCATCGCAAAAAACGAAAGGCCCAATATAAATAATAAGGTAGGCAGTGATATTAGCAAAGGATAAATAAGATATGATGACCAAATTACTGAGGTATCGCTTCCTATAAATGAAAAGATAATGCCTATGAATAATACAACAGCATTCAATACAAAAAATACTTTCAGCACTCCCAATGTTTTGCCCACAACATAATCGATATTGGACATGTTTCGCACATAAAAGGCTTCGGTGGTATCCAACTTTTTATCTCTTCCTAAAAAATCAGCTGATAAAAAAATAGCTATGATTGATTGCGCTATGTTTAAGATCCACATATTAAAATACGGTACTCCCGATGGAATTATTCGTCCGGGCCACGCTCCTCCATCCCCCAAACCTGCAACACCAAATAAGTTAAACATCAATAGAAACAGAATGGCAATGGCTGCAAAAATTCTAAAAAACCAGCTCCGTAGTAATGTTTTTGATTCGAACCGCGCTATTGTTCTAACATTAAATAATGAAATCATTAGAATTGAGTTTTGGTAAGGTACTCCATAAAATATACATAAGCATGCTCAAGATTTGGTTGAACAGCGCTTGCATTCCAACCATTTAGCTTATCCGCAACAAATTCAACTTCGTAACCTGCTGCATCAGGTATAGAAGTAATTACCGGAAACTGTTCGCTGATATTCTTCATCTGTTCGAATGAAACAGAGGTTTTAAAAACATGACCTTCGCTTTGTTTGATAAACTGCTCTGGCGATCCTGAGAAATGTACCTGTCCACTGTTTAACAATGCCATTTGGCTACAGGTCGAAGATATATCTCCCACAATATGAGTGGATAAAATAATAATAACATCTTTCTGACTAAGATTGGATAGAATATTTCTGAATCGTATTCTTTCTTCGGGATCTAGCCCCGTAGTAGGTTCGTCAACAATCACAATTTTAGGATCTCCGATTAACGCCTGTGCAATTCCCAATCGACGTTTCATACCTCCTGATAATTTATTGGCAAATCGATTTCGTACATCAAACAATCCTACTTGTTCCAACAGTTCATCTACGGCAACTAAACGTTCTTTCTTGCTTTTAATGCCAGCTAACGAAGCTGCGTAATCCAAAAATTCCCATGTGCGAAGTTTGGCAAAAAATCTAAAATCCTGAGGTAGGTACCCTAAAAACGAGCGAACTTCGCGTCGATGTTTTGATAAAGGCATATCATTTACATAAACCTCACCATTCGTTGGTTTCAAGAGCGTAACGAGTATTCGCATTAAAGTAGATTTGCCGGCTCCATTAGGTCCCAGCAATCCAAACATACCCGGATCGATCTCTAGATTAACCCGATTAAGTGCTCTGAAATCATTTTTATATATCTGACTCAGATCTTTGATTTCTATTTTCAAGATTTTATGATTTAGGTTAATTTGTTTTAGCAAAAAGCATACTATTTACAATAGAGTACTATATTTCTGCATCTTAACATGAAATTAGGTTTTAAAATAGTGTACGTTTTTGATACTCTATGTACGAAAGCGAACATATTAATATCAATTTAATAATAAGACGATTGTTTTAATAACAATCCTTCATTTTAATTCCGATTTTCTTATTAAATGCAATTAAAAAGAGGAAATATTATTACCTATCTCCTCTTCTCCTTTCGCTAAATCTATGAAAAACTATAATCTACCATGTCTACCTTTGTGTTGGAAACCTCTGGTATCAAATGCCATTTTTTGCTCATCGGTTAATTGACTGCGCACTTCAATACGATGGTCGGCTTTAATTTGTGCTAATTGTAAGCGTATTTTTCCTTGTTCTGTAATTATTTTATCTACTTTTTTCAAATCAATATTCTTACCTGTGGTTTGAGTTTTGAGTTGAGCATTCAATTCATTTAACTGATTTTTAAATCCTTGCTCCTTTTTCAATAATTCAAGGCGTGAACTTTCCATAAATGCTTTCTGCTCGTCGTTTAAATTCAATGCTGCCAATCCTTTGCCCTGTCCTTGCCCAATTCGTGGACATGCATTACGACCTTGCCCCTGGCCATTACCTTTGTTCATTCCCTGTCCTTTACTGCGCTGACCATTACCCCGATTCATCTCTTTGCCGTTACATCCAACGCATTGTCTCTGGCCTTTACCATTCCTCATTTGCTTATTACCATGAGCCATGGAGCCATTAGGCCCTTTTCTGCGAGCATCAAACAAAACAATCTGATCATCGGTTAAATTTGCCTTTACATCCTGATCATGTCTGATTCTTTCTTTTTGCAGTTGAGTTTGAATAGTATTAATTGACGCTAAACAATCGTATAGGGCTTCTTTATTTAGTGGCTCAGTTGTTTCCAAAGTGCGTTTTTTTGCATGTAATTCATTTAACTCGTTATGCTGAGCCTGTGTTTTTTGAAAAAAAGTAACACGCAATTCGTTTACTTTATCTTGCTGTTCTTGTGTCAAATCTTGCAAAATACAAGTTTGAGATTTGTTTCCTGCTCTACGCTGCGCTTGGGCTGTTGTCGATACGGCAACCATAGCAATTGCTATAAAACCCACAAAAAGTTTTGTTTTCATTATACCAAAATTTTACTTGTAAATTGATGTAATTATCCCATTAAGCCAAATGCGCATTTGTCTTTTAATTGATATTCAATAATTTTAAAGTGATAATACTAACGAGGTCCTTTACCTCTCCTATGCCTTCCCCGCGGTTTTTCCATCCAATGTCGGAAAGTTTGATCTAGTTTCTGTTTTTGCTCTTCATTTTTACATACCCGTCTAACCTTACGGTAGTGAGTGAAGTTCAAATATTCTATATTTTTCTGTAATTCTGCTATTTTCTCTATACTCTCATCAACAACACTTGTATCAGCTACACCTGTAAAAGTTTGATCCATTAAAACCTCTTTTAGGCTATCAATTTGTTTTTGATAAGCGAAAATCTGACTTAAATGCTCTCCTCGCAAGCGTTCAAATTCATTAAACTGTATAGTGTCTAAATCTAACTTCTGCATGAATTGTTGCTTCCATTGCTTTTTCATCTTCTCTTGGCTAGCATTTTTAAGACCACCAGCTTCGTTACTATCGCCCGAGTTAGCTAACCATAAACCCAATACAATTATGTTGCCTACAAAAAATACAGCCAAAATAACCCAACATATTTTACAACTCCTGCCCATAATTATTTAGTTTTTTCTGAAGAAGCTAAAAGCTCAATATCATAGTAAACCGACCAATGACTATTCTCATTATTTTCATAAGCACTTGCCCACTCTTCAACTACCTGATTTTCTGCTGAAGCATTAATTTGTTTCAAAACCAATAGTAAATTGCCTATTAACATCACAAAAGCCAAAGATGCAGCGATATTAACCATGTATCGTAAATATGGATGAATCTTTGATATATTATCTACTCGATCCATTACCTTATTAATAAAATCACTGCTTATATTCAGTTCTTTATCAACTAAAGGTGTATCGATAATATCTTCAACTTTTCCTGTATGTTTACTAAATTCTTTCATCTCTTTGCTTTCATTATATTTGACGATAATCAATCAAGCTTCCTGCGTTTTTCTAGTAAATTTTCTCTTTTTGCATCATTAAGATCTCTTTCAACTTCTTTTTTGCTCTAACCAAAAGAGATTCTACAGAGCCTTCAGAAACTCCCATCACATCAGCTACTTCTTTTTGCGATAATTCATCTAGTTTTGATAACGTTAATGCTACTTTTTGTCTTTCAGGCAATTTTTCCATTGCCTGAAGTAAAATTTTCTTCCGCTCTTCCAATTCTATATCCTGATCAACATCTTCACTTGAAACTATTGATAAGTTAGATAATTCGGTATTGTCCATTGATGATAAAACTCCGTATCCACGCTTCTTTCGCTTTTTTTGCCTCAAATAATCCAATGATTTATTCACCGACAATCGATATAACCACGTTGATAAACTAGCTTCCTCTCGATAACTCGAAATAGATTTATATACTTCAACAAAAACTTCCTGAGCAATATCCTCCGCATCTTCTAATTGATTAACAAACGACATACAAATATAAATCACCCTCTGATGATGTAAGGTAACCAGCTGCCTAAAAGCATCTCTATTACCTTCCTTTACCTGTTTTATTATTAGTTTGTCGTCAATCATTATAAATCGTTCATTGTTTATGACGCTTTATATGGAATTATCCTTCACCTTACCAATAAAAATACAACATTTATTAAGTTTCGATGCATATTAACCAAATACGATAAACTTATTGGATTTATTTTATGTATAATTTCATTATATTTAACACAAGCTTACATCACAATCAAAGGTCCCGTTAAATGGCTCAAAAGAAAACAGTACAACTAATTTCTTTTTTCTTCTTACTGCTATTTCAAATTCAATCATTACTAGGTAATGAAATGAAAGAAATTGTAGTATTAAGCTCGTATCACATTGGTTTTAAATGGTCTTCAGATATAAATAATTCTATCATTAATTTTTTTAAACATGATGAATCAGTTCGACTATACCATGAGTTTATGGATAGTAAACGATTTAACAACGATGAATACTTTGAAGCTCTTCGATTAACCTATCAAAATAAATACGCAAATTACAAAATAGATGGAGTCATATGTTCTGATAATAAAGCATTTGATTTTTTCATTCAAAATGGGTCCTCTATATGGGGCGATGTTCCTGCTGTATTTTGTGGGGTTAACGACATTGAAGAAAATGCTTATCTGTTGGATTCGACCAAACATGCTGTTGTACTAGAAAAGATAGATATAAAAGGTACTATTGACATTATTACTGAATTACAACCTGATATTAAAGAAATTATTACTATTTCGGACCAAACGTTATCTGGTAAAATTTTTACAGAACAATTTATAAAAGCAATACAACCCTATTCGAATCGAATTTCCTATCAATTATTGGATGCTACAGACCCTTTACTATTAAAAAACAAACTCCAAACAATTAATAAACACCATAGTGCAATCTATTTACTAAGCTTATATACAAATAGAAATGGCATTGCAAATGAAATGATTAAAGAAAGTAATTATTTCTTTGGAGATATTAATGTTCCTGTATACAGCAACTGGGATTTCCTAATTAATAACTGCATTGTTGGCGGCAAGATACTTAAAGCTTCCGAACAAGGCTTAAGTGCTGCCAGATTAATGGATCAATTCCTACATAACAAAAAAACACCACTCTATACCACTCCTCATCAATACAACATATTTGATTATCAACAAATTAAAAAATTTCATTTTAGTATACCAGATTCAATCAGTAATTACCAATTAATCAATAAACCGCGTACTTTTCTTTCGGAGTTTAAACACGAATTATTTTTTATTCTTATCATTCTTGTAACTCTTATAATTGTAATTACAATACTTGTTTCTGACATGATTAAGAGAAAGAAAATCGAATTGGATTTGGTTAAAAGTGAAAAAAGACTTGAATTAGCTGTTGATGGTGCGAGAGAGGGTTTATGGGATATAGATTACAAAACAAACGAAAGTTATTTCAACGATCGTTTTGCACTTCTTCTTGGTTTTGATAACACAGAAGAAATGAATTTCAATATTGGATCTGCCAATTGGATGAGCTACATTCATCCTGAAGACAAATCTTTTCTGGAAAAATCTTTTGATCAACACAAATCAAATCATACCAATAATTTCAGATGTGAGGTAAGACTAAAAACCAAACAAGGAAAATATTTTTGGTTTTCGATACTGGGAAAAATCACAGAGATGTCTAGTAATACCCCAAGTAGGATTACTGGTATCATTCAAAACATCGATCAACAAAAAAACTTCGAACAAGAATTGCGTTATGCTAAAGAAAAAGCTGAAGAAAGTGATCGTTTAAAATCATCATTTTTGGCAAATATGTCGCATGAAATTCGCACACCAATGAATGCCATCTTAGGTTTCACCGATTTAATTCTCGAAAGCAATTTGCGTGAGGAAGAACAACATGAGTATTTATCATTAGTCAAAAAAAGTGGTGAAAATTTATTAACTCTCATTAACGACATTATTGATATTAGTAAAATAGAATCAGGTCAGATGAAAATGAATGTCCAGGTTACTAACTTAAATTCTTTACTTAAGGATATTCAATCTGTTGGGAAATCTTTAATTAAGTCGCTTAATAAAACAATCCAATTTCATATAGTAAATGAAAATATTGACACACCATTCTATATTAGAACCGATCGCTTGAGACTGTATCAAATAATGCTCAATTTAATTTCGAATGCTATTAAATTTACAGATAGTGGACACATACGCATAAGCTATTACGCAATAGACAAAGATACTTTAGAAATATCAGTTAAAGATACTGGACCAGGAATTTCGAATAATGATCAGAAAATAATCTTTGAGCGTTTCAGGCAGATTGACGAATCAACAATAAAAAAACATGGTGGCACTGGTTTAGGACTATCTATCACAAAAAGCCTTACTGAACTTATGGATGGCAGTATAAAAGTTAATGCAGAAGTCAACAAAGGAACCGAATTTATTATTGCTCTACCTTGTTTGGTTTTGGAACCTGTACTTATTGATGATCATTCTTAAAATTTGTCTCCTGTAAATACTCAACTTATTACTACCTTTGTGAAAATTTTTTTTAATGGAACTTTTTTTCGATCCTGAATTCAATGGCGAAGGTGTACTTTGCGAATCAGAAAGTAAACATTGCATTAATGTTTTACGTCATAAAACAGGCGATATTATTACAATTGCCAATGGTAAAGGACAGTATTTTAAAGGAGAAATTACCGATGCACATCCAAAACGATGCAATATAGCAGCAATAGAAACCATTAATCATGGCCTACCTGAATATGGAATTCATTTGGCCGTTGCCCCAACAAAAAGCATCGATCGATTTGAATGGTTAATTGAAAAAGCGGTTGAATTAGGAGTCCAAGAAATTACCCCTCTTCTTTGTAGTCACTCCGAACGTAAAAAGCTAAGGATAGACCGAATTGAACGCATAGCTATATCGGCAATGAAACAATCATTAAAAGCCTACATGCCTATTGTTAATGAATTAACCCCATTCGATTCATTTCTTCAAAAAGTTAATCCATCAGAAACTTATTTGGCACATTGCTACGATGAAGAAAAAGACCTTTTAAAAAATGCTTATCAAAACAATACAAACGCCGTTTTATGCATTGGACCTGAAGGTGATTTTTCGATGGAAGAAATTAATTTAGCCAAACAAGCAGGATTTAAAATGGTTTCGTTAGGCACCAGCCGCTTACGTACAGAAACAGCAGGCATGGCAGCCTGTCATACCATTCACCTTTTAAATCAGTAATTAAATATATTCGCTTAAGTAATGGCTTTCCATATAAGCCTTAAATTCACGCGTCATATTTTTTGATAAATCACCTAACATACAAGCTCCAATAACACAAGTACGCTTATCGCCCGGACATGTTTGTATGGATATTTTTCCTTCAATAGCCTCATATATTTCCAGCAACGATAATTGTTCAGGGTCGCATTTAATAACAAAGCCTCCACTAGGTCCCCTGTTTGAACTTACAAAATCTTCTTTAGCCAATCGCTGCATTACTTTAGCAACATGATGTTTAGAACTTTCAATGGCTTCGGCAATTTGATTAACATTTAATTTCTTTTCACTTCTGGCAATTAAAACCATTGAATGAAGGGCTATTGAGGCCGCTTCTGATAATGTTATGATTTTCGACATATTATTGATAACAGCTATTGAATACTTAAATAACTTATTTGCGGTAAAAATACAAAAAAACCCGCAACCATAGGCTGCGGGTTTCCAATATTTTATGAATTACGCTTGCTCGTATTGCAATGTTTTAGTTGTAATATCACAAACTTCTGATGGTCCAAAGTATTGGATTGGTCCAGGATATACATATTTTGTATTCAAAGCCCAATCTTCTCTTTGCTCAACAAATTTCTTGTAAGGAGCGCCATCTAAACGAACCAATGCTTTTTGAATTACTGGTTTCATTTCACCATGACGTTTTTCCATGTTCATCATCATAGTTACAGGAACACCACCAGCAATCCACTCTTCTGAAGAAGCAGTTAGGTTACGTACCGAAGCCATATAACCAGTTTTACCTTCTGCAATTAAAACAGACGCTGTATTTCCTAATGCGTAACAGTAATCAGCATCGAAGTTAGAAGGAGCAGCACAACGACCTTCGTAACCGAAAAAGTGACCTTGTCCACTGAATTTACCAGAGAATTTACCTTCTTTTTTCCATGCTTTTAATTTAGCTTTAACCATATCGATCAACATCTTTTCAGTTTCGATCAATGATACCTGAACGTTTCCATGAGGATCACGGTCAGCCATCAACTGGTTAGCAATTGTATTAGGAAGAGATACAAATACTTCGCGAGAATCAGCTGAAAGTAATCCAGCAACGAATTCACGTTTTTCTTTATTTCCTTCTAAAGCATTTACTTTTTCTTCGTTGTGAGCTAACAAATCGTTTAACTCAGCAATCAAAGTTTTCATTGCAGGAATAAACTCAACTAAACCTTCAGGAATTAATACAGTTCCGAAGTTCATACCATTAGCAGCACGTTTGGCAACTGCATCGGCAATATAAGTAACTACATCATCCAAAGTTTGTTGCTTAGCTTCAACTTCTTCAGAAATAATACAGATATTTGGTTGAGTTTGTAAAGCACATTCTAAACCAATATGAGAAGCAGAGCGTCCCATTAATTTAATAAAGTGCCAGTATTTTTTAGCTGAGTTAGCATCGCGTTGGATGTTACCAATTAACTCGCTGTATACTTTACATGCAGTATCAAAACCAAATGAAGTTTCAATCATTTCGTTTTTAAGGTCACCATCAATGGTTTTAGGACAACCAATTACTTGAACACCTGCATCTTTAGCTTTATAATACTCAGCTAATACACATGCATTTGTATTTGAATCATCACCACCAATAATCACTAATGCAGTAATATCTAAAGCTTTACAGTTAACTAAAGCTTTTTCAAACTGATCTTCTTCTTCTAATTTTGTACGACCAGAACCGATGATATCGAAACCACCAGTATTACGATAGTGATCAACAACTTCAGCAGTTAATTCTACAAATTCGTTGTCTACTAATCCACCAGGACCACCTAAAAATCCGTATAATTTATTTTCTGGATTTAATTTTTTTAATCCGTCAAAAATACCAGAAATCACATTGTGACCTCCAGGAGCCTGACCACCCGATAAAATTACACCAACGTTGCGAGCAGCTGTTGGAGCAGCATCACCTGGTTCAAATGTCAATAATGGCATTCCGTAGGTATTCGGAAACATTTTTTCAATATCAGCTTGATCGGCAACTGATTCAGTTTCTTTTCCTTCAACTATTTTTACGCTTCCTTTTAATGCTGTTGGCAATTTTGGAGCGTAACTTTCTCTTGCAATTTGAAGTGGACTCTTAATCATTTTCTTTTGTTATTATGATAACACTTTAGGTATTATTCTAGATTCAGAAAGTTATCTTCTAATAATCCTGCAAATTTGCTGATATTTTTTCAGAATAGAAATATTAAGCCTCTATTATTTACAATCATTAACTAATTTATATCAATTATCTATTAGATAGATACAGTTTCTTCTGAATTAATTAACACTATCTTCATCTAACTACCTTTTATAGGCACATTTATACTTATAATTATCAAATATTTTTACTACATTTAAAAGTGATCTTTTTAATAAAACAGATCAATTGAATTAAGATAATATCAGTCAAACTAAAACACAGTGTTATGATACTTCATACGCATACGCCTAAAACAATTGGTATTTTAACAGGAGGAGGCGACGTGCCCGGTTTAAATCCAGCGATACGTGCCGTAACCATCAGAGCCATACGCGAAGGATATAAAGTTATTGGTATCCGAAATGGTTGGAAAGGTATTATTTCCATCAATCCTTCATTACCGATACAAGATCAGGAATACTGCGTTGAATTGACTGAAAATATGGTAAATCGGTTAGGAAGAACAGGAGGTACATTTCTGCACTCGAGCAGAACTAAAGCTAATAAAGTTCATATCTCGGATATACCAGATCATCTAAAACCCATGTATAAAGATGAGTTTAATGACTTAACCGATGCTGCTGTAGCTAATATTAAATATTTGGGTATTGATTATTTGATTCCAATAGGTGGTGATGATACTCTTAGCTACGGTGTTAGATTACACCACGAAGGAATAAAACTAGTTGCCATACCCAAAACAATGGACGGAGATGTTCCGGGAACGGAATATTGCATTGGATTTAGTACTTGTGTTACCCGAACCATCGAATTAACTCATGCATTACGTACTTGTGCCGGATCGCACGAACGTTTTCTTGTGCTAGAGGTCTTTGGACGCAATGCCGGTTTTTCGGCCTTACTACCAACTGTTGGTGGGGCTGCAGACAGATGCGTCATTCCTGAACATCAATTCAATATAGAACAACTTACCGCACTAATGGTAGAAGACAGAAACAATAATCCAAGTAAATATTCTGTTGTGTTAGTTTCGGAAGGAGCCACATTTGAAGGCGGACAAATAGTATACAGTAATCAGGAAATTGATGCATTTGGCCACAAAAAATTAGGTGGTATCGGCGAAACGATTGGTCAGCAACTTAAAAAGTTATCTCCAAAATTCAATAATGGTAAAGAGGTAAACGTAATCAACCAAAAATTAGGCTACCTAGTACGATCTGGCGAACCCGATGCTCTAGATTCAATTGTTCCAACTGCATATGCTAACCTTGCCATGGATTTAATTATTAAAGATCATAGCGGACAAATGGTATGTATTAACGATGGTAAATACAATCACATAAGCATTGAAGCTGTAAAAAAAGATGCGCTCGGCGAAAGCACAAAAAAAGTGAATGTAGCTAAATTTTATGATACGAATAGATATAGGCCTATATATTCAAATATCTTAGGAGATCCGATGATGATTTTAACAAAAGAATAACAATTTAACATCTTTTTTAAGGTTTATTAATTCATCTAAACATTGTATTAACTATAATGGACATGAAGATTTATTATCTTTACGTCCAAAGTAGGTTCAAATGCAATTTTCAGTTATAATCCCAGTATATAATCGTCCCGAAGAAATAGGCGAGCTTTTAGAGTCGCTAACTCTTCAGTCATCTAAATCCAAATTCGAAGTAATAATCGTCGAAGATGGTTCTGCGGTTAGTTCCGAAGACATAGTTGAACATTATTATAGTCAACTGGATTTACATTATTATTATCAGGAAAACCAAGGTCCGGGACTTGCCCGTAACTTTGGTGCTTCTAAAGCCAAAAGCGATTTTCTTGTTTTTTTTGATAGTGATTGTATCATACCTTCTAATTACTTCAATGTTGTAATTGAAGAATTTGAAAAAACTGAAATTGAATGCTATGGCGGACCGGATAGCTCGCATCCTTTCTTTACTCCCATTCAGAAAGCAATTAGCTACTCTATGACATCACCGTTAACGACAGGAGGTATTCGTGGTGGTAAAAAGAATTTAGACAAATTTTATCCCCGAAGCTTTAACCTTGGAGTTAGCAAAAAAGCATTTAATAAGTTAGGTGGCTTTGGCACCATGCGCTTTGGTGAGGATTTAGATTTTAGTATGAGAATCGCCAAAGCAGGTTATGACATTAAACTCATTAGAGATGCCTATGTCTACCATAAAAGACGAACCAAATTCAAAGCTTTTTACAAGCAAGTATTTAATTCAGGTATTGCACGAATTGATTTATCACTGATGCACCCAGGAACATTAAAGCTGGTGCATCTACTTCCCTCTGCATTTGCAATTGGTTATCCAATACTAATTTTAGCAGCCTTATTTTTAAGTCCTATATTTTGGATATTAGTTTTAATTTTTCCGTTAAGTGTGATTACCGATGCATGGATTAGAACCAATAAATTTAATGTCGCTTTGCTTTGTTCAATGGCATCATTGGTTCAGCTCTTTGGATACGGATATGGATTTATTAATGCCTTTTGGGTGAGAATAATTAGGGGCAAAGGTAGTTTTCACAGCTTTGCCCAATCATTCTACGATTAAAAAATACATATTAATTAATTATTATTTCAGCATCACCATTTCGAAGACTCATGTTTTGATATACGCGAGCAAACCCTTTAAGCTTACGTACTATCAATTCAACAGAACTTCGCCGATCATTAAAATGATCATCCGGAAGGCGATCGAAAATTTCTAAAAGACGATCTGCGTCTTTTTCTAATTGTGAATAATCTTGTGTAAACAATCTTTTCATAGGCATTATTTATAGCTGTTAGTTAAGTAACGCAACCTATAAAAATATATTGTGCTTTAATTAAGTTAATGTAAATGAAAGATTACGCTCCTCCATCATTCTTCTTAAATTCATTAAGGCATAACGCATTCTTCCTAAAGCAGTATTGATACTCACATTTGTCTCTTCAGCAATCTCCTTAAAGCTTAATCCTTTATAATGACGCATTTCCACAACTTCGCGCTGATTATCAGGTAACATTTTAACCAACATACTAACTTCACTTAATATCTGATCAAACACCAGTTTTTCTTCTATTGATTTATCTGAAAAACGCGATGAATTAAACAAATCAAACTCATAATTATCGTTCGAAATCATTACCTGATTCTTTTGCTTACGATAATGATCAATTATCAAATTGTGTGAAATACGCATCACCCACGAAGAAAATTTACCTGTATCAGAATACTTACCTTTCTTCAATGTTTTAATAACCCTAATAAATGCTTCCTGAAAAATATCTTCGGCTAGTTCTTGCTGTTTGACACACATCATTATATACGAAAATACCTTTGTCTTGTGTCTGTCAATAAGAATATCAATAGATGACACATTCCCCTTTATAAAACTCTTTACAAGTTCTTCATCAGAAAGCAATGTTTGCTTTTCCATAATCATACTTTTTTAAAATCTTGTAAAGGTTTTCCTATAGGCTATATGTTTTATTTTGAATTTTCAATTGATGGGTTAAAAAAAGTAAAAATTCATTTTAAAAACAAATTTTTAACTTTTATATGTTAATGCTCCCCTAAAAAATAAGTTTTAGTTAGTGTAAACCGATAGTTATATTTGTGCTTGATTTTGAAAAGGACATTAGGATGCAGGAGAAAACAATAATTGTTAAAGGTGCCAGGGTTCATAACTTAAAAAATATTGACCTCGAAATTCCAAGAAATGAGTTTATAGTTATTACTGGAGTTTCAGGAAGCGGAAAGTCTTCGCTTGCATTTGACACTTTGTATGCTGAAGGTCAGCGACGATATGTCGAAAGTTTAAGTAGTTACGCGCGACAGTTTCTTGGCCGGTTAGATAAGCCTGAGGTAGATTTTATCAAGGGTATCCCACCTGCAATTGCCATTGAGCAAAAAGTAAACACTCGAAATCCCAGATCGACAGTTGGCACCAGCACCGAGATATATGATTACCTGAAACTTCTTTATGCCAGAATTGGAAAAACCATTTCGCCGGTTAGTGGTAATGAAGTTAAAAGACAATACGTTGGTGATGTGGTTGATTTTGTTAAAAATCTGCCACAGGGAACCAAATTAGCTGTGATTACTCCGGTAATTCATTCTTCGGATCGCACCTGCCTCGAACATTTAGAAATATTGTTAAAGCAAGGTTTTAGCAGAATTGAGAAGAATAATGAGTTTATTCGAATAGATGATATTCTATCAAATAATGACGAAAGCAATTGCGAATCAATTAACCTGGTAATTGACCGTTTATCGGCTACTGATGATGAAGAAACATTAAGCCGATTAGCCGACTCTGTACAAACAGCCTTTTACGAAGGGAAAGGTGAATGTTCGATAAAAACCTTTACAAAAGAAGGCTCAGAAACCATTAACTTTTCTAATAAGTTTGAGTTAGACGGAATAACCTTTGAAGAACCAACTGAGCATCTGTTTACCTTTAATAATCCGGTTGGGGCCTGTCCTCGATGCGAAGGCTTTGGAAATGTAATTGGTATTGACGAAGATCTGGTAATTCCAAATAAAAGCTTATCGATTTACGAAGGTGCTATCGCTTGTTGGAAAGGCGAAAAAATGGGCGAATGGCGCGATGTGTTGGTTAACAATGCCCACCGCTTTGATTTTCCGGTGCACAAACCTTATTTCGAATTATCGAAAGAACAAAAGCAATTACTTTGGACTGGTAACGAATTCTTTTATGGATTAGATCAGTTCTTTCGTCATGTAGAAGAACAACAATACAAAATTCAATACCGGGTAATGCTATCGCGCTACAGAGGTAAAACAACATGCCCGGAGTGTGGTGGAGCTCGATTAAAAAAGGAAGCTGGCTGGGTAAAAATTAATGACAGAAACATTCATGAATTGGTAAATTTACCAATCTCTGAACTGAATATTTTCTTTAACGAACTAAAATTAAATCAGCACGACCAGAAAGTGGGAGGTCGCTTATTAACAGAAATTCAAACCAGATTGCAGTTTTTGAACGATGTGGGATTAGGCTATTTAACACTTAACCGCCTCTCTTCCACCCTATCCGGTGGCGAAAGTCAGCGCATAAACCTTGCAACCAGCCTAGGTAGTAGCTTAATTGGTTCGCTTTATATTTTAGATGAACCAAGCATTGGCCTACACTCAAGAGATACGCATTTATTAATTAAAGTATTGCGTAATCTTCAAAAAATAGGAAACACTGTTATTGTGGTTGAACACGATGAGGACATCATTCGATCATCAGATAAAATTATAGATATTGGTCCATTAGCAGGAAGACTTGGAGGCGAATTGGTTTTTCAGGGCGATTTTAAGCAATTACAAGCATCAGAAAAGAGTTTAACTACTAAATATCTGAAAGGGATTGAGAAAATACCCGTACCAACAGGACGTAGAAAATTCAATCAAACCATCAACATTAAAGGAGCTTGCGAAAACAACCTTAAAAACATTAATGTTTCATTTCCTCTTAATGTTATATGTGCTGTTACTGGTGTATCTGGAAGTGGAAAATCGTCACTCGTTCGCAAAATTCTTTATCCTGCTTTAAAAAAGCAAATGGGTGGTTATGCTGATAAAACCGGATCGTTTGAAAAACTAGATGGAGCCATTAAAAAAATTACTGATGTAGAATTTGTTGATCAGAATCCTATTGGGAAGAGTTCCAGATCAAATCCTGCAACCTACCTAAAGGCATGGGATGAAGTAAGAAAATTAATGGCCGATCAACAAGCTTCGAAGCTTAATGGTTTTAAGCCTTCACACTTTTCATTTAACATTGATGGTGGAAGATGTGATGAATGTCAAGGCGAAGGTACCATTAAAGTTGAAATGCAATTTATGGCCGATATTGTATTAAAATGCGAAAGTTGCCACGGGAAGAGATTTAAGGATGAAGTTTTGGAAGTTAAATTCCAGGATAAGAATGTTGCTGATATACTTGATATGACCATTGACCAAGCAATAGAGTTTTTCAGCCAATCAAAAATTTCAACAGCTAAGCGTATTGTTAACCGCCTACAACCGCTAACCGACGTTGGTCTTGGATATATTAAAATGGGACAGGCTTCCAGCACATTAAGTGGAGGTGAAAGTCAGAGAGTTAAACTGGCTTTTTATTTGGCTAACGAAAAAAGTGATCCTACTTTGTTTATTTTCGATGAACCAACTACAGGGCTACATTTTCATGATATCCGAAAACTACTAGACGCTTTTAATGCATTAGTTAAAAAAGGCCATTCCTTAATAATTGTTGAACACAATATGGATGTAATCAAATCGTCCGATTGGGTTATTGACTTGGGACCTGAAGGTGGTAACGAAGGTGGTAATCTTGTATTTTCAGGCACACCCGAAGACTTACTAAAAGTAAAAGAATCTTATACTGGTAAATATCTCCAACCATATCTTACAAAAAAAGGCTGATGGGAATCCATCAGCCTTTCATTTTATTTCAAATATTATTTTATCTCTTCTTTCTCTTATCCTTTTCTACTTCCACTCCAAATAATACAGCTACACAACCAGATACTAAATCTTCCTCTTCTCTTTCTAATACTTCCATATCAATAATTAGCATCTGAGTAGTTTCCACTTCAAAATCCCATATTAAGGTATAATCATGGTCTTTATTATCGAATAAAACAACTCCATCATTATTCAGTAACTTAAAATGTATTGGTGGTAACTGATCTATTTTACTAATGCTAATGCGGTATTTCTCTCCTTCGAAAAAGGTTTTAAACATTTCTGCCTTTTCTCCTTCCGAAAGAATTGTTGCGTTATAATTACCATCGTGCACATAATCACCTAACTGTGATTTTCCAATATTTTTAGCAAAACTAAAACATTGACTACTTGCAGTTAACGAATAAAAAACGATAGAAATTACAAGGATAATTCGCTTAAAAGCTAACATATACAGGACTTATTTATGAAATAAACTCAGTTCTGATTTCTTCTACTTTATCAAGAAGTTTTTCAAACACATCTTTTGAAATGTACGTTTCCGAATCTGCTTTAATGGTTGTTACTTTATTTGCATCATCGGTATTAGCTTCAACTTTAGATGTATTTACGATTTTAACCTGATCAAAAATAACTTTCAGTTCATTCACCTTTACTAAAAGATGCGCAACATCTTCGTTAGACTTGTATTCGTCTAAAAGATTAATAACTGTATATAAGCTTAATTTTTGATAGATAATTCTTTCGATCAATCTTTTGTTATTATCTAACGATCCATTAGTAAGACGTGTTGCCAAATATAAACCTTCAACCCAACCTCCAACTAAAACCATAACTGCAATTGCCGGACGATCATTTTCTGTCAAATAAGCATTTGAAGTCATAAAAGTTTCAGAAATAATATCCATCATAACATCGCGGTTATTCATATTATTCTCCAACTTTTTCATGGTTGCCTCATCAATAGCATCCATAATACCTAACCCTTCGGCCAACTTCTTAGTATTTGCCATATATTTAATCGAACTCTGGGTTTGATCAAATAAACTGGTATAACTTAAATCAGCTGAATATACTCCTAAATTTAATGCCATTTGCTTGTTAGTGGCATATTTATTTAAATTATCAAGAGGGTTCAATAATTCCTCGTTATAAGTAGCACCGGCTCTTTTTATAAGCATCGCGGTTTCAAGAGGTGAAGGCAACGAATAAAAAATCAACTTCGATTTTTTAAAATCATCTATTACTTTACCATCAGTGCTAACCGATTCCACAATTTTATCTTCTTCCGACTTTTGATCCTTTTTAGATCCCATACCGCAAGAACTAATAACTGATATTCCTATTAATATCGAAGAAAAATAAAGGAATGGCTTGGTCAACTTTCTTCTCATGATGAAATATTTATTTTTTATTTTGATTCAAAATTTAATTAAAAAACATCAATTTTCGAAAATTACTATAAAATTTCCAATTATAACACACGATCAAAGGATTTGCGCGTATTTTTTTTAATCTGAGATCGATAATTTTTCAATGATTAGAATTAAATAACTTACCTTATAGGTATTTATAACGCAACAAGCCCATAGCTGTATTGCTATGGGCTTGATTACGATAAAAATATTATTTACTCATGCTTAGAGAAATACTTCATAAACTGAGCTCTTTCGTACAAATGCGGGTCACCGATAGTACCATAATTCATTTTACCTTTAAAATCATTAATGGTTGCAAAGCCTTTTTTATCCATCCAACTTTCTAACTCTGCCTTCATATTAGCAATTACTGCAGCACCATTTTTATAAATGGTTGAACAAACCTGTACTGTACTTGCTCCTGCTAATAATTGTTTGATAACTGCTTCACCATCGTGTATTCCTGTTGATGCAGATATATCAATATTATCAACTTTATCTGACATAATAGCAACCCAGCGTAAAGTATGTTGCATATCGTGTGGTGAACTAAAAACTTCCGATGAAGTAATAGTCATCTTATCAATATCAATATCAGGCTCATAAAAGCGATTAAACATCACTACTCCTTTTGCCCCCGATACAGATAATTTATTGACAACATTAACCAAGTTAGAAAAATACATTCCTAATTTTATTGAAATAGGAATACTTACTACTTTGCTTACATTTGTAATTACATCGTGATATAATTGCTCGTATTCAGCCGGATCGCTGTTTTTATCGGTATTAACCATAAATACATTCAATTCTAATGCATCGGCACCCGACTCCTGAATTTGTTGAGCAAAATCAACCCACTCATCAGCAGAAAAACAATTTATACTTGCAATAATCGGCACATCAAATTGTGCTTTTGCATTTTTGATTAATTGAAGATATTCACCTACAGCATTATCACGAGTATAACCTTTTATATAATCAATAGCTTCGGGATAATCTACCCCTTCTCCTTTATAAATTGCATTATTGATTTCAACGTTGATTTGCTCTTCGAAAAGTGATTTTAAGACAACCGCTCCTGCTCCTGCTTCAACTACTCTTGCAATTTTTTGAATACTGTTTGTTAAACCCGAGCTGCTTACTATAATTGGATTTTTAAGAGTTAATCCAAGATATTTAGTTTCTAAATTTGCCATTAGATATAATATTATAAGCTGTTTTTGACAGAAACAAATATAAAGAAATATGCTGCAGTCAAAAATTGAAATCAGTTTTTTGTACCCATGCTATCGTTAAATAGAATGATTTCAGTTTATCTATTTGCTGTAATTCCTTTTGCCAAAGATAGAACTACCCACTCGAACCATTGTACTACCTTCTTCAATTGCCAAAATAAAATCTCCTGACATGCCCATACTTATTTCAGTAAAATCATTATTGGTTGTAAAAACCTCTTGTTTTAACTCTTCGAATAAGTTTTTGAGCGATGCAAATTCCTTCCTGATCTGCGCTTCATCATCCGTATAAGTTGCCATCCCCATAAGTCCTTTGATGGTAACATGAGTGAGTTCTTCCAATGTTTTTTGATTCAAAATTTCAAGCAACTCTGATTTTGAAAAACCAAACTTGGTTTCTTCTTCGGCAATATGCATTTGCAATAAAACAGGTATCTTTCTATTATTCTTTAAACCTTCCTTATTGATCATTTTTAGCAATTTAATTGAATCAACACCATGAATCAATTGAACAAATGGAGCAATATACTTAACCTTGTTCGTTTGTAAATGACCAATCATATGCCATTGAATATCTTTGGGCAAACTCTCATACTTTGCAGCTAGCTCCTGTACTTTGTTCTCACCAAAAATACGTTGACCTGCTTCATAAGCTTCTAAAATATCTTCGTTGGGTTTTGTTTTTGATACAGCTACCAGACAAGCTCTGCCTCCAACCTGCTGCGTAATATTCAGAAGATTCTCTTTGATTGACATACTAATATTATTTTATGCAAAGTTACATCAAGTAGTTCGAAAACGGAAAAGCCTCTTGAAAACAAGAGGCTCACTAATTGTCTGTATTCTCAATTATTTCGATTCAAGCTTATGAATAACCAAGCCTGAGCGAAGTTTAGGTTCAAACCAAGTTGTTTTAGGAGGCATGATATTACCTGTATCGGCAATATCAATTAATTGCTGCATCGACACTGGATACAAAGCAAAAGCGACAGCCATTTCACCTGAATCAACACGTTTTTGCAATTCACCTAAGCCTCTGATTCCACCAATAAAATCGATTCGTTTTGAACGACGTAAATCCTCAATTCCTAACATTTTGTCCAATACGTGTTCCGACAAAATAGTAACATCCAATACTCCAATTGGATCACTATCATCATAAGTACCTTGTTTGGCATTTAGCTTATACCATTTGCCTTGCAAATACATGCTGAATTCGTGCAATTCTGAAGGCTGATAAACATCCTCACCAACACACTCAACCGTAAATACATCATTCAATTTGGCTAACAATTCATCTACTGTAAGCCCGTTCAGGTCTTTAACAACACGATTATAATCAATAATTTTTAATTGATTATCAGGAAAATGGACAGCCATAAAATAATTATATGCCTCCTCTCCTGTATGATTTGGGTTTTGAGCCTGCTTTTCATCGCCAATATGAGCTGCCGCCGCTGTTCTGTGATGTCCATCTGCTACATAAGTTGCCGGAACTTTCGTTTTAAAAAGCTCTTCTAATTGTGCATTAACAGTAGCATCATTAATAGCCCAAAGCTGGTGCCCAAATCCATCTTCAGCAACAAAATCATAATCGGCATTCTGCGTATTTACAATATTTTCAACTATCGCATCAATTTCAGGTACTGCTTTATAAGAGAAAAACACTGGCTCAATATTAGCATCCAGATAGCGGGTTAATATCATTCTATCTTCTTCCTTATCCGGACGAGTTAATTCATGCTTTTTAATGATGCCATTATCATAATCATCGCAGGCTGCTGCTCCAACAATACCGTATTGAGTCCGGCCTTCCATCGTTTGAGCATAAATGTAGTATTTTACCTCATCATCTTGCACTAACCAGCCTTTCTCCTGAAAAGCTTTAAAATTGGAAACAGATTTTTCATACACTTCTTCCGAATGTATGTCTGTACCCTCGGGACAATCAATTTCAGCACGAGTTATATGCAGTAAAGAACAATCTTTACCATCCGCCATACGAGCTGCCTCTTCGCTGTTCATAACATCGTAAGGCAGGCAAGCTAAGTCCTGAGCAATGTTTTGGGGAGGTCTCAGGCCTTTAAAAGGTTTCACAATAGCCATTTCTTGAATTTAATTTTGTTAAATATTGATTGGGTAGGCAAATTAAAGGCCTGTTGAAGGGTATACAACAGGCCTTATGCTATAATTTTATTACTTATTTACCTTGAAGGTATCGTCACCATTTTCGAGATAACCAATAATTTGCTTCGCAGCTGCTACTCCAGCATTGATGTTAGCTTCGGCAGTCTGAGCCCCCATCTTCTTAGGTGTAAAGAAGAAGCGGCCTTCAAACTTAGCTTCAAAATCAGCTTTGCAATCTGGTGCAATATCCGAAATATATGTAAAGTCTGGACGATCAGCCATCAACTTCAATATTTCTTCTTCGTTAATTACCTCCTTACGAGCTGTATTTACCAAAGTACCTCCCTGAGGCATTTTGTTTAACAAGTCGTAATTGATTGAATTTTTAGTTTGTGCTGTAGCCGGAATGTGTAAAGAAACATAATCGCAAGTCGAATACAATTCTTCCACTGTATCAACAGCTTTAAGTCCTGCTGCTTCAATTTTCTCTTTTGCTACAAAAGGATCAAAAGCATAAAGTTCCATACCAAAACCTTTAGCAATTTCAGCCACATAATGACCTACATTACCATAAGCATGAATACCTAACTTTTTACCTCTTAGTTCTTTTCCTGCAGTTCCGTTATAACTGTTACGAGCCATAAATACCATCATTCCTAAAACTAACTCTCCTACCGCATTTGAGTTTTGTCCAGGAGTATTCATAGCAACCACTCCTTTTTCAGTACAAGCTTCTAAATCCAGGTTATCATATCCGGCACCAGCACGTACTACAATTTTTAATTCAGGAGCAGCCTCTAATACATCACGAGTAACTTTATCGGAACGTACAATTAAGGCGCATCCATCTTTAACAGCCTCTAATAATTGTGCTGTTTCAGTATATTTTTCAAGAAGGGCAAATTCGTATCCGGCACCTTCGACTATTGGTTTTATTTGATCAATGGCTTCCTTAGCAAAAGGCTTTTCCGTTGCCACTAAAATTTTCTTCATGATTAACGTTGTTTTGTGGTGATAAAGTGTTAAGCCCCATTAAAATTTGGGGCTCACACATTCAGTTATTTTTTGTCTTAGTGCTTAGCTTCAAATTCTTTCATCGAATCAATTAATGCCTGAACACTTGATTTAGGCATTGCATTGTAAATTGAAGCACGGAATCCTCCAACAGAACGGTGTCCCTTAATTCCACTCATACCTTTAGAGGTAGCAAAATCGAAGAAATCTTTCTCTAATTCCTTGTATTCATCATTCATAATGAAACAAACATTCATAATAGAACGATCTTCAACTGCTTCAACAGTACACTTAAATAATTTGTTACGATCAATTTCATCATACAAAATACCAGCTTTCTCAATGTTAATTTTTTCCATTGCAGATACACCACCCATTTCTTTCAACCATTTTAATGTTTGAAGAGCTGAGTATACAGGAAATACAGGAGGAGTGTTAAACATTGATCCTTTTTCGATATGCGTACGATAATCCAACATTGTTGGAATATGACGATCTACCTTACCTAAAGCATCTTCTTTAACAATAGCAATTGTTACACCCGATGGAGCTAAGTTCTTTTGAGCACCTGCATAAATAATATTATACTTTGATACATCAATTGGACGAGAGAAAATGTCAGATGACATATCAGCCACCAAAGGCACGCTAACATCAAGGTCTTTACGAATTTCAGTACCATAAATGGTATTGTTTGATGTGATGTGGAAATAATCAGCATCAGAAGGTACCTCGTATCCTTTGGGAATGTAGTTGTAAGTGGCATCTTTTGATGAAGCGACCTCTACAACTTCACCAAATCCCTTAGCTTCTTTTATAGCTTTTGCCGACCAGGCACCTGTATTTAAATAAGCTGCTTTTTTCGCTAACAGGTTAAAAGGAACCATACAAAACTGAGTACTGGCTCCACCTCCAACAAATACGACCTCGTAACCTGCAGGTAAATCTAAAAGCTCTTTTACTAAGGCAATAGCATCGTCCATTACGGCAACAAACTCTTTACTACGATGGGATACCTCAAGAAGTGACAAACCTGTTCCTGCAAAGTTAAGAACGGCATCAGCCGAATTTTTGATAGTTGACTCAGGCAAAATAGATGGCCCTGCTGAAAAGTTGTGAATCTTCATCTTATGAGTTATTTTACTTAAACTTGATTTTTAAATCTGGATAATGATTTGTGTCGCTAAAATTATGAAATATCTCTTGTTTCGACTACAAAAAAACACAGATATTATCTTATAAATTAAAAGTAAAAACCATCTTTTTCTTAAATAATGATGATTCAACCTACATTTACAATCAATCTACAAGTAACACTATCAACATTTTAAAAAAACAATTATCCTACTTTCAAATCCTGACAAATATCAGTATTTTTTTGAAGAATTTAATTCTAACGTTTAAGAATTATTTTAAACAAATGGGATTTTAACCACTTTTGCCTTCAATTTTCTATTACGTACTTTAATAAAAATCTCAGTATCGAATTTGGTATACCCTTTATTTAAATATCCCATTCCAATACCTTTCTGAAGCATAGGCGACATTGTACCAGAGGTTACTTTACCTATAACTTCGTCACTTTCGTTTACAATTTCATAATCTTTACGAGGTATTCCTCTGTCTTCTAACACAAAGCCACGAAGACGCTTAGAAACCCCTTCTTCCTTTTGCTTCAAAAGAAATTCTTTATCGATGAAATTGTTTTTATCGTTAAACTTGGTAATCCAACCTAAACCAGCTTCAATTGGAGATGTTGTATCATCAATATCGTTACCATATAAACAAAAACCTTTTTCTAAACGTAATGTATCACGGGCTGCTAAACCTATTGGCTCAATCCCTTCATTAGCGCCGGCTTCAAAAATGGCATTCCAAATTTTATGGGCTTCTTTATTATAGAAGTAAAGTTCAAAACCGCCGGAACCGGTGTAACCTGTATTTGAAATAA
This sequence comes from uncultured Carboxylicivirga sp., assembly GCF_963668385.1. Taxonomy (GTDB): domain Bacteria; phylum Bacteroidota; class Bacteroidia; order Bacteroidales; family Marinilabiliaceae; genus Carboxylicivirga. Next base: position 4,813,035 of record NZ_OY764327.1, read on the forward strand.
TAACATCATTGACACCCGCAAACGATCCTGTTGTAAAGGTATAATATTCTATTTCAGATAAATCTACATCGGTTAGTTTTTGAAGAACCGCTTGAGCTTTGGGGCCTTGAATAGCTAATTGCGAAATTTCATCGGAAGTATTTTGAATATCGGCTCCCATAGTATTTTGCTCATTCACCCATGCCCAATCTTTATCGATATTAGCAGCATTAACTACTAATAAATACTTTTCTTCTTCGTATCGATAAACCAATAAATCGTCAACAATACCACCATTTCCATTAGGAAAGCATGAATATTGCGCCTGGCCAATTCGTAAAGCTGACGCATCGTTAGAAGTAACCTTTTGAACTAAATCAAGAGCATTTTCTCCCTTCACCCAAAACTCACCCATATGAGACACATCAAAGACACCGACACCATTTCGAACAATCATATGTTCTTTATTAATACCTGTATATTCGATAGGCATTTCATATCCGGCAAAAGAAACCATTTTAGCACCTAACTTATGGTGTATTTCGTTTAAGGCCGTTTTTTTCATCCTTATTTTATTTTACTGGTTACTATATTAAGTTTTAACAACAAGAATAACGTATTTCTTCCGTTTTTTTAATTTACATTGTTAACAAATGTAAAGAATAAATTACCTGCTAAAAAATGACAAATCTTTCTTATTCGATTTTTATTTTGATAATTATTCTGATTGTATTTGTTAATAATTTCATTTTATGTTGTGTAAGGCTGATCAACTATTTTTTTCATATCCCTATCCTTATAGCATGCGATTTAGCGAATTTGATATTCTTCTTATGATCGATATACTTCACAAAACACAAAATCATTCATTTTAGCCTTTAACAACTTATTTAGTATTTGACTAAAACGCATAAATCTCTATTATATTAGTCGAAAAACGATAGGTTTATCATTTTTTTTGTATTTTTCGTCGTCAAAACATCACATAAAAAAATGCCCAATAACTATAAGCATATTGATTTAGCTTACCTTGAGAGTATTACAGATGGTAACAAAGAGATCATTCAAGAATTGATTACAATTTTTATTGAACAAATTCCTGAGTTTGTTGAAGATTTTGAGACAGGTTTGGAGCAACATGATTGGAAAAAAATTGCTGCTGCTGCTCACAAAGCAAAATCATCTGTTTTATCAATGGGTATCAACGAACTAGGTAACACTGATCTTAAAAATTTAGAACTCGTTGCCAAACAAATGCTCCTCGACAAATACAACGAATCAGGTGAACCATCATCAGAAATTGAACAACTCAAAAGAACATTAGAAAGCTATCCTGAAGAAAAAAGAGAATGGATTGCTGCTAATAAAAATGAGATTGCCATTGAAAATCTGATTGACAAATTCAACCAAGTAGTGACTGAAGCAGTAGAAGAATTAAATCAAGTGCTAGAAAATTGAAAACACAAAAATATGTTGGAAGTTAAAGAACTAAACGGACATCTAATTGCCTCGATAGCAGAAACTGATAGATTAAATGCTACAGTAGCATCGGAAGTTAAAAGTGAATTAACTGAACAGTTAACTGGCAATTCCAATCTTGTAATTAATCTGTCGAATATTAAATTTATTGACAGCACAGGAATTGGTGTATTAATCAGCGCATTAAAAACGGCTCGCGAACACAATGGTTCGTTTAAGTTATGCGAAATCCAGAAAGATGTAATGAGTCTTTTGACTTTAATGAAACTGGATAAAGTTTTTGATATTTGTAAAAGTGTAGATGATATATAAAAACCGCCTTAGAGCGGTTTTTTTAGTGTCTATACTGATACGCTTCGAGTTGCTGCTTAATATTTTCATATAAATCACCTTGAAGATAACTCACAGTAGAAGATGGTAAGAATTGCTGCATGCTCTCCCAATCATCTTCTGCTATTGCTTTGCGTACTTTTGATGCGCTTATTAATTCTATTGTACTATTATTGGTAATTTCTTTTCTTCGCACTTCGCACAATTCAATGCTGTACTTGGGCAAAATTTGTTTCATTGCATTATTATAAGCATTAGTTACCGAACAATAATTTTCAGTTCCCGCATAACGAGTTTCAATATCTAATGCAGGAGCTATGTATTCACAAAAGATAGTAATATCCAGTTCTGCTTGTTTCTTAGTTATAATATCAGGGCATTCGTTTTTCAGGAAATAATCCGGAAAAGTAGCAGACGAAACTACGTATTCCCCCCCTTTAACCATTATAACATTTGATAAGTGCTGTACACCAGCTTCAATCATATTCCATCTATCGGCAAATGAAAAAATTGATCGATCTTCTTCTACTACAAACAAATAAACTACCTCATTTTCTTCAGAAGCCTTCTCAACCAAATACTGATGACCTAACGTAAAAGGATTACAATTCATAACAATAGCCGCAGATTTACCAAGAATATTATCGCGCTTAATCGTTTTTAGGTAATCGCAGTATTTTTTAATGTTAGAATAGCCAAATTCCAAAACTGCCATTAATGGTTCTGCCGAGGCAATATGATGATAACCTAATCCAACAAAACGAGGTATATTTTCGGGACGCGTAAAAACAAATGCTTGCTGGTGTTTTTCCATTACCTTTTCGGTAAGATCAGTGACAATATGAGCAAACGCACCTGTTTCGCGAAAATAGGGTGCCACAGCTATGTATTTTAAGGTTTTATCCTGATAAGAACCAACCCCAACTATATCATCATTTAAATTATATAAAATAATAGAGTAATCCACCGAAGCAGCATCAAAGCAAAAACCTAAAGGTGATAAAAACCTTTTGATTAAATCGACATCATATTTACTGCTTAAATCTGGTTCTTCTATTCTAAAATCCGAATTCTCAATCATACTCTCTCTACAATCCCTTATCGGTTTGACAAAATTGTACAAACATTGTTACTGATAACAAATCAGCAGAACCTCCAGGCGATATCTTTTGTGTATTACACCAATCTACCAGTTGATAGTACTCTTTTGTATTACCAACTTTTAATGCTTCTAATGCCAATGATGCTCTTTTCTTTACTTGCTCCAAAACCTCCTCTCCATGACGAAATAAAATGTTGGTATCGTTATTAACCGACATAATTTTCAATAGAATAGGAATTAACGTTTCAAACAATGTTTTATCACTAATATCTTCAAATGATTTGTCTGCATCTTTTACAAAAGGCAAAGCATGATGCATAACTATTGGCAATCCTTGTTCAGCTTCTCCCCGTGCACCTGAACCTTTCAGACCAAAATGCAAAAAGCAAGATTCGCCATGAGTTAACCTCGATCCCTCTTCAATACTGCACAGTTCGCGTTGAATCATACCTTTGGTTAACTGTTGTATAATACCAGCAAAAATACCTGACTTGAATTTCTTTTTCTTTTGAATAACATACACAGCCGAAAACATACTTAGAGCCATTAAAAATATGGCTCCTTTATGAGTATTAATATTTCCGGTTGCCTCAAACATAGCATTTTCCATCTTTAACCCAACCTCACGAATCAACGGAAAACATTCTACTATCTCTTTGTTTTTACTATTAACAGCAAGCCAACCTAATTCAGTAAAATAAGGAGTTAAAGCTGCCGTTGAATTAATAAAACTTATAAAATCCATATCAGAATGGGCTCCGGTTGATGCCCTACAAACCAAACCCGGTTTCGGCGTCAGGCTTACCTCATACAATAATGCTTTTATGGAAAAGTTCGAAAATCGCTCAATACAATTGCGCATTCGTTCCTGCTCAAGGTATTCGTTAATACCATCCAACATACATTTTCGAACCTCATCAATGCTATGCTTTTGTTCTTTGCGACACTTATGAGCTGATTGATCACATATAAAGCATTTCTTCTCCTTACCCGAACTAATTAATTTGCCCTTTGTATCCAATACATCCAAATCGATAATTCTTCCCAACGGATGATTCTCTTCAAAGGTTTCAGTAAGTTGTTTTATTTGCTCAGATGATACTCCTTTTGCCGGAACCAGATAAAAAATACAATCGCCCGCTTTATCTATAAAGCTCTTTTTTTCTTCCTTGTACTTTCCCGGAACATTTGCCTTTAGAAAGCGCACAATTTGTTTATCAAGCATTTTAACAAACAAATCGGTTGCCTCATTATTCTTTGGATATCCTGGTAAATTCAGTTGAAGACTCACCACATGCCATCCATGCTTAGCCAGCGAAAGCTTATTCTGCCAGCGCTCTTCTCTGGCATCTAAAAGTGCCTTAATGATTGAATTTGGTTGAATGGCGTTTTGCATAGACTATTTTACTTGACGTATTACATCAATTACGGTTCCATCACGATATTCAACAATACCCACAATCCGATCTTTGCATTCGATTGGTTTAGCCTTACCGGTTATTTGTTCCACCTCGGCAGCCAAATCCTTAATCTCTTTTACAGCAATACCTCCTTTAATCAGATTTTCCTTTAATTCAGGACGATTAGGATTAACACAAATACCACGTTCGGTTACTAGTACATCAATACTTTCACCAGGCGTTACTATTGTATGAACTTTCTCTTTAACAATAGGAATTCTTCCCCGGAACGACGGACAAACAACCACCGTTAAATTAGCACCAGATGCAGTATCACTATGTCCACCCGAAGCACCGCGCACATAACCTTCCGACCCGGTTATTACATTTACATTAAAATCAGTATCAATTTCTAAAGCCCCCAACACCACAATATCCAACTTATTGGTCATACAACCACAGTTAAAAGGGTTGGCATATAATCCGGCTGTTATTTCAATATGATAAGGATTAGTCATTAAGGATGAACTTACTGCAGCATCGAAGGATTGAACATCGAATATCGATTTAAATAAACCCTCATTCAACATATCGACACCATAAGATGTAACACCCCCAAGAATGAAGCTACCTTTAATTTCCTTTTGCTTCATTACCTTTCTAATGTATTTAGCAACGGCCAGCGATGCTCCACCAGCTCCCACCTGAAAACTGAATCCTTCTTTTAACTGACCCGAATGTTCAATAACCTGAGCTGCCAAACGAGCAATCTGCAAATCCATTGGCGCTTTGGTTATACGAGTAGTTCCTCCGGCAATTTTTGTTGGATCACCTATTGAATCCACCTTCACCACATAATCAACAAAATTTTGAGTTACTGCCTGGGGAACACATGGATAATCAACAACATTATCGGTAACCACAACTACCTGACGCGCATAACGGGCATCAATTACGGCATATCCCATTGAACCAAAAGCAGAAGGGCCATGAGCTCCAGTTGAATTACCTTCAATATCAGCAGCTGAAGCAGCAATTACTGTAAGGTCAATTTTGATTTTACCAGTGTGCACACTACGTACACGACCACCATGTGAATGGATTACAAAAGGTTTTGGCATTACACCTTTGGCAACAGCTTCACCAATTTCGCCACGTATCCCACTAGAATAAATCTGTGTGATTGTACCGTTTTTCAAATAGGGTAAAATTGGCTCATGAGCAGAAGTTAAACTACTTGAAGCCAACGTAATATCTTTAATGCCTAATTCGGCTAATATCTTTATCGTTTCAACCAAGATACTATCTCCACCACGCAAATGGTGGTGAAAAGAAACGGTCATTCCGTTACGTGGATTAGTACGTATAATGGCTTCTTTTAGATTGCTACACATCTTACTAGAGTGTGGCATTTTTGCCTTATTAGGTGGTGGAACTGTTTTTTCTTCCATCCAACCTTTACGCAATTTGGTAAACGCCCCTTGAAATGGCTCAATCTCGTCAATTCCTTCGAGCGTTTCAGGCATCTCTCTTTGAAGTATATTTTTCACTTTTGATTGATTTAAAGTTAGATTTCAGCTACATCAATATCAGCCATTTCTAAAACACGTAATGCTCGTTGAACAACCGGAGCATCCACCATTTTTCCGTCAACAGCAAATACTCCAATACCTTCCTTCTTATTTCGTTCGAAGGCCTTTACTATTTTAGCCGCCTTTCGAATCTCTTTCTCAGTTGGAGTGAATACCTCATTTACTATTTCAATCTGGCGTGGATTGATAATTGCCTTACCTGTAAATCCTAGTTTCTTAATATATTCGGCCTCTTCGCGCAAACCTTCTTCATTTTCAACATCAACATAAACCGTATCAAAAACATCAATTTTACAAGCCTTGGCTGCCATCACAATTTGCTTACGAGCATAATCAATACCTATTCCATCGTTGTTTTTAACCAATTGCATATCGGCAGCCAAATCCTGACCTCCGATTGAAATAGCATCAATACGTGGAGAATAGTTTGCGATTTCGTACACATTTTGGACACCCAAAGCTGTTTCGATCATAACATGAACCTTCATTTTATCGTGTGGCAACTCATGTTGGTCTTCTATTTCTTCAATCATTTTGATGATGCGACTAATCTCGTCAATGGTTTCAACCTTAGGTAATCGAAGTGCATCGGGCTGAAGCGGAACAATTTGCCTAAGATCTTCCATGCCAAATGGAGTGTCGATATGATTAACGCGAACAGTAACCTCACAACCATCATAAGAAATGTATTTTAACATGTGAGATACCAGTATGCGAGCCGCATCTTTCTGGTTAAGTGCAACAGCATCCTCTAAGTCGAGTAAAACACCATCAGCACCATAAACGCTTCCTTGCTGAAGCATTGCCGGATTATTACCCGGAATATATAGCATTGTGCGACGCTTAAATGTCCTCTTTGTTGTATCCATTGATGATTAAATTAGGGTTCCGGTCTGTAATCCTGCTGAACGTTTCAGTGCTGTTTCGAGACGTGCAGAAATGGTTGGAGGCAAAGCCCCTTTATCATTAATTATCACTCTAATATCATCGACGCCAAAAGCATCTAAATCGCGATGAATCTGATTCAGTAAATCATCCCCAAATTGTTGAAGCACGATGGACTCTAATTCAATCGTACGTCCGACTCCCTGAGGTTGTGGTTCAACCATTATCAGAATATCACTCGACTCAAAACTACCCGCTTGAGCCTTTACTTTCAATTCCATAGTTTCAAATTAAAGAAATATTTCTTCAAATATAAATTTTCTCTAATTATTCAAACCTTTTAGTAGTATATTTTACAACATGTTTTGATTCAACTCTCCTAATAAAGCATTATAAATACTGAATAACTGACACTTACAATTAGTATGATTTTTCTCACATTGGATATTTTAGCCTTGCCTGATGACGTACAGGAATAAAAAAAGGCCAGGTCAACAATCTTGCTAACCGGCCTTAATAAAACTAATAAACTGCGTTTTTCAAACTATGTATTATTTCATCTCTTATTTGTTTCGGAACACTAACTGATCGTTTTCAACATCAACCACAATCTCTGCATCTTTGCTAATCTGATCAGCCAACAAGCTTTTCGACAAATCATTTACCAAATAACGTTGCAATGCCCTTTTGATAGGGCGCGCTCCAAACAAGGGATCGAAACCTGCAGAAGCAACCCATTTAGTAGCTTCATCAGTCATACTAATGCTTACATCCATAGTTGCCAATCGTTTTTTCAACGATTTAAACTGAAGCGTAACAATCTGAGTAATTTCTTCTTTTGATAAAGGTGTAAACATGATTACCTCATCAATACGATTTAAAAACTCAGGACGAATGGTTTGTTTCAGCAACTCAAATACTTCGTTTTTAGCACTCTCAATCTTATCGGGTGAAAGATCCGTATTGTCGCTTAATCGTTGTTGAATTAAATGCGATCCAGCATTTGATGTCATTACAACAATGGTATTTTTAAAATCGACTACCCTACCCTTATTATCAGTTAAACGACCATCGTCTAATACTTGTAATAAGATATTAAACACATCGGGATGCGCTTTTTCAATTTCATCCAACAAAACAACAGAATAAGGTTTACGTCGAACAGCCTCAGTTAACTGGCCACCTTCGTCGTAGCCCACATATCCCGGAGGTGCTCCAATCAAACGCGATACGGAATGACGCTCCTGATATTCCGACATATCGATACGGGTCATCTGATTTTCGTCATCGAACAAGAACTCAGCCAGGGCCTTTGCCAATTCAGTTTTACCCACACCTGTTGAACCTAGGAAAATAAATGATCCAATAGGTCGATTGGCATCCTGTAAACCTGCACGGCTTCGTCGAACCGCATTAGCAACAGCATCAATGGCTTCGTTTTGACCAATTACACGTTTATGCAATTCATCTTCGAGGCTTAACAATTTCATCTTTTCAGATTTCACCATTTTAGAAACAGGTATACCAGTCCAACGACTCACAATTTGTGCTACATCTTCGGCATCAACCTCTTCCTTAATCATGGCATTGTCTTTTTGCAAGCCAGCCAATTCTACTTTTAGTCGCTCAATGTTTTCTTCAGCCTCTTTGATTCTACCATATCGCAATTCGGCCACTTTATCGTACAAACCTTCGCGTTCGGCTTTATCTGCCTCAAAGCGAAAATGCTCGATATCGCTTTTGTTTTGCTGTATTTTATCAATCAAGGCTTTTTCGGCTTCCCATGCGGCGCGTAAACCAGTACGTTGTTCTTTCAGCTCCGAAATCTCGCGATTTAGCTCATCCAGTTTCACCTGATCTTTTTCGCGTTTGATGGCTTCACGCTCAATCTCCAATTGCTTGATTCTACGTTCAACCTCATCCACTTCTTCGGGAACCGAATTCATCTCAAGGCGTAAACGACTGGCAGCTTCATCCATTAAATCAATTGCCTTATCGGGCAAGAAACGATCAGAAATGTATCGATCCGATAATTCAACAGCAGAGATAATCGCCTCATCTTTGATCCTTACCTTATGGTGAGTTTCGTAACGTTCTTTCAAACCACGAAGGATTGAAATGGAACTAAGCACATCCGGCTCGTTTACAATTACCATCTGGAAACGACGCTCCAATGCTTTATCTTTTTCGAAGAATTTTTGAAATTCTCCTAAGGTAGTAGCACCCACCGCACGTAATTCGCCTCGGGCCAACGCCGGTTTAAGAATATTGGCAGCATCCATGGCTCCTTCGCCTTTACCAGCGCCAACCAAAGTATGTATCTCGTCGATGAAAAGGATAATTTCTCCGTTTGAATTCTCAACCTCTTTTACAACCCCTTTCAATCGCTCTTCGAATTCACCTTTATATTTGGCTCCAGCCACCAAAGCACCCATGTCTAATGAGAAAATCTCTTTGGTTTTAAGGTTTTCGGGTACGTCGCCATTGATAATACGTTGAGCTAAGCCTTCGGCAATGGCAGTTTTACCAACCCCAGGCTCTCCCACCAAAATTGGATTATTTTTGGTTCTTCGCGACAAGATTTGCAATACACGACGAATCTCTTCATCACGTCCAATAACTGGATCGAGCTTACCATTTCGGGCACGTTCGTTCAGGTTAATGGCAAAGCGGTTTAAAGTTTGATAAGTATCTTCAGCCGTTGCACTATCAACTTTTGCACCCTGTCGTAGCTCTCCAATGGCTGCCACCAATCCTTTTTCGCTTAATCCGGCATCTTTCAACATTGAAGAAACATCACTTTTAACCTGCAACAGTCCCAATAACAAAAATTCGAGGCTTACAAACTGATCGCCGTGCTTTTTAGAAGCATCGGTAGCCTTTTGTAATACTTCTGAAGCTGGACGAGAAAGATAAGGTTCACCTCCAGCTACTTTTGGATAAGATTCAACTACCGAATTTAACACAGTAGTATAATCATTCAATCCATTTTTCTTGATTAAGAAGTCGATAATAGACTGATCGACCTGATGAACAGCCAACAATATATGGCCTGGCTCAATAGCCTGATGTTGCTTTCCAACGGCAATCTGTGCTGCCTGCTGGATGACTTCCTGAGCTTTTATTGTAAAATTCTTCAAGTTCATAATAAACTACATTTTACACAGTTATTACAAAAGATCTACCAAACTCAATTACAAGCCATTATGACACAACATTCTTCTTTACTCAAGCCATTTTTACATGTTTCGATCAAACAAACAGACGAATTGTCATAAAATATAATCTGAATTCATGCGGATCGCTTATTTTTACAAGGAATTTCTGACCTATGAAGAAGTGGATTTTATATATAATGGCTCCTATTATTTGCCTTCAGGTATTGAACGCTCGTTCGCTCAATACGGCCATTATAGCAAATGATACTTTAAAAACCGATACTGTAATTACCGTTATTCCACTAACTTTTAACAAGCAATCCGACACAATTCGAAAGTCGGATCCCATATTGGAATACATCAACCAGCGAAGAACGAAAAATAAATTCAACGATTGGGTGGGCGGATTGCTTGTCAGAAACGATGATACCACTACGAGCGATGAATCGCTTAACTACATAAAGGAATACAAACGCCTCAGTCAGAAAACTATTGCATCGATACATATTATGCGCCTCGACCCGTTTGGAACATCGATAAATGACACAACAAAGCACGCAACCAAATGGATAGAACGTACGGGTAACAATATGCGCTTTACCACATCCAAACGTATCATAAAAAAGAATCTGACGGTACAAGAAGGAATGGAATTTGACCCAAGGAGCGTTTTTGAAAGTGAGCGTGTATTGCGACAGCTTAACTTTATAGCCGATGCCAAAATAATGGTAGACATCAATCCGCAAGATACAAGCCAGGTAGATTTGTTTGTTATTACGCGCGACCGTTTCCCACATGCCTTTTCGACCAACGGAGATGTTTCGTCGCCAGAGGTGACTTTATACTCACGAAACCTTACCGGGCACGGCGTGGGTTTTTCGCACACCTGGGAGTTTGATTACGGCAGACAAATTGGCAACCAGGAACAATTGACAATTAACAACTTTAATCGTTCGAGAATTAACCTGGAGGCCAACTACACCGATTTATCGGAAGAAAATTCGCTGGCCCTGCGCGCCGACCGAAGTTTTTACATATCAGACCTAAAATATGCAGGTGGAGCCTACTACAACCGATCGTACAAAGACAAACAGCATCCAGCATTTCCGCAAATAGTATGGGATGATTTTCTTGACTTTCGGTATTCGAATATTTGGATGGGGCGATCCTTCGAAATTGAAACACAGAATTACTTCGACCGATCGCACATATATATAATAGGACAATACTCGCGTTCGCACTTTTTAAATCTTCCGGATTCGATTAGCCATATTGAAGCTCTTGCTGATAATCAGTTTTACTATGGTTCTTTTTCGTTTTCGAAGCGTAATTATTATCAAAACAATAAAATTTATAATTACGACAGAACCGAGGATGTACCATATGGCTTTATGGGAACTATTACAGTAGGATATAATAAACAACCATCAGTGATCCGCCCGTATTTACGTGGACATCTCTCGTTTGGAAAAGCCATCATTCCTAACAGAGGATATTTATATGGCAGAATCGAAGCTGGTTCGTTTTTTAAGGACGGGCGCAGCGAACAAGGCGAAATTAGTGTGAAAACCAAATACATTAGCCGCTTATTTGAAGTTGGAAATAATCAGTTCCGTAATTTTATTGAGGTCAACTACATCAAAGGATTCAATCGCTATAGCAACGAATATCTGTATTTAACCGAGCGATCCGGATCAATTACAAGCTTTAGAGATAATGAATTAAAAGGTAAAGAACGTTTGGTAGTGAAAACCGAAAATGTGTTATTTACTCAACATCGCTTGATGGGCTTTAATTTAATGGTGTTGAGTTTTGCCGATATCGGAATTATTGGCGATGGCAAGCACAATCTTTTCAAACAAGATTATCAGGCCAGTTTGGGCGCTGCAGTGCGCTTTATCAATAATAAACTAGTATTTCGAACCATTGAAATACGCTTAGCCTGGTTACCCATGCTTCCCGAAGGCGAATTTCCACTCGATTTGCGCATTAGCGGAGAGTCCTCTCCTCGTTTTGATGATTTTGTACCCGGTGCCCCCAAACAAAATACCTTTAAATAGCTTATTAAAATGTAGACTAAGATGATATTCAAGCTAACACATATGTAAACACCTATTTTAAATGCTGTATTGGATGACTTAGTATGTTTCTAATCACTCCATCTTATAAATAACAATACACAAAAATGTAGAATCCTTGAACAACCCAGCGAATCCTTGAGCAATTTTGCTGAGTCCTTAGCTCAATTTGCAATAGCCTGAGCAATTTTGCTGAAGCTTTCGCAACTATACAATTCGTTGAGCAAATTTGCTGGCATCATTTCAAAACCATTAAACGCTAAAACAGAACTGCTGAAGCTTTTTTCAGTGCTGCGATAAGCTGAGCAAATTTGCTCAACTCTTCGCGCAAATTGAAAAAAGTTATGTTGTGATGTGTATTGGGCGATAACAGCCTATTGTTTTAAATACTTTAGCACAATGGCTACAATGGTATGATTTGAATTTACAAACATATACAAGCTAAAATGACCGGGAATTAATCACCGGCCATCTACATATTGCTAACTCTATAAAAAACTACATACTAATTTTCAGGGTTTGATTATCATCAATAACCAAAATAAATAAACCATGTCCGTTTATGTTGATATCAGTTTCCGAAACATTGGCCTCTTGATGAGTCGTTACTTTTTGCCCAGTAATATTATATACATCCACCTTCGAAAAAGGATTATCTGACATCAAATGAATACCACTGGCATTAATCGAAAATGTATAATCGGCATTATCGGTGATGGTATTTACGGCAGTTGCATTTCCCCATATTTGAGCAACAAATTCGGGATGATCAACAAAAGGATTACGATTGTGTTGGTACGAATACACTACATCGTTGTGGTGACGTTCAAAATCATCTACCGGATCTTCTTCATTCCAACGTAACAAAACACTTTTAATTCCATGTACAGGTTGTTTATCTGTGTTGGAAAAAACCTCTTCTGTTAATTTTAAATCAGGCTCTCCATTCTCTCCTTCGTAACGGGTTGCCATATATAAGATAGCACGGGCTACATCTCCTTTTACTGCATCGCGAGGCTCAAAAGTATATTCTGTTCCTTTGTAACATCCGGTAAAATAATTGTGGTACCACACTTCGCTGCCTCCTTCGCCAAAAGCACGGTTACTGCGTGTACTATTAAGTGAAGTACAGCATGCCTTTAGGTGATGACAGTCGGTACCAGGACCTTTATCTGTTCCAAAATCGCCGCGCGATTTTGCCCATACATGCTCGCGTGTCCATCCACTACCGCTATTATATTCTTGTTCAGCATCCACACTTTCGCCAGAATAAATCAAAATAACATTCTCCGAGTTATTTGGATCTTGGTCTGCTTCTTTTAATATATCCCAGGTATCGGTTGATGATGATGTGTAGGGATATTCTGTTTGCCCTTTAATAATATTGTATAAAGCATCTTTGAGTTGAAGCCCTGTTAATCCAGCGGTTGTAGCATAATATCCATCCGGAATTTGGCCATAAGAATTAACGGCTACCACTAGTAGCACTGCAATAAATATTTTTTTCATAGTTTCCCGATAATATGGTTGCAAATGTAATACTTTTGACAACACCATCCCCATATTATGATTCATACACAATGTAATTAATACATTTCTCACACCAATACCCCACTAATAAAAGGCTACTTACAAATTATTAAGATAAAATTAACCTTCGACTATTTAGTCTACACCCCCCAAAGTAACGAAACCATTCTAAAAAGAAAACCTCATAAGTTAATGGCAAAAAAACTTATGAGGCTGCGTAATAATAACCAATAATTTAATCGTCGTGTAATAATGCTACAAATTTAGAAAGCCAAAATATTGATATCAATCCCCATTTATTGGTATATTTAGGTATAACACACAACAAAATACAAATGAATAATCTATCAATATTCGGTTTTGACAAGTATTGCAAGTCCACCGAAATAAATGCCTACGGTACTTATGCGCGCATATTAAGTGTAAACAAAACCAATTATAAAATAATTAGCTCTAACGGATTACAAACAGCAGAACTCATTGGCCAGTTGCTGTATACCTTATCTCCATCAGAACTCCCCCAAACCGGTGATTGGGTAGAAATTTTTGAATATGATCAAAACAGTATTATTACTAAAGTACTCCCCCGCTTAAGTGTTATCTCTCGAAAATCCTCTGGTAAAACAAGCGACATTCAAATTTTGGCAGCTAATGTTGATGCTGCAATTATCATTCAAGGACTCGATCAGGATTTTAACATTAACCGCATCGAACGTATGAGTGTAGCCCTTACCGATGCAGGTGTAGAAACGATAGTTGTTTTAAATAAAATTGATTTAGATGAAAACTGACCTGATAAAGTTAAGCAAGTACAAAACCGCATGCCTAATTGTACAGTTATAGCCATCACCGCCATAAATAATTCTGTAGAAAAATCCTTCAATAATATTCTAATACCTCAGCACACTTATGTTTTAATGGGTTCTTCAGGAGTTGGTAAAAGCACATTAGTAAACAATCTACTTGAAGCAAAACATCAATCTACACAAGAAGTAAGTACCGCTGTTGGAAAAGGTAAACACACCACTACTAATCGCGAAATGTTTATCTTACCCAATGGAAGTATTATCATTGATTCACCAGGTGTTAGAGAGTTTGCACTATCCACAGAAAGCATCGGATCAGTTGATTCCACATTCGACAACATACATGAACTTTCAGCTAATTGTAAATTTAAAGACTGCACACATACCTCTGAATGTGAATGCGCTGTACTCGAAGCTCTCAAAGATGGCTCTTTAAGTGAAGGTGAATACACCAATTATCTAAAACTACGAAATGAAGCCATATACTTTCAACAAACCTCACAAGACCGGAAACGAAAAGGAAAACATCTTGCCAAACTAATAAAAGATATGAAGGATAAAAATATGAAAGGATCGTATTAAGATATTGCATTAAAAAACTAATATTTATACACTAATAAATCAAATAGACCTCAGTTCATATTAACTTCACAGTTATCTGATTTAAAAGAATAAATACTTATCACATATTACATCTTATGATATGATTCATCTACACCTAATCAATGCCAGATGTACTATATAATAAAATCTTACAACATCAACACCTCTATTATTAGCAAATAACATAAGATCACCTCTACCAATAAATCAGTATTTACTTTGCACAAATTCAATTTACTTACATTTGTAATAAATATGCATTACTTGAAAGAATTCTTGCATTCAACTAAATAAATCATTCATTCATAACATTGTAATTCACATTCGTCAATCATTCTTAACCTGCATAATAATTTTACTTAATTTTAATCAATGAGTAATTGACAATTAAACACCTTTAGATAATTATTGGATGTTCAGCAAGAAATTAAAATCAATCTATCTAAAAATCATTCCCGACACGATTCACTTTAAGAATCGTTTTGCTCTTAAGACCATTGCTTTAGGAACTGCTCTTGGTTTTATTGCAACTATGTTTAATATTTTGCTTGAACTTGATGTAAAACTATCTTTGTTTACCAGTTTTATAACCATTTATTTTGGTGTTCTTTATTTCTTGGCCCGAGTTAAAAACAAATATTTACTGGTTCGAAAATCCTTTGCTTTTTTTATGCTAATTAACTTAAATGGGTTATGGATTTTAAATGGAGGATCACAAGGACCTACCATTATTATTTTTCAGGCAATTTTTGCACTTGGATTGTTTATTGTTCCCCCCCGAAGTATTATAAAAGTTGGGATCATTTTTGCCATTAACATAACAGGTCTATTTCTACTCGAATACTTAAGGCCTGATATCATTCATGGATACACTGCCGAAGCGTCCCGTTTATTAGACATTTACCACATTTCAATTATTCTGTTTATTAGTGAAATACCATTAATTTACTACGCTAATAAAACTTACAAAACAGAACAGATCAAAGCTGAAAAATCAGAACAAATAAAATCTGCCTTTCTGGCAAATATGAGCCACGAAATACGTACACCCATGAATGTATTATTAGGTTTTTCTGAGTTATTACGAGATAATGAGATCTCAGATAATGAGAAGAACCAATATTTAGACATTATACAACAAAACGGTACTGTTTTGCTGCATATTCTTGATAACGTTCTTGATTTATCAAAACTAGATGCGAATACAATTCATATAAAAGAATCGAATATTCAATTAGAACCTTTACTCGAAAGCCTTCAGAAGAGTCATCTACAACACAGCGAAGATAAGCAGCTTAATATAGAAGTTCAAAACAAATCACTTATCAATGACTTATCTATTATCACTGATGAGCAAATAATAATTCAAATTTTTAACAACCTTATAAATAATTCCATCAAGTTTACTCAAAAAGGAAAAATTACCATTGGTTATAAAATAAACGAGAATGGATCGAAAATTATTTTCTTTGTTAAAGATACAGGTATTGGAATTCATCCAAGCATATTACCTTTTGTATTTGAGCGTTTCAGACAAGGAGATGAAAGATTGAAACGTGAATTTTCCGGAGCTGGACTTGGCTTAACCATTTCAAAAGGCCTTATCGAATTATTAAATGGAAAAATATGGATAAAAACAGCTGTTAACATGGGAACCACGGTATATTTTTCTATTGATTTAGTTTTATCTGAAAGAATTGAACGTAACCACTTTATTAAGTCTGCGATATTGCTTTAAGCTTCCTGTTCTTGATGTTTTGGTAAACTAAAATAAAAAGTAGTACCACTTCCTTCTTGCGAATCAAACCAAATTTTACCTCCTAAAGATTCAACCAAGCTTTTACTTATTGATAAGCCTAAACCAGCACCTCCTTTTAGTTGATCAACCTTAACAAAACGCCTAAAAATAAATTTCTTGTTTTCTTCTGGAATTCCAATTCCAGTATCCTTCACATAAAACAACAAAATATCACCAGCATCATCATATCCAACCTCAATCTCACCACTAAAGGTAAACTTATATGCATTATTGATCAGGTTAATGAGTATTTGTTTAATTCGCTTCCTATCACTTTTTAACGCAAGTTCTGAACATGAGAACAAGTTTTCGACAAACAGCAGTTTTACCTTTTCTCCATTTTTTTTCGATTCATACAAGTGCTTTATTTCTGTAATCAAACTTCCCAGTTGAAAAAAGTCAGTGTGAGTGGTAAGTTGGTGACTCTCGATTAAGGAAGCATCCACTAGATTATCCATCATTTCGAGCAAGTACTGTCCATTCTGAAATATAAAATTGTAATAATGTTTCTTATCAGATTCATCATCTACCATATCTTGAGACAACAACTCAGAATACCCTAAAATAGCATTTAATGGTGTTCTAACTTCATGACTAATATTGGCCAAAAACATTGATTTAAGCTGATCTGATTCTTCTGCCTTTTCTTTTGCGTCATTCAATTGTTCAATATTAATCTCTAACGAACCTTGTAATGCTTTTAAACTATCAATAATCTGTTTTAATCCTTTTACAACCAGAGCTAGTGGTATTGAAGCAACAGCCGACATTGGTAGTACATTAAAGCTTAATACAAACCAATGCTCTGCACTCATTACGCTAATATGAAAGTTGTCAAAAACATCAAATATCAAACCGATCCCAATCAACGTAATAACTACAAAATTGATTATCACGCTACCTATAGCTCCTTTTAAACCAAACAGCAGTGCTGCTAATATCGAATATCCAATAAGATATATAAATCCGGCACCATCTGTTCCTAGCGAAATAAGCAGTGTTATCCCTAAAAATAAAGACATATGAGTAATTACGTAATACTTTACTCTTAACGGAATATTATAGAATAAAACAACCACTATAATCGAACCATAAGCCATTGTAATGACAACGGCAACTAAATTATATTTTGAGAGGACTGACCATACTAAACCAAAACCATAAGCTGCACCACCTAGGATTAAGAATAGGAATAATACTCGTAAAAAGATATACTCTTTCCAATATTCTATTCCTTCGTTTAGATTATGATTATTTGGTGTTAACCTTTTTGTTATCCATTTTTTCATAAACTGTTTTAGGCTTGGATTGCATTAGTTAATTGCAAATACACATCTAACGTAATACCTTTTTTTCAAAAAAGTAGTGTTGACATTGATTAATTGATAAATACCAAAGATGAACGTAACACATTATTAGATAAAAGTTAGTGATATCTTAATAATATTGAAAATTTATCTCCACTTTCTCTTTTAGCACACTAAAAAACATTGACTTACGAAACTTTAATTAGTAAATTTATTATAAATCAATCTCAAGTTTCACCGTCTATTTATCACTATTTACTATGAACAAACTACTTTTTTACCTTGGAGTTCTATTTATTTTAGGCTGTACTAATCAGGACAGATCAATCGCATCCCTACAAAATGAGAAGAAAATACTTGTAGAAGCTGCAAAGGCCACTTCACATTTTATAAAAGTGATAGAAACAAATAATATTCCTGCAATTAAGGAGTGCTTTGATACTTCAGAAAACTTCCGCCTAATACTTAGCGGTGATGCCTATACTAGCAAGAGTTTCAAAGAAATGGCAGATAACATGTTACCAAATGTAGACCATCAGATTATGGATACCAAAAAAGAAATTTATACTATAATTGGTAAGGATTGCTTTATTCATTACTGGACTGGATTTAACGGCATGTACTTTAAAGATGGCACATCAATGGAAATAAATAAGTTTTATATGACTTACATTTATAAAAAGATTGATGAAAAATGGAAAATTATTCATGCACATGAATCGTGGATGCCAGAATCTCCAGAAGAAAACATATCTCCAGAATAAAAATAAAAACCGTCCTTTACATTAGAGTTTAAGGACGGTTGATGATTTTATTATTCTTCTCCAGTCAATGTACCGGAAACACACCAATGACTAAAACTATTACCTTCCTGATCACCTTGATCAATAATCACCTTCACCTCGTGCTTTCCTTTTGTCAGCTTCTCTAAATGAATAATATAAGGTAATGTAACACTTGCCGGACACCAGTTAGAACGACTCAAATCACTTGATGACATTCCGTTAGAAAAATTGCCTGATGCTGGATTATATAAACGATACGTAGCACAATCGGTACGCCATGGTGTAACTGTATAAACCAGTTTGCCATCCAATAAAATCTGATTTAACTTAGGATTAAATTCATCTCCTCCTCCCCAACCGCCATGGCCGGTTGAAGTGTAAATCAGTTGTGAAGCCTTCAGATCATTATCTAAATTGAAACGAACCGTAAGTGTATCATTATTAAAGAAACGTCCATAATTTTGACCCGACATTTCCATAATATTTACGGTATAAAATAGTGGTTTGACAATTTGTTTCTCTGAATTGGATTCATCCTCATCCGGATAAAAATCTAATTTTAAATTTACCTTATGCCCACCTTTATCGTAATTTCCAACAAAGACTCCTATTGTAATTTCATTTTGATTCTTAGGGATAACCTGAGTGATTTCTTCTTTATATAAAGCCTCATCAAACCAAGGATAATTATTAATCTCACGTCGTTTATTAAAATGCCCCACTCCAAACGATGAAGCAAATCGCATAAGCTCAACAGGTGTTTCATAACCTGATTCACTAATCATTCCTTGGTATTTCTGTCCATCATTATCGGTAAAAGATGGCACAACATCCACCCCTTTAGTAAATGCATCCAGCATTGTTTGCGCCTTTAAATTATCTTTTATCATAAATACAGACCCTACCCGATCGTAAGCATCACCGTTTGATGCACAAGTTAGTTGTACAAATACTTTAGCTCCTTTATGCCATACTTCTGGTAATGTAATTCGTTTTAAAATAACACTTCCATTTGAGAAATGATAAACACTATCTTTTACCAACACTGGATTTTTAGCTGTTGGTTTGGATGGATCAAAATTTATAATTTCATCTTCAAAAACGGGTATCGTAACATAACGCGATCGAATCATCAGTTCTTCCATTCTCGATTGTTTAACTTCCATAGCTGCAGCTACAGGATAATCTGGAATTTTGGATAGCTTTACTTTATCGATGGATTCGATTTGATACATGTAACTATTGTTAATTCTAACCTTTAATACCAAAGCATCCTTTTCGGGTAAAAATGATTTATAGGGAGATCCCTTTGCCTGAGCTTCGGTTGTATACCAAACTTCTATCGTATTCGAAAAAGAAGAAAATGTAGCGTATTTACAGTCGTAGTCAAGTATTACATCACTTGTTTCTTTAAATTGAGGTTGAGCTAAAGAATCAAATGCAGTTGTTACCTTATAAAGGTCACTGTTGTAACTCAGAATAGAGACCATTGCCTTAGCATTAAAATCGATATAATTGCGGACTTTATCAGAGTCATTTGAAAGATAAGTAACCCCATCTAAATAGGTTAATGTTCTTTCTGCATTATCGATCTTTTTGTCATTAGTATAAAAAGAGTACTTCAACTTATAGGCCTTCTTATTTGAACCACTAACATTAAAGACCAATAAACAGAATATAAAAAACACAAATATTTTCCTTAACATTTGCAAAACACGCATAGATTTAAAGTTTAATAGATTGGACAAGAGGAATTATTTCCTCCTTATAATAATCTGGAACATAGAAAGCTTATAATATTATCGAGTAAACGCGAGTAATTATTCTCAACATCTTATCATATTAAGAAGCTACTTCTATTTTAGCTTCGTCCTTTGTTTCTTTTGAACTTCCATTTAACTCTCCAATAACTGTTGAAACCGTTGCATCACCTGTTACATTTACAACTGTACGAACCATATCCAGAATTCTATCAACGGGAAGAATAATACCAATCCAAGCAGGATTCAATCCTACAGAGCTTAATACGATCATCAACATAACCAATCCTGCACTTGGGATGGCTGCCGAACCAATACTTGCCAAGGTCGCTGTAAGAACAATGGTTAGTTGTTGTGCAAGATCGAGATCAATCATATGCCATTGAGCCAAAAACACTACAGCAATAGCCTGATACATGCTTGTTCCGTCCATATTAACGGTGGCTCCTATGGGCAAAACAAAGCTGGATACTTTGGGATCAACTTTTAGATTTCCTTCCACACATTCTAACGTAACTGGCAAAGTAGCAGCACTAGAACTAGTAGAAAACGCCAACATCTGAGCTGGGCTAATTCCTTTTAAAAAGCTCTTATACGATAATCTTTTGACAAAGAACTTCATGATTGTTGG
Source organism: uncultured Carboxylicivirga sp. (assembly GCF_963668385.1). GTDB lineage: Bacteria > Bacteroidota > Bacteroidia > Bacteroidales > Marinilabiliaceae > Carboxylicivirga. The sequence continues at coordinate 4,834,258 of NZ_OY764327.1, forward strand.
ATAAATAACAAAAGCCATTAATAATAAACCCGCCAATACAGTTAAAGAGTACCATGTTAAGCCTTTAAACATCTCAAATACTTTTTCCGGGTCATCACCAGCCATTTCGGAAACCAAACCAGCCAGTAAGGCAAATACAAAGAAAGGAGCTGCTTTCATTATCAGATCAACCATTTTTAAAAACACTTCAGTTAATCCATTTATAACATCTATAACAGGTTTCGATTGTTTTGCAGGCACATATAACAATGAAATTCCAAAGAAAATGGCAAAAAAGATAATCTTCAACATATGGCCATTATCACTCAGTGCCCAAAAGACATTTTCGGGAACCATATCTTCCAGAAATTGCAATGGTCCGCTTTCCTTTTGCTCACTGACTTGTTTTAATCGCTTGGCTACATTTTCATCCTGATCGTAACCTCGACGCTTAGCAACCTCATCAATTAATGATTGATTGGAATCATCACACAGTAAACAGGTATTATCATGTGCAGGGTGTCCTTCTTGTTGTGCCCATAATTCATAGGCAATGCGATTTTCGGTTCGCACACTTTTATCCATCCATACACCCGGTTTAACAGCATTCACGAGCACTAAGCCAATGGATACAGCCAAAACAGTTGTAATTAAATAAAGTAATAAGGTACGAAGTCCTAGCTTACCCAAATGTTTAGGATCACCCAAGCCGACAATACCTCCAATGATAGAAAACAACACCAAAGGAATAGCAATTAATTTTAGTAAACTAATAAAGATACGTCCCCAGGGTGCTATCCAATTGATAGTAAACTCGCTCCAACCAAAAAAACCGGATAATACAGCCCAAACAATTCCTAAAAATAATCCGATAATAATTTTCCAGTGCAGTGCGAGATTCTTCATTTAGTTGTTTTCTTTAATAAAATACAAAACAGCCACAAGGGCTTAAATTCTATAAATTCAAAAAACATAGCACTTACGTACTATGCTTTTACAGTCGTCCCTGCGGGACTATTATTTAAGGTTAATAAGATGATCAAGTTTTGAAGCAAGAACTAATATTCGTTGAATGATACAAACAATATTCCTTCAAAACTTTTGCCTTTAACCCTTTTACTTTTGCCTTTTAACTTTCCCCGATAGCTATCGGGTAATTTGCCTTGAATCTATTGATACATCTTATTCATTAAAATGGCATCAATAATTACCATAGCCGCCATTGCTTCAACAATAGGCACAGCACGTGGCAATACACAAGGATCGTGACGACCTTGAGTAGTCGACTTAATTTCTTCACCACTTCTGTTTACTGTAGTTTGTTCCTTCAAAACTGTTGCGATGGGCTTAAATGCGACATTAAAGTAGATATCTTCGCCATTAGAGATACCTCCCTGAATTCCTCCGGAACGGTTGGTACGCGTACGAACCCTATCGCCATCCATATAAAACTCATCATTATGTTGAGATCCCATCAAATGAGTAGCATCAAAGCCCAATCCATACTCAAATCCTTTAACCGCATTGATGCTTAACATGGCACTTCCGAGCATAGCATGAAGCTTCGAAAAAACAGGTTCTCCCAAACCAACCGGAACCTGACCTACCACACAACTTATCACTCCACCTACAGAATCTTTATCGCGACGAACCTGATCAATATACTCAATCATTTTGGCCGCCATTTCCTGATCGGGGCAACGAACAATATTTTCTTCAGTTTGATTTAAGTCCAATTCTTTATAGGACTTCTCTAACTTTAAATTTCCAACTTTAGAGGTATACGCATTGATGGTAATACCCCATTGCTTAAGCATAAGTTTAGCAATAGAACCTGCCACCACACGAGCAATAGTTTCGCGTGCTGAAGAACGACCTCCACCGCGATAATCGCGAATACCATATTTGCTTTGATAGGTATAATCGGCATGAGAAGGACGATAAACCTCCTTTATGTTACCATAATCTTTCGACCGTTGATCTTTATTCCAAATCACAAAACCAATTGGTGTTCCGGTTGCTTTACCTTCAAAAATACCCGATAGAAACTCCACACGGTCTTTCTCGTCTCGAGGCGTAGTAATAGCCGACTGTCCCGGACGACGACGATCCAATTCGCTTTGAACATACTCTTCGTCAATAACAGTTCCCGGTAACACTCCCTCGATGACACCACCAACAGCTTTACCGTGCGATTCACCAAAAGAAGTTAATTTATATAAGGTTCCAAATGAATTTCCAGCCATATGTTTGTATTTGTAACAATTTGAAATTATTCCGATCGTAAAAATAATATTTTAGAAGCTGTATCCCAACTAAGCCCAATTTTTTAGTATAAAAAAAGGGAAGCAAGTGCTTCCCTTTTCTAATTTCTTTGGTTTGATTATCCACAAGAACAACCGCTTCCGCAGCCACCATCACCGCAGCTATCGCCACAACCAGAACCACATGATACAGCTAATTCTTCATCAGTAGCTTCACGTACTTCAATAACTTGTCCTTTAAAGAAAAGATTGTCGCCAGCCAATGGGTGGTTAAAGTCCATTTTAACTTTATCGTCGGTTACTTCCAAAACGATACCGTTTAAACGGTTACCATGAGCATCCTGCATTGGAACCTGGTTACCTACAGTAAGAAGATCTTCATCAATCTTACCTTCAACTTCAAATATATTCTTTGGAATTTCGACAACTGCATTTGGATTTACTTCGCCGTAAGCTTCTGCTGCTTTAAGCTCGAAATCAAAATCAGAACCTTTGGCAAGACCTTCTAATTTGTTTTCGAACATTTCCAACATTTTGCCGGCACCAAATACAAACTCCAATGGGGCATTCGCCTCAGTTTTTTCAACCACTTCACCATCAGTGCCATTCAGGCGTAATTCGTAGGAAAGTGTCACAAATTTATTTCTTCCTATTTCCATTTTAAAGATATTTTTGCGTATTAAATTGCTTACAAAGAAAATCAGATTTTTCGGAACCATATAATGATTCTCCTAAAAAAGACGTTTGTTTGAAGAAAAAGTTCATTAAATACTTAAAAAAATACTAAAAGTATGTGAACTACCCCATTATCTCTCCAGCCACTCCTTGAATATCTTCACTTTATCGCGGCTCACAATTATTTCATCATCCTTTTCCATTCCTGATAGTTTTAACTTAAGTCGGCTGTTGCCATAAGTCAACATATCGGCTATGGCATTGATATTGACCAAAAATTTGCGACTGATTCGAAAGAAAACTTCCGGATCGAGTTGCAGTTCCATTTGCTCCAGACTTTGATCGACATTATAGGTTCGGCCTTCAAAAGTGCGAATGTAATTGGCTTTATCCATACTGTAAGCAAAAGAAATAGATGATGTTTCCACCATCTTAAGATGCTCTCCCACTTTAATCAGATAACGTGTTTTAAAGTCATTCCTTTTCAACTGCCCTGCGGCATTCAACAAGGCCATCTTTAAAGCATCATTCAATGTATTCTGGCCGCTCTTAAACTTATCCAATGCCCTTTGCAGATGCTCCTCTTCAATAGGTTTTAACAGATAATCCAAGCCATTTACTTCAAAAGCCTTTACAGCATAATGATCATAGGCAGTGGTAAAGACCACCGGAAAAGTGACTTCTGCCTGGTTGAATATCTCAAAACTTAATCCATCAGACAATTGAATATCAAAAAAAGCAAGATCGGGCTTATTACCAGACAACAACCATTTTACCGCTTGTTTTACTGAATCACAAACAGAAACAATTTCACAGTTGGAATGCAAGCTCTTCAGTAAAGATTCTAATCGTTTGACTGCCAAATGCTCGTCTTCAACCAACAGTATTTTCATCATCTAAATAAATTAAAGGCAGTTTTACTATGTATTGATCTTGATCGATCCCAAAAAGCATTTTTTTACCCGTCAAATACAAAATACGCTCATATAAATTACTCAAGCCCAATCCTGTCGAAAATTCCTTAGTTTGCTTGGGGATGTATGTATTGCTTACAATCAAATCTGTATCCTGAGTTTCAATACCAATTTGTAATAGCTGATCTCCCGAAATAACGTTGTGCTTGAAAACATTTTCCATTAACATCTGCACCGAAAGAGGTATCACCATCGCATGAGATGAAGCATCCACATCAAAGGTAAAACGAAATTTATCGCCAAAACGGATTTGCTGCAAATACAAGTATCGTTTTAAAATTTCCAATTCTTCATTCAAAGGACTCAGCTCCTTATCCTTCAATTGCAAAATATCGCGATAAAATCGAGACAATTCAGTAGTAAACTTTTTAGCCGAAGTTGTGTCAATATCAATCAAGGCCGATAAGGCATTTAAACTATTAAAGAGAAAATGAGGATTCACCTGTGTTTTCAATGATTCGTACTGTAGCTGCAAAGCTTCGCGCTTCATCAATTCTTTATTTTGCACTTCGGCGCGCCACTCGAAAAAGAACGATCGGGCATAAAACCACAATGCGATAAAGTAAAAGATGATGAATTCAATCCACATAATATAGCCATATTGATTGGTAAATAAGATGAAATCCATTTTACCAATGAGGCTATGCCAAATGTAATTGACACCAAAAATAATGAGACTACTATAAAAGGCCGAAAACAGAAAAACTATAAAAAGACTCTTAACAGGTTTAGCAATCCATGATACATATCGGTTTTCGATCCACCCAAACACAAACCCAAAACTAAACAGGCCATAGCCCAGAAATAAGCTATATCCACCATTATAAATAACATTGGTTAGTTTAATTGAACACGATGGGCACGCCATAAACATAAAGACAAAGCCGATAAAAAAGGAAATAATACCTGCACTAACCAGGCGCAGGATTATATTTTTACGATTTATGTTTGAATTTCTTTTATAGTACGACATTAGGTTTGTATTTGCGATGAAGGTATAAATTATTTTTCAGCCAGACATTTTTGCAACATCACTTCATTATGATAGCTTCCCCAATGAGGTAAAAGTTCATTTTTCTGCGATTGAGCTTCGAACAACAATTTTGCTTTTTCAAATAAAGCTTTTGCTTTTTCTTTCCCTCCACCAAACATGGCAGGTGTATGAAACACATTGTTTCCTTTGCAATAATATATACGAGGATTATCGCCATTTAACCGCTCTGCTTTTTCTAAACTTTGATTCGAAAGCGATGAGTATTTATAGCCACGCATTGGACTTGTAATACGCAATTGATAAATAAAGGCTTGCAAAACATACAATTCCGATTCATCAGGTTTAGCTTTTAATAAATCATCTAAAAGAACCTGAGCTTGATCAAGAGCCGTATCAATCGAATCTGCATCATGCATAAAATGTGTCGTCCTAACATAAGCATAACTGGCATAATACGATGGCAGCCATTCATTTTTTTCAACATCTGAAATTCGCATAAACAAAGCTGCTAATTGATTCATTTCATGCAATGAAGTACTCTTTTCGAGTTTAGCTACGTTAATCTTCATCGTTTCCTCATAGTCATTTGCCATGGTTAATACGCTTACAAAAAGGGCTGCTAATAATACAATTGTTTTCATCTGTATAATTTTTAGTATTTGATTAATATTATTGTTAATTGTGAATCTTTAATTTCCATTTCACCGCTCAAGCCGCGGAGGCTTTTGGCTACGCCGAACTGGTATAATTTGGCCTAAGCATATTTTTTTATCTACTGACCACTGACTTATATCTTCTTTCTACTTAATAGATATAAAAACACCCAGAAATACAAACTGCTTGATGTCGGGCAATAAAGGCATCAGATAATCCTGTCCTCCATCATAATTGGCAATAGTTTGATAACCCACCAATTGCTTACTTCCCAAAACATTTGATATTGAGAAATGTACAATAGTTGAGTATCCTGCAATCTGTGTTAGATAACTAAGGTTAAGATTCAGATTATTGTAAATAGCTGCTTTACGACTCATAAAATCAGTATCTCCCGGTTGATGGTAAGGTCTGCCTGATGCTGTTGTCCAGGCAGCACCCACCTGCGTATGAATGGATCCGATAAAATATTTAGCAACAGCCGATACAGTATGGTTTGCAACAAAATCTGGAGTAGCTTCAACCGGATAATCTTCAAATAATCGTTTGGTATCGATGTACGAATAGGATATCCAATAATCTGTACCAGTAAAGGTTTTGCGATCGCGAAAGAAGACATCAATACCTTTAGCATAACCGAAACCATCGTTTGTATAGCTACCATCGTAAGGATGAGAACCTCTGGTATAGGTCACCAAATGATCGTAATCTTTATAATAAGCTTCCATCCGCAACAATCGTTCCTTTAAACTTCCCGTTTGAAAACTCATGATGTAATGCGAAGCCTTTTCGTATTGAAAATCAGACCCAAATTTCAAATAGTCAGCAACCGGATTTTGAAAATACTGCCCATAAGCCAACGATAATTGTGATACTTTACCCAATCGATAAGCTGTTGCTAAACGTGGTGATAAATTCTGTTTTTCCAGATAAGTGGAATATTCATAACGCACTCCAGGTCGGACGGCAAATCGGGAAGTTATTTTTATTTCTGGCTCAGCAAAAGCGCCAATGATATGATCGTTATACTGACCATTCCAGTTTGTTTCGCTTTGAATTTGATTGTAATGATCTTTGTAATTGGTAAAAGCATCAGAAATACCAGTCTTCAACTCAATTCCATCGCTTAATTGTGTTACTAAAGTAACTCTACCTTCCACATTCACCTCGTTTTCTCGGGTTCGATGAATTCCAGCCAATTGTCGATCGTTATTATAGGTTGTTGCAACACCACTCTTTAGCATACTTTTATCACCTAAAGGCAATGAGTAATTTACATTCAAATAAATATTTCCATTTTGATTTTCGATGCTGGCTTTTTCATCATTCAGAATAGTATTAAAAGCTCTGTTTCCATATTCGGCATTCGAAAATATCTTTAAAAGACCACCGTTCTCAAATTTCTTGCGATGCATAAAATTCAGGCTTTCCGACTCTCCTGGTTTCGTCCAATCTAATCGATTATTAACCAATGCATAATACGGAGCAAGATTCATATAACCCACACTAAGCGAAGTTGATCTGTTTTTTGCACACCACGTTTTTGACAAATCACCACCAACTGTCATTAAAGAAACACCTGTAACTTCCTCAACAGCTACATCACTCGACTCAAGAACTAAAACAGAAGACAAGGCCTGACCATATTCAGCACTGTAACCTCCGGTACTAAACACCGTTCCACTGAATAAACTAGGCGAAAACCGACCTCTCGATGGCAAATCAGGCACTTTGGAGGTAAATGGTTTGGCGGCTAATAAGCCATCAACATAAACACTGGTTTCTGATGCAGCTCCTCCCCTTACCAATAGTCGTCCGTCGTCAGAAGCTGATTGAGTTCCGGGTAAGGTTTTTAAAGCTCCGTTAATATCACCTAATGAACCTGCCGTGGTATAAATATCCAAAGGCTCCAATACCGATGCACGTTGCTTATCGTCTGCCGCAAAAGAACCTGCTGTGATAGTAACTGCATTTAAGCTGGCAACACTTTCAGATAATTTTATTAAAAGATCCTTGTGCTTACCATCTAAACCAATTACCTGTGTTTTATAACCAATATAGCTAGCCGCAAGCTCTTTTCCATTCAAATCATCAACTTCCAATTCAAACAGCCCATTCTCATCAGTTATGGTCCCATTGTAAGTACCCACAATTGAAATATTTACTCCAATCAATGCTTCTCCGCCATGAGACATTACCTTGCCTGAAACAGTGGTTTGGCCATTTATCCATTGCCACGATATCAATAAAACTGTAATTATTAATACTATTTGAATCCTCATCTTTGTGCTTCTTTTAATTTGATGACTCAAAGATGAAGCACTTAAAAGGCTTTTCGAAAAAAAGCACGACGAACGGTTGAAATGTTAAGATGAATCGTTAATCAGAAATAAATAGTCGCACATAAGCACAAAAAAAGGGCTATTCAGATGAACAGCCCTTAAAATATATCAACTCTAAATTATTCTACTTATTTTCTTGTGTCTTAAAATATGAAATTGCTTCATTTAAACTAACAGCCTGTGAAGCTAATTCTTCTGATGACGAGGCTAGCTCTTCAGATGCAACCGAATTTTGTTGAGTTACGTTATTCAATTCCTGAATAGCTCCATTTACCTGATTTACACCATTATTCTGCTCCTGACTTGCAGCTGCAATTTCCTGAACCAAATCAGATGTCTTTTCAATTTGTGGCATTAATTCAGTTAATCGATCCAAAGAACTTTGCGACAACTTATAACTTTGATTGGCCAAATCAACAATTTCTTTAGCAGCCCGATTACTTAATTCTGCCAACTTTCGTACTTCAACAGCAACAACCGCAAATCCTTTCCCACGCTCACCTGCGCGAGCAGCCTCAACAGCAGCATTCAAGGCAAGTATATTGGTTTGAGCAGCAATATCTGATATGATTTGTATTTTTTCTGAAATGGCTTGATTCGCTTCAACAGCTTTAGCTGATTCTTCTTTCACACCTGCCATCTCAACTGCTGCATTGCGAGATATTTTATCTGTATTCACAGAGTTATCCGTATTTTGACCTATCGAACCGGTAATTTCTTCCACCACTGAAGAAATCTCTTCTAATGATGATGCCTGTTCTGTAGCTCCTTGTGAAATACCCATAGCACTTTTAGCTATTTCTGAAGTTCCATTTTCTATCTGCCCAGCACTATTTTGAATACCATCTACAATCTCGGTGAGTCTATCAACCATCAAATTATAGGCACTAGACAATTCACCTAATTCATCTTTTGATTGTACATCTGATTTTCCGGATAAATCACCTTGAGACATACGGTTGATCAAATCGTTTATTTTTAACAACGGACGAGTAACTCCTGCTGATAAAAAGAATGCATAAGCTCCACCTAATAGCACAAATATGACTAATGCAATGGTTGAGCCAATTAGGTTTACACGAATTGGCTGCTGATAAACCCTTATTGGTGCATATGATAAAGCAAATAAATTACCCTCCATCTTACTGAAAACACCAATATATTCTTCATCGTCAACAGTAAAAAAACCATTACCATTATCACTAATTTTCATTTGGTTAGCTAACTCAGCATATGCTTCATCTTTATAAATATTTAAATTGAAAATCATGGAAGTATCTTTTGATGCAATTACAGTTCCTTCATTGTCAACTATAATTGTTTGATACTCCTTATCCCCCATATTACTAAGAATATCCAATGAAAATCCATTTAATTTTATGGCTATCGCAAAAAGAGATAGCAGCTCATCTTTTTCAACAATGGGATTATTGATTAACACCACAGGATCACCAGTAATGGGTGATTGAGTAATCTTACCAACTGTTGGTTCTCTTGTTTGATATGTATCAGCATACCAAGTATTATTGGCATCTTCTTTAGCATTATAACCAATCGTTGCACCATTTAAACCATCAATTACAACCGCCCCATCCAATGTAAAAAACAAGTTTTCGATAATTACATTCTGTAACTGTAACTCATGATTCATCATATCGCTAATCATCTGTCTTACCTCTTCATTATCTTCACCATTTCTAGCATTCATGAAATAATCATGAATATAAGTATCATTAGAGATTGACTTTGCCAACATCTTTAGATCATTGAATTTGGTTTCAAAGTGCTTGCTTCTTTCAAATGATATTGATGCTAATTCATTGACTGTATTTGTCTTTATTTCGTTAAAATTAGAAATGGCAGACATCACGATTAAAATAGATACCGAAATAGTGATTGAGATTGTGACTGAGAAAAACAATTTCCTGGCCAGCTTTGATTTTAGAATACTTTTTTCCATAGTTTCCCCATTATGTATATTCAACACAGTTTTATTTTAGATTAGTAAATCCCGATATATTACATAGATTTATTCAGCGAACTTATAGTGGTCTATATACTCTATATCTGTGTATAAGTTACATTTTTTCGTATGAACAATCAAGAGTACGCCTAATGAACAGGCTACAATTGTTATGTTATTAAATTTTATTCCATTTTAATTCAGTCACATAAAAATCGATAAATAGATGCACTAAACTATATCATGTAATAGCCGTTTTTTACCATTATATGATATGATTGATAAAAAGGAGCCTAGCATTTATCAATTCCATATCATTTCATTATTTTCACGGCCAAATAAAAAGTAATGCAAAATAAAGTCATCATAATAACCGGTGCGTCTTCCGGAATTGGGTTGGGCTGTGCCCGCGAGTTCGCCCAAAGGGGTGCTAAACTCACTTTAGCCGCCAGAAGTGCCGATAAATTAGAAGAAATAAAAGCTGAGTTACAATCCAAAGGATCAGAAGTCCTTACTATCAAAACAGATGTTAGTATTGAAGCTGATTGTAAGAACATGGTTGATGAAACGATTAAAGCTTTTGGCAAAATAGATATTCTAATTAATAATGCAGGGATATCGATGCGTGCATTATTTAAAGACGTCGACTTAGATGTCATTAAACAAGTGATGGATGTAAATTTTTGGGGTACTGTTTATTCAACTAAATATGCACTTCCTTATCTTCTTGAGAATAATGGATCAGTAGTTGGTATTTCTTCCATTGCAGGTTATGTTGGCCTACCTGGTCGAACTGGATATTCTTCTTCAAAATTTGCTATGCATGGCTTTTTAGAGGCATTACGCGTTGAAAATTTAAAAACAGGTTTACATGTCCTAATTGCGGCTCCTGGTTTTACCGCATCTAATGTACGTAAAGCAGCATTAACCGCAAATGGCAGCAATCAAGGCGCAACTCCCCGTAAAGAAGAAAAAATGATGACTGCTGAAGAAGTTGCTCAACATTTAGCTAAAGCAATTATAAAACGTAAACCAACGTTGATACTTACCTTTATCGAGGGCAAATTCACTGTATTCCTTAAAAAAATTGCTCCTGGTTTATTACGTAAGTTAACTTATAGTCATATGGCTAAAGAACCAGAATCTCCTTTTAAATAAAACTATGATTGAAAGCATAAGTACCATTGAGGTAAGATATGGTGAGACTGATCAAATGGGCATTGTTAACAATGCCAACTATCCAAGCTATTACGAGATTGGAAGAACCGAATGGTTAAGAAACCTAGGCATGTCATATCGCCAGTTAGAAGATAGTGGAATAATGATGCCCTTGGTAGATTTATACTCGCGTTACTATCGACCTGCTCTTTTCGAGGATTTACTTACGATTAGTACTGTTGTTAAAGAAATGCCTAGGGTAAAAATACGCTTTGACCACACCATCCATAATCAACATGGCGAATTAATAAATAAAGGTTATTGTCAACTTGCTTTTATGCGAGCAGATACTCGAACAGCCACACGTATTCCAACTATTTTAAAAGATCTAATGGAAAAGCACTTTTAAGGCTTAGCCCAAAGATACTCATTACCTACCCAAACAATAAAAGCTACACACACCAATACAATAATTACACTACCCGCAATTTTATTTAACCAGAATAAACGGCGCAAATTAATTTTTGAACGCAAAGTATTTATTAATGTGCTTAAGGTAAACCACCAGATGCTTGCTCCCATAAATACACCTAATATCAATAAAAATCGATCAAACACTTGTTGTTGTGCATCTACTACTCTAAATCCGGCAAAAAACGCTAAAAATAAAAATACCGCTAGTGGATTGGCAATTGTAAGCATAAAAGTTGAGACAAAATCCTGAAATAAACTTGAACTACGTTTTCTTTGTCGTCGCAATTGAACCGCTGGATTGTCAAAAAAGATCTTAAGACCGAGGCCTATTAGCACCAACGCTCCTATAATCTGAATCCAAAGCATCTGTGTTTCAATAAAACCTACAATAAAGGATAAACTAAATCCAGCTATGATAGCATAAATAGTATCTGAAAAGGCAGCACCTAAACCCGAGAAAAATCCCGACAAACGCCCTTTATTTAGAGTACGTTGTATCACCAAAACTCCAATTGGACCTAATGGAATTGAAGCAGAAATACCTATTATGATACCATCTAATATATGTTTCAAACTCATTATGCAGCTCTATTGTAACAATCAACAACTTTAAACAGTTATTTTACCTTTTTAGTTAGGATTAAGTTCCGCAAAAGTATAAAAACCTTTTAAGAATTACAGAACTACATTAGGTTAAATATGTGTAAATACAGATTTAAGTAGTCCTTGTTTCATCTTAAAATATTGTATAAATTGAACGAGTTAACACAAACTTAACATTCGTTTAATTTTAATTCAACCTTAGAGTAAAGTTCACTAACTATGTTTGCCTCGCGAAAAAGAATTATAAACACATTTTTTGATGGAAAATATCTATTTAATTTTGGTTATCGTATTGTTTGCGTTAGCCATATCTGACCTAATCGTTGGTGTTAGTAACGATGCTGTCAACTTTTTAAATTCAGCTATTGGAGCCAAGGCCGCTCCATACACCGTTATTATGATTGTTGCTGCGATAGGTATTCTGTTTGGAGCAACGTTTTCAAGCGGAATGATGGAAGTTGCCCGGAAGGGGATTTTTAATCCTCAGTTTTTCTTCTTTGATGAGATAATGATCATCTTTTTAGCTGTAATGATTACAGATGTAATCTTACTCGATTTGTTTAATACATTTGGTATGCCAACTTCAACAACGGTATCCATCGTATTCGAAATCTTAGGTGCAGCAGTAGCCGTTTCAATCATCAAGGTAAGCAATGATCCGAGCATGAACGTTAGCCAGTACATCAATACTGCTAAAGCTTTGGCTATTATCTCCGGAATATTACTTTCGGTAGTCATTTCATTCTCAGTTGGCGCTATTGTTCAATACATTACCCGCCTGCTTTTTTCTTTTGATTATGACAAACGTCTGAACTATTTTGGAGCAATTTATGGTGGTATTGCTATTACAGCTATTACTTACTTTATTTTAGTTAAAGGAGCAAAAACCGTAACTTTTATTGATGATACCACAAAAGATTGGATTAAACACAATGGCATGACAATTATTGCCGTTAGTTTTGTGGCCTGGACTATTCTGCTTCAAATTCTGAAACTTATATTCAAGTTAGATATACTTAAAGTGATTGTATTGGCAGGTACTTTTGCCTTAGCAATGGCTTTTGCGGGTAACGACCTTGTTAACTTTATTGGAGTTCCGTTAGCTGGTTTTGAGTCATTCCACATCTTCCAAAAAGCAGGTTTAGATGCAGGAATGGTTAGTATGGAAGCTTTAGCAGGTAAAGTACACACTCCAACCTATATGTTGATTATAGCTGGTTTGGTGATGGTAGTAACCTTATGGACATCTAAAAAAGCAAGAGCTGTAGTGCAAACTTCACTTGACTTAAGTCGTCAACAAGAAGGTGATGAACGCTTTGGATCATCTGTCCTTGCTCGTTCTATTGTTCGCAGCTCTATCAATGCATCAAAAGCTGTTGAAAGTGTTTTGCCTGCAGCACTAAGCGCTCGAATCAATAAACAATTCGACTCTACTAACTACGATGAGAGAAGAAGAAAACTAGGAAAAGAAGCTCCTGCTTTTGATATGCTTCGAGCTTCGGTAAATCTAGTAGTAGCAAGTATCTTAATTTCGTTGGCAACCAATATGAAATTACCATTATCAACTACATATGTTACCTTTATGGTGGCTATGGGTAGTTCATTAGCCGACCGTGCTTGGGGACGCGAAAGCGCAGTTTACCGTATTACCGGAGTTCTTTCTGTAATTGGAGGATGGTTCTTTACGGCTTTCTCTGCTTTTACAGCAGCCTTTGTGATGGCAATGTTAATCGCAACTACAGGTCTTTGGATGATTGGAATTTTAATTCTGTTTGCCTTGTTTATGGTATTCAGAACTCACCTAATGCCTAAAAAAGCAAGTGAAGAAATTGAAGTATCAGATTACGAAATTGAGGAAGTTGAGGATGAAATTCCTGCTGAAAAGGTATTGGCAAAATGTACCAATAGTGTTACCAAAACTTTAGAAAGTATTGCTGATATATATGCTCAAACGATTCATGACTTTGAGGCTGAAGATCGTAAAGGTTTAAAAGAGGTAAATAAAACGGTAAAATCGATTAACAAGAAAACCAAAAAGCTAAAAAGTAATGTTTATCCAACAGTAATGAAGCTTCAGGAACAATCGATTGATTCGAGTTTATACTATGTTCAGGTAATTGATTATTTACGAGAAACTGCTCATTGTTTATCTTTTATTTCAGAACCTTGTTTCACTCACCTTGACAACAATCATAGAATCTTTAAGCCGGAGCAATTCGAAGATTTGAACAATGTAAATGCATCTGTTAAAGATTTTATTGCTGATACTGTTTCAATCATCAAAAAAGGTAATTACGAAAAACTCAATAAGCTAATGGATAAACAAGAAGACATTCTTGAATCAATTCGTGATTATAGAAAAGCACAGTTGAAACGTATTAAAAACGAAAAAGCTGGAACCAAAGTTAGCTTGCTCTACTTAAACATCTTACACGAAACACAAAATCTGATGTTACACATGGTTAACCTTGTAAAAGCACAACGCGATTTTGTTGATTTCCAAAAAAAGTAATATTCTCATAAAGGAAGAAGTTGCCACACACAACTTCTTCCTTCTTCACTCGTAACACACTATAATTTATTTTGTCTAAGGGGATTGGAGACAAATAAATTAGTCATTCATTTATTGGGAGAAAAATGAAAAAAATCATGGTATTCATGGCTATAATGGCCATGTGGGCAAGTTATGTCACGGCCCAGCAACAAGAGGAATTTAAACCAACAGGACGTATGGAAGGACGTATTTTTACCGACTTTAGTACCGACATTGTTGGCGAAGGAAAAGAAAAAGCCTTTGAGCTTAAACGAGCCTATTTTGGTTACAACTATCAGATAACAGAAGATTTTAGAGCCCATGTACGTATTGATGTAGGCGGTAGTGAATTTGTTATTGAAGATGCCCTTTCACAATACGTTTTCTTTAAAACAGCGGCTCTCTACTACGAAAAAGGACCATGGTTTGCTGCCTTTGGTCTACACGACACTTATCAATTTAAAGTACAGGAAAACCTTTGGGGCAAACGTTATATATTGCCGTCAATGCTCGACCGTCAAAAATTTGATTTTAGTGCTGATGTTGGTGCCTCTGGACAATACAGAGCAGATAATTTCTCAGTTGATCTTGGGTTATTCAATGGTGAAGGTTATAAACAATTACAACAAGACGATGCCTTTAGAGGTAGCTTAGGTATTACAGGTTGGTTTCTTGATAAAAAAATTATTGCCCGCCTCTACTCTGACTATTCAAGTCGCGATGTACATTTATCTTCGTACACTGGCTTTATTGGTTTAGATTTAGATAAATTCACCTTTGGAGCTGAATACACTCATCAGGAAAACTACTTCTATTTTGATGGTCATAACAGAAATGCTTACTCATTCTTTTCGCAATACAACTTTACTGACAGATTTGGAGTTTGGGCTCGTATCGACGGAATGAATTCAAAATTTAGTTACATCGATAATCCGGATGAAGACCAGGCCAGTCATATTGCAAGATGGAATAACAAGGATGGTGAAGATATTTTTGCCGGTATTGAATATAAATTAGTACCTAAACGAATTAACACATCAATAAACTATCAACACCATCACTCAAATGATACTGATCCAGTTGATACTGGCAGATTATTTTTCAATTTAGAAGTTCGCTTTTAAAAAAACATACCTTATTACAAGCCACTTTGAAACATCAGAGTGGCTTTTTTTTATTAGATTCTTAAAAAATATAAAATCCCTATAAATAGGGATTTGGCGTATTAAAGATTTTTTTCATTTTTGTATTGTGAAAAAACAGTATGCCATATACCTAAATCATCTAAGACGAATAAGCGCATTGCTTATCGTCGCCTTTTTGCTGCAGGTTGTAAACAATGCTCTGTTCTTTCATACGCACACCACAGCTAGCGGAAAGATTTTTCATCACGCACATCCTAACTGTGGTCACCACTCTCATTCCGATTATCAATTTAATTTTTACGATCAGCTACAACTTCTCAGTAGCATCGATATTCCAAAGTTAATCAATGAATGTACTCTTCAATTAATTTTTAAATACGAAGAGAATTATACATCCTTACATTCATCTTTTCATTTTTATAATCTATCACACAGAGGCCCTCCAGTTATTTGATAACACATACTTTATCAATTAATTAACAATACAGAATAACTTATTTTAGATTATCAAACAAAATGAAAACAAGCTATTTATATGCCATTGTCATGGCTATACTATGCATTTTTGCATTCCGACCGTCAGCCTATACACAAACTCCCCCACCTGAACCAATTTGTCGTTTAACAGGTACGATTACAGCCGAAGGTGAACCTTTACCTTTTGCCACCATCACAATTAATAACACAACATTAGGTGCTGCTTCCGATTTACAAGGAGCATTTGAATTGGGGCATATTCCAACTGGTGAATTCTTGGTTAAAGCTCAAGCCATAGGCTACAAACCCATTGAAAAACAAATAACTTTCGAAGCCGGAAAAACAGCAAATATCACTTTTGATCTTGAAAGTGATGTTTTAGGATTAGAGCAGGTTGTAGTTACAGCCGATCGGAAAGAAACCAAAAGAACACAAGCATCGGTTATTGTTAATACAGTTACACCAAAGCTTCTTAATAACTCCGAATCAATTTCAATTGGCGAAGGATTAAATTACGTTCCCGGATTACGATTGGAAAACAATTGTCAGAATTGTGGTTTTACACAAATTCGTATGAACGGAATGGACGGGGCACACTCTCAGGTACTAATTAACAACCGTGCCATTTTTAGTAATCTGGCAGGTGTATATGGTTTAGAACTGATGCCAGCCAGTATGATTGAGCGAATTGAAGTAATAAGAGGAGGTGGTTCAGCTCTTTACGGAAGTAATGCTGTGGCCGGAACCGTTAATCTCATAACCAAAGATCCACTTGCAAATGCTTATGAGATTAGCTCTCAATACAGTTCGATAGGCGTTGGAACTGATGGTAAAACTTCTTCTGATTATTCAACTAACCTTAATACAACTATTGTAAGCGAAGATAAAAGAACAGGTTTAGCACTTTTTGGTTTTTACCGAAATCGCGATCCTTACGATGCTAATGATGACTCATACTCTGAAATATCTAAAATAGAAAACCTTACTTTAGGTGCTCGTTTAAATCATCGTATTGACTATAGAAGCAAAGTCACTCTGGATTTTATTCAAATGAATGAAGAGCGTCGCGGTGGTAATAAATTTGATTATCCAAGCCATGAAGCTGATATCTCAGAAGCAGTTGAGCACAAAATAACAACAACAGCTCTAACTTATGAGCGATTTGTTGGAACAGGAAGCTTATGGTCTGTGTACGGATCGGCACAAAATGTTGACAGAGCATCGTACTACGGAGCTAATCAAAGTCTTGCTGATTATGGACAAACCGATGGTCTGACCTACAATATTGGAACTCAGTTTAAATCTGATTTTGGTAACAATTCCATTATATCAGGTATAGAAGCAGTTAATGATGTACTCGAAGACAACAAGTTGGGGTATCTCGACATTGAAACCGGAGAACATATACCCAATACGGTAATTACCGATCAAAAGAAGAGCGTATACGGTGTTTTTGCACAATACGACCGACAACTGGGTAAAGTAAAAGTATCGTTTGGTGGCCGTTTTGATCACTATGAAATTACTGATTTGGAACATAAAGATGGGAATAACAATGGTAATGTATTTAGTCCTCGAGCCAATGTACTGTGGCATATTCTCCCATCATTACAATGGAGAGCAAGTTACTCACAAGGCTACAGAGCTCCTCAGGTTTTTGACGAAGATTTACATATCGAAACCTCTGGTTCACGTAAAGTAATACATGCCAATGATGCAAATCTAAAAGAAGAGACCAGTCATAGTTATATGACATCTTTCGATTTTAACAAGCAATTTGGCATTTGGAAAATTGGATTATTAGCCGAAGGATTTTACACGAATCTTAATGATGCATTTGCTTCTTCACCGGAGTATGACGAAACAACCGGAGTAACAACCTACATCAGAAGCAACGATGAAAATGGAGCAACAGTGAAAGGTGTTAACTTCGAAGCTACAGTGTCACCAACAAACAAAATGTATTTACGAGCAGGATTTACCAAACAAACGAGCACATTTGGATCGGCTCAGGAACTTGGTGAAAAGGATTTCTTGCGTACTCCTAACGATTATGGTTTCTTCTCTATTGATTATGATGTTTTACCTGACCTTTGTTTAATTGCAACTGGAACTTACACAGGCAAAATGAAGATTGCCTATTATGGTGAAAACTTCAAAGAAAATGATAACATTATTATTGAAGATGATATTTCAGGAGCCATTCGTACCACACCAACTTTCTTCGACCTTGGCTTTAAGGCTGAGTATAAACTTAAACTTAGTGGTTTACCTTTTCAAGTATTTGCAGGAGTTAAAAATATCTTCAATTCGTATCAAAGCGATTTTGATTATGGTGTTGATCGTGATCCAGCATACATTTACGGTCCAATGAATCCACGTACTATCTATTGCGGTATTAAACTTAGTAACATACTATAAATCATCGTACACAAAATAAAAAGCCCCTTCATTAATCAATAATGAAGGGGCTTTTCTTTATTTATATCTAATTACCTTATCCATTTTTTATCTGGAGATGTACAATCATATACTTTTAAATCAAGTGTCTCTGCTATTTTCATCGCTTCATCAAGTGCCCTTTCTTTATCAAATGAGCTTAATTTTATAACTCTTTTCTGACCTTCAACTGCTAAAATAAGTTTATATTGATAATCACTAGAGTCAGCTTCTCCAGCATCTCCCTCACTTACCGATATATACCTAACTACCGATACATATTTTATTTCAGGTAAATGTCGCCATCCTCCAAGTGTATAACCTAGTATTTTTGAATAATTTCGATAGCGTTTATTGGTAGTATCAATTTCGATACCTGCCGAATATGTTAATACTGCCACTCCAATTGCTACTGCTAATAAACCTGTTTCAATATAAAAAAATGATAAAATTGCAGCTGCAATAAAATAAGATATAAAAAAGGCATTTAAACGGTTAGCGGTGAAGGTAGATTTGTACATAGAAGTGATATTAGTTGTTTTCAAGTGTTAAATATATAAAATATAATTTAACAAACAATAGAAATATCGAAACTAACTATCACATATTCTATACCTAAAACAAATAACACCAATATATAAATCAAAAGGCTACCATAGTGGCAGCCTTTGATATATGTATAACGTAATATAATCTTATGACAAACCCGAAATAACTCCTTCGGTATTAATATCCATTCCTTCAGCTGCAGGAATGGCCGGTAAACCAGGCATACGCATCATCTTTCCTAAGATAGGTATAATAAAACCAGCTCCAGCAGCAAATTCAAATTCACGAACTGTTACTTTAAATCCTTTTGGACGACCAATTAATTTATCATTATCAGAAAAAGATTTTTGCGTTTTAGCCATACATATGGGTAATTTATCTAAGCCAAGTGCTTCAATCTTTTTAATATCAGCCAATGCTTGTTTCGAAAAATCAACACCATCAGCTCCGTAAATTTCACGAGCAATAGTTTCGATTTTTTCAATTACAGGGGCATTATAATCATAAAGTGGTTTAAAATTACTTTCACCTTGTTCAATTGCTTCTACTACAGCCTGAGCTAACTCCATTGTTCCATCACCACCTAAGCCCCAACCTCGGCTAGTAACTGCTTCAACACCCATTTCTTTACAGCGACATTTTACCAATGCGATTTCTTCTTCGCTATCAGAAACAAAGTTATTAATGGCAACAACTGGTTTTAGTCCAAACTTAAAAGCATTCTCAATGTGCTTTTCTAAGTTAGCAAAGCCGGCTTCTACCCTTTCTTTGCTTGGAGTATCATATTCTTCTTTAGCAGCACCTCCATGATGACGCAATGCGCGAATAGTTGCTACAATCACCATTGTATCTGGTTTTAAATCACCAGCAACAGATTTGATATTTAAAAACTTCTCGGCTCCTAAATCAGCTCCAAAACCGGCTTCAGTAACAACATAGTCAGACAAAGACAATCCCATTTTAGTAGCTAATATTGTGTTGGTTCCTTGTGCAATATTGGCAAATGGCCCACCATGAATAATAGCTGGATTACCTTCTAATGTTTGAACCAGATTAGGCATGATAGCATCTTTCAACAACAAAGCCATTGGACCTTGTGCATTCAAATCGCGAGCATACACCGGCTTTTTGTCAAATGTGAATCCAACAAATATATTTCCTAATCGATCTTTTAAATCATCTAAGCTGGTAGCCATACACAAAATAGCCATCACCTCTGAAGCAGCTGTAATATTAAATCCATCCTGACGAGGAATTCCGTTTGCCGTACCTCCCAAACCAATGGTAATATCCCGTAAAGCACGATCGTTCATATCAATTACTCGTTTCCAAACAATGGTTCGTGGATCAATATTTAGACTACGAGTCCTGCTTTGAATATTATTATCAATCAATGCTGATAAAAGATTATTGGCTTTTTCAATGGCCGAAAAATCACCGGTAAAATGAAGATTAATATCTTCCATTGGCACCACTTGCGAGTATCCGCCACCAGCGGCACCGCCTTTAATACCAAAAACAGGACCTAACGAAGGTTCACGCAAAACAGCAGTAGCTTGCTTACCTATTTTATTTAATCCTTCGGTTAATCCAATAGACACTGTAGTTTTACCTTCACCAGCTGGTGTTGGAGTAAGCGCAGTAACCAAAATTAATTTGTTCTTCTTCGCTTTTTCTTCGTCAATCAAACTCAATGGAAGCTTGGCTTTATACTTGCCATACATCTCAATATCATCCGAATCGATATTCAATTTGGCTGCAATTTTTGAAATGTGCTGCATTTGAGCCGACTGGGCTATCTCTAAATCAGTTTTAAACTTTTGGGCTGTATTCAACTCCATGTAATACTAGTCTTAAATGTCTACTAAATTCGCTTCGAAAATTGAAGCTGCAAAAATACTCTCTTCTTCTCAATTCTACAGGTGATTTTTATCAGATTTTTTATCTCTTAACATTTATAAATAAAAAACCCGTCATAATACTGACGGGTCTTATTAATATCTTACCTGAATAATTAATGTCTTACTCTACAAATTGATTCGGATGAATGATCTCTTACCCTGTAAAATCCATATTGGTAAGGTATATAATAATAGCCATCTTTAAAATAATAATTAAATCCATTAACCTTACGTATACTGCAACGACGCGGTGCATACCTAACGGTTGGCAATTGTAACTCTACCTCTCTGAATCCACTACCAGGCCAGTAAGTATAAAACCGTCCTCTGCAATGATAAAAAGTGTCGTAACCTATTACAAAACTAATATAATGAGGCGAAGGAAGTTGCTGATAATATACATGGTGATTGTGATAAGCGTAACCTTTAGTATGTACATGCATTGTTGACGGATGATTATTAACTACATTACACCCTACTATACAATGATTACTTACATGCATATTTTGATGACTTTCACGATAGTTTTTATTATACTTCTGTTTCTTACAATTCTCTTTATTTCCAATATTATACCTATACTCCTTTGTAGAGGAACGAGTTACTCTTGTTCGCCCATCTGTTCTTCGTCCCTGGTTTCTGTCTGATCGTCTTTCTTGTGAAATGATTGAATTAGTAGAAAAAACAAACATTCCCAACAATACCGTATATAATAATTGTTTCGCTTTCATGACATTCTGGTTTTAAGTTAGACATGCTATCAAGCTTAATGCATTAGCGCTGATAAATCCAATTCAAACTTTATGCCAAAACTTAACAATTATTAACATGATGCCTATAAAAAATCTTTTCGCATCAATATAACAAGCGATTAAACCTCTTCTGTTTTTTTTGCTTCATTCCAGATTATATCCATTTCTTCAAGCGACATTGCTTTTAAATCGATTCCGGCTTTAATGGTTTTTTCTTCCAGATAATTAAATCGATGAATAAACTTACGATTAGTTCTTTCCAGTGCATTTTCGGGATTTACTCCATATAAACGTGCTGCATTAATAATGGAGAATATTAAATCGCCAAACTCAGCTTCAATCTTATCCTGATCCATTTGAGCTATTTCTACTTTTAACTCATCCAACTCTTCATGTACTTTATCCCAAACTTGCTCTTTATGCTCCCAATCAAAACCAACTCCACGGGCTTTATCTTGAATTCGATTAGCTTTTACCATTGCTGGCAAACTCACCGGCACCCCTGATAGAACAGATTTATTTCCATCTTTTTCTTTCAGTTTCAGCTTTTCCCAGTTTTCTTCAACTTCGCGGGCATTCTGAGCACTTCCTTCTCCAAAAATATGCGGATGACGATAAATCAGCTTTTCATTCAACGAATCTATCACATCCTTCATGGTAAAATCGTTGGTTTCCGAACCTATTTTAGCATAAAACACAATGTGTAAAAGTACATCACCCAATTCCTTTTTAATGAGTTTTGGATCATTTTTTATAATAGCATCTGCTAATTCGTAGGTTTCTTCAATGGTTAAAGTTCGCAGCGATTCGTTGGTTTGCTCTTTATCCCAAGGGCATTTCAAGCGTAATTCGTCCAATATCTCTAATAATTCTTTAAATGCGACAAGGGTCAGGTCATGTTTATGATCACTCATAATATTTTTAGTTTATTAATTTATTAGGCAGTAGACAGTAATTTATTTCAATCAAAGAATTACTGCACAAATTTTATGGCGTACAAATATATTGGAAAGTTGGCCTTTATTTAAAATTTATTCAGGCTATTTAATTATTACACCTTCTTATTTTAAACCATGATTTAAGTATTAATAAAAGATGACTTTTTCACCCATTAGAAATGCAAAATTTGTTGTTACTTTGCGTAAAGAGTAAATGACGGAATTTAAACCAGCATATGATTGAAAAATTGATTTATCTCGAATCAGTTGATTTGGTGGAGTTTTTAGGCATTAAAAACTCAAAGCTTGAACTAATAAAAAACAGATTTCCAAAACTTAAGATTGTAGCCCGAGGCAATTGGCTCAAAGCCATTGGCGACGCCGAAGAAATGGCAGATTTCGAAGAAAAAATCAATAATCTTATTGAGCATTACAACCAATATAATGTACTAAAAGAAGCTACCATTGGCGAAATTCTGGATGGCGATACCATCACAGAAGCAAAAAGCGATAGTGATGTTATTTTATATGGTGTAAGCGGGCGCCCCATTAAAGCTCGTACCGAAAATCAGGATAAATTAGTAAAAGCCTTTAAAAATAACGATCTTTTATTTGCAACAGGTCCTGCCGGATCAGGTAAAACATACACAGCCATTGCATTAGCTGTTTCAGCTTTAAAAAATCGTCAGGTACGACGAATTATTTTAAGCCGCCCGGCCGTTGAAGCAGGTGAGAAATTAGGTTTTCTTCCAGGTGATATGAAGGAAAAAATCGATCCGTATTTGCAACCCCTTTATGATGCTTTACAAGACATGATTCCTCCTACCCGATTAAAAGAGTATATGGAGAACGGAACCATTCAGATTGCTCCTCTTGCATTTATGCGCGGACGTACCTTAAATGATGCCTGTGTAATTTTAGATGAAGCTCAGAACACAACAAATAATCAACTTAAGATGTTTCTTACCCGAATGGGTACTTATGCCAAGTTTATTGTAACGGGTGATATCACTCAAATTGATTTACCCAACCCGCGTAGTTCGGGCTTAATACAAGGTATGAACATTCTGAAAAACATTGATAGAATTGCGATCATCGAGTTCAATAAAAAGGATATTGTACGCCATAAATTAGTACAAGATATTGTGGAAGCATATGATGAAAAGCAAAAACAAGACGAAACAAAACGAAAAACAAATATCAAATAGCTATATAAAATGAGTAAAGCAATCATTAAGACCGATTATCAGTTTCCAGGTCAAAAGAGTGTTTACAAAGGTAAAGTTCGTGATGTATACAACATCAACGACGATTATTTAGTAATGGTTGTATCCGACCGCCTTTCTGCCTTTGATGTAGTTCTTCCAAAAGGGATTCCTTATAAAGGCCAAGTTTTGAACCAAATTGCAGCTAAATTCTTAGATGCAACTGCCGACATTGTACCTAACTGGAAAATTGCAACGCCAGATCCAAACGTTACTGTTGGACACATGTGTGAGTCGTTTCCGGTTGAAATGATTGTACGTGGTTACTTAACTGGTAGCTCATGGAGATTATACAAAGATGGTGGACGCGATATCTGTGGTGTACCTCTTCCTGAAGGTTTAAAAGAGCATCAGGCTTTTCCTGAACCAATTTTAACTCCTACTACGAAAGCAGAGATAGGTGCGCACGACGAAAACATCACTCGTGAAGAAATTCTAAAACAAGGCTTGGTTTCAGAAGAAGATTACCTTGAATTGGAGCGAATTTCTTTGGAGCTTTTCAAACGTGGTAGCGAAATTGCTAAAGAAAAAGGTTTGATTTTGGTTGATACCAAATACGAATTCGGCAAAAAAGATGGTAAGATCTATTTGATTGACGAAATTCATACTCCAGATTCATCTCGCTATTTTTATGCTGATGGTTACCAGGAACGATTTGACAAGGGAGAAAACCAAAAGCAACTTTCGAAAGAGTTTGTTCGCGAGTGGTTGATGGAAAACAACTTCCAGGGACGTGAAGGTGATGTATTACCTGAAATTACAGATGAATTCATAAATGAAATCTCAGAACGCTATATCGAATTATACGAAAGTATCACAGGTGATAAGTTCGTTAAAGCGGACGTTTCAACCGTAGTTGATCGTGTAGAAAAGAATGTAACAGATTATTTGAACAATTTGTAATAATATTCCATCATACAATAAGTTAAGGCACTCTTTTAGGGTGCCTTTTTCATTTTCAAAACCTTTAAAATTTGCTTCAATCCTTAAAAACATGCTGCAAAACATGTTAATATTTGTTAAATTATTTAACAACACTCATTCTAAATAAGATTGCAATCCCGACATTACAATTAAACTTTTTTAATTGCAATCTACACATTACACTTATTCAACACCAATGATATCAAGCATTTTCAATTTCGGTATCAAAAAAACAGAAATAAATCCACTATTTAGAATGATTGAAATTCAATCCTTTAAATAAGACCAAAACATCTTTTATTACATTGAATATTTGATTTTTTGCTATTTACTTTGCACTCGCATTACAGTTAGAAATAATAAAAGTATTTCATATACAAGCTAAATAACAATTAATCATGAGCAAGATTAAAGACATGTTTAGAGATGGCCTTTGGAACAAAGAGGTAAACGTTAGAAACTTCGTTCAAACAAACATCACACCATACGATGGCGACAGTACTTTCTTATGTGGTCCTACCGAAAGAACCCAAAAATTATGGGAACTTTGTAAAGAGGCCATCAAAGAAGAAACTGAAAACAATGGTGTGCGTGCTATCGACACTGAAACAGTATCTACAATTGCCGCTTTCGATGCTGGTTACATCGATAAAGACCTTGAATTAATTGTAGGTCTTCAAACAGATCAACTTTTAAAACGTGCCATGAAGCCTTATGGTGGTATTGCCGTAGTTGAAAAAGCTTGTAAAGAACAAGGTTTGGAAGTATCAGACCGTGTGAAGGATATTTTCCGCAATTATGCCAAAACACACAACGATGGTGTGTTTGATGTATACACTGAAGAAATTCGTAAATTCCGTTCTTTAGGTTTCCTTACCGGTTTGCCAGATAACTACGCCCGTGGTCGTATTATCGGTGATTACCGTCGTTTGGCTTTATACGGTATCGATCGCTTGATTGAAGCTAAAAAAGAAGATTTACGTGGTTTGTTAGGTCCTATGACCGATGACAAAATTCGTTTGCGCGAAGAAGTTGCTGAGCAAATCAAAGCCTTGGCTCAAATTAAAGAATTAGGTGCTAAATATGGTTTAGACCTAAGTCGTCCGGCTGAATCAGCACAAGAAGCTGTTCAATGGGTATATATGGCTTACCTTGCTGCTGTAAAAGAGCAAGACGGAGCTGCCATGTCATTAGGTAATGTTTCTTCATTCCTTGACATTTATATGGAGTACGATATTCAAAAAGGAATTATTACAGAAGAACGCGCTCAGGAATTTGTAGATCAGTTTGTAATGAAATTACGTATGGTTCGTCACCTGCGTATGAATGCATATAATGAGATTTTTGCGGGTGACCCAACCTGGGTAACTGAAGCAATCGGAGGTCGTTTAATGGATGGTCGTCATAAGATTACCAAAACATCATTCCGTTTCTTACAAACACTATACAACTTAGGCCCTTCCCCAGAGCCAAACATGACTGTACTTTGGTCGAACACATTGCCTGAAAACTTTAAAAACTACTGTGCTCAGGTTTCTATCGACACTTCATCAATTCAATATGAAAATGATGATTTAATGCAAAGCACTCGTCAGTCTGACGATTATGGTATTGCATGTTGTGTATCGTTCCAGGAAATCGGAAAACACATTCAATTCTTCGGAGCACGTACCAACCTGGCTAAAACATTATTGTTGGCCATCAACGGTGGACGTTGCGAGATGTCAGGTAAACAAATGATTGAAGGCATTCCTGCTTTGACAAGTGATGAATTGAACTTCGACGAAGTAATGGCTAATTACAAAATTGCCATGAAGGAAGTAGCTCGTGTTTATAACGAGTCAATGAATATCATCCATTACATGCACGATAAATACTACTACGAAAAAGCGCAAATGGCTTTTGTTGATACCAATCCACGCATTAACCTTGCATACGGTATTGCTGGTTTATCAATCGTAGCTGACTCTTTATCGGCCATTAAGCATGCTAAAGTAAAAGTAGTTCGTAACGAAGATGGTTTAAGTACCGACTTTAAAATCGAAGGTGAATTCCCTTGCTATGGTAATGATGATGATCGCGTAGATAATCTGGCTGTAGAAGTGTCGGGATATTTCAACAGTGTATTATCAAAATTGAGTGTATACAAAAATGCGGAACCAACCATGTCGATTCTAACCATTACTTCAAACGTGGTTTATGGATTGAAAACAGGTGCTACTCCTGACGGACGTGCTCATGGTGTACCATTTGCACCGGGTGCAAACCCAATGCACGGACGTGACAAAAACGGAGCTATCGCATCGTTGAACTCAGTGGCTAAGCTTGATTATAAAAATGCATTGGATGGTATTTCAAATACCTTCAGCATTGTACCTAAGTCGTTAGGTGCTGACGAAGATGTTCGTCGTGAAAACTTAGTAACTATGATGGATGCTTATTTCTCAAAAGAAGCGCATCACTTGAACGTAAACGTGTTGAACCGCGAACTTTTGGAAGATGCAATGGAAAATCCAGGAGAATATCCACAGTTGACCATTCGTGTATCCGGTTACGCAGTTAACTTCGTAAAACTGACTCGAGAGCAGCAATTGGAAGTGATTTCAAGAAGCTTCTTCGATCGTATGTAACAGACAAATGAGCAATATACAGAAGGCAGTGGCTAAATAGCTTCTGCCTTCTTCTCATATTTACTTTTTTAAACTATCGCCATGCTAAACGTTCATTCATTTGAATCGTTGGGGACTTATGATGGTCCCGGAATTCGCCTTGTAGTATTCTTACAAGGATGTAATTTTAAATGTTTGTACTGTGCCAATCCCGATACCATTGAATGTAAAGGAGGCACCCCTACTTCAGCTGAAGAAATTGTGAGCATGGCTAAAAACCAGCAACCTTTCTTTGGCAAAAAAGGTGGATTGACCTTTTCTGGAGGCGAACCATTGCTTCAGGCAAAGGAGTTGATTCCTGTATTAAAGGCTTTAAAGGCTGAAGGATTCCATATTTGCGTTGACACCAATGGAAGCGTGTTAAACGATTTTGTTAAAGAAGCCTTAGAATACATCGATATTGTATTGCTCGACATTAAGCAAATGAATGATGAGCGTCATCGTGCATTGGTTGGACAAGGCAATGATAAAACACTAAAGCTGGCTCAATACCTTAATGAAATCAATAAGCCGGTTTGGTTAAGATATGTATTGGTTCCTGATTATAGTGATGATCCACAAGATTTGCAGCAGCTGGGTGATCACTTTGGCAAATATGAAAATATCGAAAAACTGGAAATTCAACCCTATCATCATTTGGGAGCTCATAAATACGATCACCTGGGTTGGAAATACCAACTGGAAGGGGTTCCATCCAATACAACAGAACAATTAGATGCTGCATATAAGGTGTTCAAGCAATATTTTAAAGAGGTAATAATTAACTAATCTAACAAAGTAAAAACCACCATTAGCAAGATTAAACCTTTTTGTTTTTAGCAAAGCATTACAATAATGAACTACTATAACTCAAAAGAAATCGTATCGGTTGTAAATAATATAGCCGAAGCAAAAACCAAAACATCAGCCATCAATACCATTGTATTAGCTATTCTTGCCGGTGGATACATCGCCATGGGAGGATTGCTTGCCGTAGTTGTAGGTGGAGGACTTCCCGGATTGGAAGCCAGTAATCCCGGAATTCAGAAATTCTTGTTTGGAGCCGTTTTCCCATTAGGACTGATTTTGGTTGCCATTGCCGGTGCCGACTTATTTACCGGTAACACTGCGTATTTTATACCGTCGTGGTTTCAGGGAAAAACCAAATTTCAATCCATATTAAAAAACTGGTCAATTGTGTATTTAGGTAATTTCATAGGCTCAATTATTGTTGCTCTATGTTTTGCTTACCTGACTGATTTATTCGCTAAAGATCCCTGGTTAGAAAGTATAAGAGGCATTGCCGAAGCAAAAACAGCTAATCCGTTTTACAAAGCCTTTTTAAAAGGAATTGCCTGTAATTGGATGGTTGCATTAGCCATGTGGTTATCATATGGAGCTAAAGATATTTCAGGTAAGATATTAGGTATCTGGTTCCCTGTTATGGCCTTTGTAGCCATGGGTTTTGAACACTCGGTAGCTAATATGTTCTTTATTCCTACAGCAATATTTTATGGTGCTGATGTAACCTGGACAAGCTTTGTGGTTAATAACTTGATTCCGGTAACACTGGGCAATATTGTGGGAGGAGCCCTTTTTGTGGGTGCAGCCTACTGGTTTGTCTACGAACGCAACAATTCTTAAACTTCCATATAGTCGAATGACTGTTGAAAACCGGAGATACAAATCTTCGGTTTTCTTGTTTTATAGGTACGACTCCGCTGGAGTCGTTTCTTAAATTACAACTTTTCTATAAATATGGAACTCCTCTGGAGTTCAACTCAATAATTTCACTTGAATTGAATCCCGATAATTCCAATCAATAAACAATTTAATGATACCGGCGGTATCACATATTTATAGAATATCTAGCAAATCAAGGCCTAACTGCGTTAGAGCCCTTGACAACATCTTATTATCTTTATATAAACTGAGTTCAAGCAAAAACTTCCCTTTTATATAATCCAAAAAGAACCTCTATCCAATTTCTGCAGCATTTATTGATGCCAGAGGCATCATATATTTATAGAGGTCAATTATACCTTAAAACACGACTCCAGCGGAGTCGAATATCTATTCACCATTCCAATCAAACAAATATTGATCATCATATTCAACGTTAAATAGCTTCAATAATTTCACGTATTCCTCTCTAAAACTACTCTTTTGATGATGTACTTTCTGATTCTCGATATACTTGATCACTGAATCTAACTGTGATTGACCATACGAAAAAGCCCCAAAACCTTCCTGCCATTGAAATTTATATCTACAAAGACCTTTTTCTTTGATAAACTCAGTTGACCATTTTTTTATTTCTCTTACCAGATCAGATAAACAGCAATTGGGTTTCATACCGATTAAAAAATGTATGTGATTGTAAGTTCCATTAATGGATAGCATTTTCTGACTTTTTCCTTGCACTATACCAGTTATATATTTATATAATTCAGCTTCCCATTCAGGTTGAATGGCTGCCTCTCTGTTTTGTATTGCAAAAACAACCTGAATGTAGATTTGGGTATAGGTGTTAGCCATAGTAGATTAAATTTGGTGGTTTTATATTCAACTCCGCTGGAGTTCAATTCCATAAATTTCCTGTTAATTAAAGATAATAATAAAGTCAGAATCCCATTAATTTCAATCGATAAACAATTTATTGATACCGGAGGCATCACATATTTATAGAATATTCTTCCTGTCCACACCCCGACTCCGTAAGAGTCGAATCTCATTTATACTTTGTACTATAATGCATCATTGGCATGCCCAACCTAATTGATCTTAAAATACTCAACAGCATCCTTTATTGCCTCATCTATTGGGGTAAACTGTATATTTAATTCTTGTTTAGCTTTTTGGTTAGAATAATAATTTCTAACCGTTAACGCCTTAAGGTTCGAAAATGAAAGATCTGTCTGCACTCTAAAAAAGCGAAGTATATTCCCAATCAAACCGATCAACAACAATAAAAGATTAGGAATAGGAATTAATGTTGTTTTTTGATGAGTCTGATTAATCAGTTTCGTATAAAACTCTTTATAACTCAGATTTTCATTAGCTAGAATGTATTTCTGACCTGATAATTTTAGATCAAATGCCTTAACAATGGCCCGAGCCACATCTTTAACATGAATAAAGCATTTGCCGCCTGATGGATAAAAGACCCATCGCTTGTTAAGAGCCATCAATATTATTTTACCTGAACTGGGTTTGGTATCGTATGCTCCCAACATAAACGTTGGGCTGATGGTAGTCATATTCAAATGAGCTGATGCCTTATCAATGAGTTCCTGAGCCTGCTTCTTACTAATAGCATACAGCATGTTTGTATAAGGATACCGCATTGAACTATCTTCATCACCAGGTTCTTCTTTACTGCCATATCCATATGTATTTGCAGATCCAACATACACAAGCTTTACTATTTCATTTTTAATACATGCATCAATTACATTTTTTGTCCCTTGTACATTGGTTGGATAATAATCATCGAGCTTCAACAACGATTGTGAGGTATTGGCCGCAATATGAACTACAAAATGAAATTTTTTTATTTCATTAATCAGCAACTTGGTATTCAATAAATCTCCTTCAACCAGTGTCAGGTTGGTAAGATTTGGTGCTATAAAACTACTTCTATCTCGAACCAAAGCCTTAACAGCATAACCTTTATCCACCAACATCAATACCAGGTTGGTACCCAATAAACCATTGGCTCCTGTTACAAAAACCTTCTTCATTTATAGCTTAGCTAATTATTCTCCTCAGGTTTCAGTTCGCGCACCGAAACATCATCAATAAATACATCCTTAACCACTGCCTCGCCATCTTTAACACTTACCAAGGCATACGATATCTTGCTGGTATCGCGTTGAGCTTGCCAATGAGCTTCCTCCGCTCCTTTTGCCTTGGATTCCTCCATATAAAAACGGTCAAAATCGTAATCAATACGAATTGATGTTGTATCATTCCAAAACCGATTTCCGATTGTGGCCTTCACATAAGGTTGATCATTGGTGGTTACTTCTCTCGCTACTGAGGCTATCCTGGCAAATCCATCCTCATCATTACTGAAATACACAAAAACCTTATCTCCTTTGCTCCATTGTTCTATGCTGTCTTTTTTGATGGTACTTTCATCATAATCCAACACTATATACTTTCCTCTGAATGGATCATTTGGGTCGATTGGTGCTGTTTTTAGTTTTATTTCAGTACCCTCTTTTAAAATTGCTTCTCTGTCCCAAATCATTTTATAAGGCACAAATAATTGCGCCAATGCAACCACAACAAAAAGGGTCAATAGTATACTTTTCTTATTCATCAGATTTCCTTTTTTTCAGCATTACATAATTGAATACAAAAAAGCCCACACCCACTAGCACAAACAAAACACCTCGTAATACAAAGCTTATTTTTGAATCGAAAAAACGACAAACCACCAATGCTGTAATAATTAGCAATCCATAATTTAATATGCCTAAATGATTTTTTCTGGCTCCCTGAAGTATGGTTAAAACACCTAAGCTCAAAACAAATAAATTAATCAGGATGATTGCTGCCGATGAATTTAAACCGATAATATAAGTGGGTATAAACAATAGAAATATCAACCCGAAAGGATTTATTTTATCAAACTTCCATTCTTTTTTGCGATAGAATAATAACACGGAAGCTAACACGATTAAAACTACGGCTGATAGAAACTCGGCCGATCGTACCAGTTCATTCAAATTATCCTCCGTTTGCCTTAAATGATCCCAAAACCAGCTAAAGCTTAACATCAACAACACTATTATGGTTCCTAAAGATCCTATTATTTTATAGCCATTACTAAAGGTTCGTTGTTTCGAAAAGAATTCTTTTTCTCCTATCAGACTTAATATGCCAAACAATGCCATATAAGCTACATACATTAACTCATCGAATTTACCAGCCAACGTACCCAATGTAATCACCAGCGATAGCGGCATCAACCAATTATGAAAAACCATAAAATTACTCCGAGGTTTATTCTTGTATAACAGATAATAATGAGGAAGCATCAATAGTAACAACACCCAATACATATACGATTCGGATGACGGATATGTCCAATAGCTGGCTTGTGTAGCATAATAGGTAATGCCAACCAAACAAAGCAATGAAGTAACCGATGATTTCATCAGGTAGATAAGCGGAATACACAGCAGCATCCATGTAAGCAAAAACGAACTTAAATTACCCGGAATATTGTATATCTGACTCACCAGCGAAATGCTTGCTCCGACACCAAAAAATAAGAAAGCACTCACACTCTCACGCCAGGCAATGCTTTCGTTCTTTTTTACAATAACCCATCCGTTTAAAAATTGGCCAATAATCAATGGTAGAAAGGCTAATAAAGTTTTTGTTGTTCTCGAAAGCTCATCCCAGTTATGAGCAATTATGAGGATAATACCAAGACCAACCAATATGGCTCCTAAAATGCCAAATACAACAAACAATTTATTGGTTGGCGAACCTTTCTTGCTTTTATAGTAATCCAAAATCCGATCTGCTGTTTCCTGGTTTATAACACCGTCTTGCAGCAACTCTGGTATTTCTTTTAATATACTCATAGGTTAGTAGATAAATGACTAATCTTTAGTTGTCTAAAGTAAACAATATATTAATAATCTCAACATTTGTAATAGTCAACCTTTATTTCACAAATAAAGTATATTAGCAATGGTTTAAAAGCGGTTATTTAACACACAAAAGTAAGGTGCAATGCCTTCTAAGCGGCTTAGCATAGGACAAAAGCGAGAGAGCAGCCCTTAAAAGTAAGAGTGCAAGACCCCAAAGCGCCAGAGTTATGTCAAAAAGTCCGAGAGCGACCCCTAAAAGTGAAAGAGCAACCCCTAAAAGTAAGTGAGCAGGGCTCAAAAGCAGTCAAATTGACAGTTTTATGGAGAATCTACAACAAACAGTTATCTTCGCAGGCAAATACGAAAAAATGAACAGACTCGACCTCATCAAACGACTTCTACCCGGCTTTTTACCCATTATCATTTTTATTGTAGTTGATGAAATATGGGGTACCATATACGGATTAATTGTTGCCATTGCAGTCGGACTAATCGAGTTGATATATAGCTTTATTAAAGAGCGTAAAATCGATCGTTTTGTTATTTTAGATGTAGGTTTACTGGTTGCTTTAGGAGCGGTATCCATCGCCTTGGATAATGAAATATTCTTTAAGCTAAAGCCCGGAATCATTAGTTTGCTTATGACGGGTATGATTGGTTTCTCCTCTTTTTCGAAACACAATATCCTACTTCAGATGAGTCAGCGTTATATGAAGCAGATTCAAATGAATCCATATCAGGTGTGGGAAATGCAACAAAGCATGAAACGCATCTTCTGGGTGATGCTGGTGTATTCTATAGCAGCTATTGCTTCTTCTTTTGTTGAGATAAAAGAAGTATGGAGCTTTATTAATGGTGCCGGAATGTTTATTGTGATGGGTATTTTCTTTGCATTTGAATGGTACTCTAAAAAACAACAGGCTCCCAAGCTTCAAAAAGAAGAGTGGCT
Organism: uncultured Carboxylicivirga sp.; assembly: GCF_963668385.1. Taxonomy (GTDB): domain Bacteria; phylum Bacteroidota; class Bacteroidia; order Bacteroidales; family Marinilabiliaceae; genus Carboxylicivirga. The sequence goes on from NZ_OY764327.1 coordinate 4,868,470, forward strand.
GCCGCTAGTGAATGAAAAAGGTCAGCTACTGGGATCTGCTCCCCGATCGGTGGTTCATAACGGCTCAAAATTACTACACCCTGTTGTTCACTTACATGTATTTGATAAAGGTAAATTGCTTTTGCAAAAACGACCAATGAATAAGCTGGTGCAGCCCGGCAAATGGGATACAGCAGTTGGCGGACATGTAAGTGCCGGCGAAAATATTGAACAAGCCTTGCAGAAAGAAACTTTCGAGGAGATTGGATTGACGCAATTCAAGGCTGAAGGCCTAAAACCATACCTATGGAAAAGCGAAATTGAGCATGAGCTTGTTTTTCTCTTTAAAACCAATCATAAAGGTCCATTCAAAAAAGCCGAAACCGAAGTAGATGAGCTACGCTTCTGGTCGATGGAAGAGATTAATGAGAGCATGGGTAAAGATGTTTTTACGCCCAACTTCGAGCATGAGTTTAAAATGTATTTGTCACCGCAATAATAAAAGATTACCTAATCCAACTATTTGAAGGGAGAACAATATATATCAATTCAACGATTAACCAACTTTACAATTCAACAATTGAAAATCGAACAATCGTCTAATCGCTTAATTGCCCCATCAAAACAGGCTCTTCTTTTGAATCAGTAAGACCTATCAATTTTACTTTATACAAGCCATTCTTCTTCACCTCATCAGCCTTAAACTGAACAGGAACATAATACTCGCCATAGCCATGAGCAAAACCTCTTTTATCAATCTTTTCTACCAAAACGGTTTGCTCTGATCCGATGAATTGTTGTCGGTAACTTCTTTTTGCCTCAGCTGCTTTTTTACGAAGTTGCTGACTCCTCTCCGACTTTACTTTTTCAGGAACCACATCGGTCATTCGAGCAGCACGGGTATTATCACGCTTCGAATATTTAAAGGTATGCACATGACCAAAACCAATCTGATCCACTGCATCCAGTGAAGCCTTAAAATCATCTTCCGTTTCTCCCGGAAAACCAACAATAATATCAGTTGTAATATTAAATTGAGGATTGATATCTCTTAAGCGTTCAATAATTTCTTTATACGATCGATAGGTATACATTCGACGCATTTGCAACAAAATGGATTCCGATGCACTTTGTAAACACAAGTGCAGATGAGGCGTCATTTTAGGATGCTTCAACAATGCAAAAAACTCCTCATCAAAACTATCCGGTTCAATGGACGAAATACGCACCCTGAAATCCAATGGTAATTCTAATATCTTAGCCAGAAGTCCCGAGAATTTCACTCCTTCATGCTCATAACGACTAATATTAACACCGGTAATTACCACCTCTTTATAGCCAAAGCCAACTACCTCGCGAATGTTCTCCAAAATAGCTTCCACCGAACGACTAGTAGCTCTTCCTCTCACTTTTGGAATAATACAGAAGGTGCAAAAATTATCGCAGCCATCCTGAATTTTAATCATACTGCGCGTGTGGAAAGTCTCCGATGCCGGTGCATAATTAAAAACTCCTCCCTGAGCAGTATTGGCCGGAACAATCTCTTTATTGAAATGAGCTTGCACCAACTGCGGAATGGCACTTTTATTCTCATTATCCACCACGTAAGCATTGGGATATTGAGTTTCCAAAGCTTCTTTATGATGATTGGCCATACATCCGGTAATAATCAGCATTCCGCTATGACCATTTTTAAGGGCATGGTTTACTGCATAACGCGATTTCTGATCGCTTTGATTGGTAACCGTACAGGTATTCACCACAAACACATCGGTATCTTTACTGTCTTCCACCACATCGTAGCCCATAGCCACAAACTTCGATGCCATTGCATCGGTCTCAAACTGGTTTAAACGACAGCCCAATGTTTTAAACCCTACCCTCTTTTTAGCTAACTGAAACATTTTAAACTTCCTGCAAACTTTCTACTTCAACCAACTCACCTTCTACCGAAAAGTTAGTGGCTGATGTTATTTTCACTTTCACAAACTGACCAATCAGACTTTTATCTTCTGATGCAAAACGAACGGTAATCTTCCCTTCCGTCTGGCCACTTAAATAACCACTTTTACGATCAGTGTCGCGCACCAGAATAATGTATTCCTTATCCACCATATTCTGATTATACTTACCCGATACTTCAGCTAAATCTTCGGTCAATAAGGCCAGACGTTCTTTCTTTATTTTCTGATCCACATCATCGGGCCAGCTATACGATGCAGCACCAGGACGTTTCGAATACATAGCGATGTAGGCCATATTATATTCAAACTCTCGCATGGCTTTACGTGTATTCTGAAACTGCTCTTCCGTCTCCCCTGAGAATCCAACAATAATATCAGTAAACAAAGTAGCCTGTGGAATCAATTCACGAATAGCTTCAATCGATTCACGATATTTCTTTACTGAATGCTTACGGTTCATTTTAATCAGCACTTTGTCATCACCCGATTGAATGGGAAGATGAATCTGCTTACCCAAACATTTGTATTTGGCAATCACCTCTACAACTTCTCTGCCCATATCGCGTGGATGCGGTGAAGTAAAATACACCCAAAAACGATGTTGCGTTGATTCACCTATCTTACCGATCTCGTCAAGTAGCTGAGCAAAATTGATTTCCGCTCCTTTCTTATCCAACCCGTACGAGTTTACATTCTGTCCTAATAAAGTAATTGATTTATATCCTTTCTCAACCAGATTTCTCACCTCATTTATTATTTCCACCGATGGACGACTCACTTCACGTCCACGTGTATAAGGTACTGCACAGAACGAACAAAATTTATCACATCCATTTTGGATTGGGATAAAAGCTTCAAAAGAACTATTGTATTTAGGCTTTACCTTCCAGAAGAAGTTAATTTCTTCCTTCGGATTCAAATTATCTTTTTCTAATCCGGCAGGAGTTGTTACACCATATTGCGATAACATTTGCGGAAACTTAGGTAGCTCGCGCATGGCAAACACAATATCAAAAAGCTTTAGAAACTTCTTCTCATCCGCCGGAAGAATACATCCGCTAATAAAAGTAATCAGGTTCTGCGATTGTTTGCGCTTATTCCAAAGTGCAATTTTTGAATACACCTTATCAATGGCTTTCTGACGAACCGAACAAGCCAATATTCCAATTATATTCGCCTCCTCTTCATTTTCCACCCATTGATACCCCATGCCTTCCAGCACATTCCGCACTCTCTCACTGTCAGACATATTCATCTGACACCCCAATGTTACTAAATGGTATTTCATTCTTTTAGCTTCTAGCTGTTAGCTACTGGCTTTAATTTCTTAAAAATATACTTCTGCATGGATGTTATCTGTACTTACACCCTGATCCTCCAAAATATCATACACATCATGTATCATATTGCAATTACCACACAAGAAATACTGAACATCCTTTCCGAATTTGTTCTCTTTCAGGTAATCTGTCACTCTTCCGTAATAATTACCGGTTCCTTCGCGCGATGTACATTTCACATAACGCTTTTTGTCATATTTCTCCGATTCATAACCTTCAGAACCATATTTTACACCATGCAATAAGGTATAATCAATACCCGGCTTTGATTGCACAAAACTATGAAATGGTGATATACCAGTTCCACTAGCGATAAATACATACTTCTGATTCTTTGGTAAATCTTTATTGATGGTGAAATAACCAACAGGCTCTTCAACCACAACAAAACCACCTTTCTGAAGTTTTTTCAAACTTGGAGAAACTAAACCATTCTCCACTTCCTTCACCAAAATCTCGATAAAATCATCCTCTTCGGCACTGTATATCGAATACTCACGGGTATGAATACCGTTTGGCGGACCTACACAAATATGCTGTCCTGCTTCGAACTCCATTCCTTTACGTTCAAATCGCATTACAAAAGTTGAATCGGTTAAACTTCTCACCTCTAATATCTCGTGTAAATCTGTTTTAATCTTATTAGCAACGGGTACTTTCTGACTCATATTCTTAAATATTTTTCTTCCTATTAATAACAGGTCAAAGCTATAAACAGGCTAGATTCAATTTGGTTTAATCAAATAAATTGCAAATTTGGTACTTTTTTACCGAATATAAATCATATCATGTCTCCATTTTAAGATATTTTAATCTTTAATTATCGTTTATACAACCAATTAATCCCCTAAATACTATTCTGATTTAATTTTTTATAACATTTTTTTACTTTTGCCGTAACAATCAAAATTGGAGCCTGAACCATAAACGGGGTGTATACCGAAAAACCTTACGAGTAGGATTTAACTTAAACCAAAATAAGAATGGAAACAATGGATTATTCTGAGTCAACAGGCATGTTAGGTGCTATGGCTGGTGTTGGATTATTTATTTACTTTTTGATTATTGCATTTTTTATTATCGTTGCATGGAAAATTAATACAAAAGCAGGTAAACCTGGCTGGGCTTGCATAGTTCCAATCTATAGTATGATTGTTACCTTAGAAATTATTGGAAAGCCTTATTGGTGGATCATTATGTACTTTATTCCTTTTGCTAATATTATTTTTGGAATCTGGACACTAAATTTACTAGCAAAAAGTTTTGGTAAGAGTGAAGGTTTTACCTTAGGACTTATCTTTTTAGGATTTATTTTCTTCCCAATATTAGCATTTGGTAGTGCTGAATATCAAGGCCCTGCAGGAGCACCTACAGCCCCAACATTAGCATAGTATTCACAAAATATAACAGATACCGTGTTCATTTGAGCACGGTATTTTTTATTCAACTCATTTATGAGTATTTATAAAATGCACAGAACAATTAATAGGCTTTAATACTTTACAAGAAAAATGTAAATCATTACCAATTTCAACAATACTTATCCTAATAATGAATACATTTTATTATTTTCACCCAAAATCATACTTGTAAACTTTATCCACATATATATGAATATTATACTAGGAGGGTTATTCTATTTCTTTATAGTATTAATTGGAATCCTTCCCTTCTTTATACTTTATGGCTTATCTGATTTTGCAAGAATCGTAATTGGAAATTGGATTAAATACAGACGTAATGTTATCGTAGAAAACCTAACAAGAGTTTTTCCTGATAAAAAAGAGGCTGAAATAAATAAACTAGTTAAACTGGTTTATAAAAATTTAGCAGATAATTTGGCTGAAAGTCTTAAAACTTTCACTTTACGTAAATCAACAATTGCCAAGCGACATAAAATCCTGAATCCTGAATTACTTGAAAAATATCTGAATAATGGACAAAGTGTAATTGGGGTTACAGCTCACTACAACAATTGGGAATGGGGAAGCGTATCGGCGGGAATACAAACACCTTATCATTATATCGCCTTTTATAAACCTATCAATAATCGGATCATTGATAAGGCTATCTTAAAAAGTAGATCCAGATGTGGGACACAGTTAGTATCCATATATGAAACATCGAAGTGCTTTGAAGAGAATAAAAACAATCCAAGTATATATTTGATGGCAGCCGATCAAGGACCATCAGCAAAGCAGATTAAACATTCGTATTGGATTGATTTTCTAGGGCAAAAAACTGCTTTCTTACACGGAATTGAAAAACACGCAAAAGCCAATAATTACCCTGTTGTATATATAGATATTCAACGGGTAAAACGTGGGTATTATACTGTTGAGCTTTCTGAATTATGTGATGATCCAAGTAAATTAGATGATGGTGAATTGACAAAACGCTATGCAAAGAAAGTGGAAGAAATAATCATTGCACAACCCGAAAACTGGCTTTGGTCGCATAAAAGATGGAAACGATCTCCAAAACAATAATTGACAAAACATTATACTAAAAACGGCAACCTGATTCAAGTTGCCGTTTTTAGTATTATCTAATTTGAATTACTTCTTTTCTTCAACCCATTTGCGAGCATTTACAAAAGCTTCTATCCAAGGCGAAACCTCATCATTACGATCGGTTGGGTAATGCGCCCATTGCCATGGGAAGATCGCTCTTTCTAAATGAGGCATCATAGCTAAATGACGACCATCTTTAGAACAGATAGCTGCAGTTGCGAAATCACTTCCATTAGGATTAGCAGGATAAGCATTATACGAATATTTACCTGCAATGTGATATTGATCCTCAGCATAAGGCATATTAAATTTTCCTTCACCGTGTGCAATCCAAACACCTAGACGGCTTCCTGCCAATGTATTTAACATTACTGAGTTATTATCAGCAATATCCATGTTTACAAAGTTCGATTCGAATTTATGCGACTCGTTGTGTAACATAGTTGGTTTCTCAGCGTGATCGGGATAAACCAGACCTAACTCTACCATTAACTGACAACCATTACAAACACCTAAACTCAAAGTATCTTCACGAGCATAGAAGGCATCCAATGCAGCTTTTGCTTTTTCGTTATAAAGGAAAGCACCGGCCCATCCTTTAGCAGAACCCAAAACATCAGAGTTAGAGAATCCACCCACAAAAACAATAAAGTTAATGTCTTCCAGTGTTTCTCTTCCTGTAATTAAGTCGGTCATGTGAACATCCTTCACATCAAAACCGGCTAAGTACATTGAGTAAGCCATCTCACGATCACCATTCACTCCTTTTTCACGAATAATAGCCGCTTTAACACCTGATTTTCCTTTACGTACAGCATCTAAACCTAAATCGGCCAGTTTACCACTGAATCCTTCATTAAAGTTGAATTGTAAAGGTTGATTTTTATAATTATCGAAACGCTCTTTAGCCAACTTCTCAGTACTTTGTCTTCTGTCTAACAAGTAAGAAGTTTTGTACCAGGCATCTCTCATTTCGTCAATATCGAAAGATAAAGTATCGGCTCCTTTAGTAATAGTTAAAGTACGTTCTGCAACAGGAGAACCAATTACAGTGTAGCCTAATTCTTTTTCTTCTAACAGAGCAGTTACTTTAGCAGCATCTTTCACCTGAATCAATACACCAGGATTTTCAGCAAAAAGAATCTTCACTAAATCTTCTTCAGCGATATCTGATAAATCTGCTTTGATACCGTGAGTTGTATTGGCAAAGTTCATTTCTAACAATGCAGTTGCCATACCACCTGCAGAAATATCGTGACCAGCTAAAATCAACTCATCTTCAATTAAAGATTGAATTGTTTCCAAACCAGTTTTAAAGTAATCAGTATCAGTTACAGTTGGAGCTTCAGCACCCAACTTATTCACCACTTGGGCAAATGAACTACCACCCAACTTATGACTATCGAACGATAAATCGATGTAGATAATTGAAGTATCTGTATCCTTAACCAATACCGGCTCAACAATCTTTTTCACATCGCTTACTTCAGCTGCTGCCGAAATAATTACTGTTCCCGGAGAGTAAACTACTTCACCATCCTTATATTTTTGAGTCATCGAAAGTGAATCTTTACCTGTTGGGATATTAATTCCCAAATCGGTAGCAAAATCACTTACTGCCTCAACGGCCGTATATAAACGAGCATCTTCACCTTCGTTTTTACAAGGCCACATCCAGTTGGCACTTAACGAAACACCTTTAATACCATGAGTAAACGGAGCCCAAACAAGGTTAGTTAACGACTCGGCAATAGACAGAACAGAACCCGCAGCAGGATCGATCATTGCAGCAGCTGGTGCGTGACCTACCGAAGTAGCCAAACCAACAGTTCCTGTATAATCGATAGTAGTTGCACCCAAGTTGTTCAATGGTATTTGAACCTCACCGGCACATTGTTGCTTAGCTACTTTACCTGTTACCGAACGGTCAACTTTGTTGGTTAACCAATCTTTACAAGCAACAGCCTCTAATTGTAATACATTTTTAAGGTATTCCTCAATTTTAGATGCATCATATACAACAGGCGCAAACGATTCTTCAACCGTTTTGTCCGTCATAATAGTTTTAGGGGGATTACCGAACATATCAGAAAGTTGCCAGTTGATTGGCGCATTTCCTTTATCGTCTTTGAAAACGAAGCTCATATCGCCGGTTGTTTCTCCAACCACATACATTGGAGAACGCTCGCGATCAGCAACTAATTTCAAACGCTCAATATCTTTTTCTTTTAATACCAATCCCATTCTCTCCTGCGACTCGTTACCGGCAATTTCTTTAGCCGATAAAGTTGGGTCACCCACAGGAAGTTTATCCAAATGAATTGTACCACCGGTTTCTTCAACCAACTCTGATAAGCAATTTAAGTGACCACCTGCACCATGATCGTGAATTAACACAATTGGGTTTTCATCAGCCTCGGCCATGGCACGAATGGCATTCATGGCACGTTTTTGCATCTCAGGGTTTGAACGCTGAACGGCATTCAACTCAATGTGGTTCTCAAATTCACCGGTAGCAACCGACGAAACAGCTCCACCGCCCATTCCGATGCGGTAGTTATCTCCACCCAGCAATACTACTTTATCGCCGGCCTCAGGTGTATCTTTTAAAGCATCTGATTTTTTAGCAAAACCAATACCTCCTGCCATCATAATCACCTTATCGAAGGCAAATTTCTTTTGGTTCTCGAAATGCTCAAAAGTCAATACCGAACCACAAATCATTGGCTGACCAAACTTGTTACCAAAATCGCTGGCTCCGTTTGATGCTTTAATTAAAATTTGCTCCGGTGTTTGGTACAACCATGGACGAGCTTCGGTAGCCTGCTCCCATGCTCTTCCTTCTTCAGAACGTGAATAAGAAGTCATATACACTGCAGTACCTGCTAAAGGTAAAGAGGCTTTACCTCCACCTAAACGGTCTCGAATTTCACCTCCTGAACCTGTTGCAGCACCATTAAAAGGCTCAACAGTTGTTGGGAAGTTATGTGTTTCGGCCTTTAATGAAAGAACCGTATCAATTTCTTTAGTTTGGAAAAAATCAGGTTTATCCTGCGTTTCAGGAGCAAATTGAATAGCCTTAGGACCTTCGATAAATGCTACATTATCTTTATATGCTGAAACCAGATAATTAGGATTTTCGTTGGAAGTACGTTTGATTAATTTGAAAAGAGAACTTGGTTTTTCTTCTCCATCAATAATAAAAGTACCATTGAAAATTTTATGACGGCAGTGCTCTGAATTTACCTGAGAGAATCCAAAAACCTCACTATCGGTTAATTTACGTCCTAATTTTTTAGCTAAACCATCCAGGTAGTTTACTTCCTCGTCGCTCAATGCCAATCCTTCGGCTTTGTTATAAGCAGCAACGTCTTCAATTTCAACAATTGGATCAGGTTCTTTATCAATGGTAAAGATTTCCTGTGCCAATCCTTTGTATAACACCTGCAGCATAGGGTCGAACTCCGCCTGATCTGAATCCACCTCAAAAAATTCCTCAATACGAAGAATTCCTTTGATTCCCATATTTTGCGTAATCTCCACTGCATTGGTACTCCAAGGAGTTATCATCTCCTTACGTGGACCAACAAAAAAGCCTTCTAAAGTTTTACTTTCAGAAAGCTTTGCCCCGCTAAATAGCCATTCGAGTTTGTTAATGTCTTCAGCCAACAAGTCGGATTGGGTGCCGACAGCCAAGATTTGCTTATTGTTTCCCTTGAAAAACAGGACCATGAATGAAATTTTAGAATTGAATATTTGTTTGTGCTGCAAATTTAAGATAAAAACAGAAAAGCATCACACACAAAATCATTAAAGCTGATAAAAAATAATGATTCAACAGAAGAGCATCCATTATTTCTTAGGTCACTGTTAAAAAAAGTATGTACATAAGATAAGTACACAAGTTTTTATGGCTATATCGCATGTATTTAATACGATCCCCTATGTACTTGGGTTGATCACCTTTGTACTTATCGAAAAAAACCGAGGGATAATAGTTGTCCCCAAGGGACTTGTCATCATCCCCAAGGTACCAGCCATAAGTACACAAAGGATCATCGTTCTAACCTGTGTACTTAGTCCTTTCCCCTTTGTACTCATAATAATCCCCGTTTTTATAATCACTAAATACAAAAAAATGAGGTTGTCGAAACCAACAACCTCATTTCAAAATTAACATAAACCATTTTGAAGCAATATCTTTATCTATATCTTACAGTAGTTTCAACATTAATCCACGATCCTACAGTATATTTAGCTCCTTCCTGAATACCTTCAAAAAAACCTGTTTCTTTATCAGGTATATATTGATTGTATACATGAATTTGTCTATCGGCTTCTTCTGCACATTCAGGATCTACAGCTTTTGCCTTTTTATATTGATCGATAGCAGCCCAATAAACAGTGCGATGTTCGAAATCGTTAGAACCATACTTTTTACTTTCCATGGCATAGATGTTACCTATTAATATATAAGGCATCCCCCAATTACTTTTATCCTGAATAGATTTCATGGCATACTCGCGAGCTTTTGCCCCATCCTTTGAATAGGAAAAAGTTAATAATGCTAACTCGTAATAATATTTAGCTCTTACTTCAGTGTCTTCGACCAAATCAACAGCCTTTTTATAGTATTCAATAGCCTGATCTGTTTTTTGTTGTTTCAAAAAATATTTAGCAAGAAAATAAGCTGCGGATGCATTGGGATTAAGTTTATAATTCTGTTCCGATGCTTTAGCAAATAATATATTATTGGTACAATCCAGATTATTCATTAATTGTAATAAACGATCAACAGCAGGTTGATCTTCTTTTATTTCTTCGTAACGCGGAGATAATACAGCCTCGAGTTGAGCACAATCGCTCAAACCGGTATCGGCAAGCTTCTCTCCACAAGCTTTACTTATCTTTGCTAACAATTCCTGTTTTTTCGGATCTTTTTCTTTAGCGATGTTTACATTTACAATTTCATCTACTTTAATAAATACATCCAAAACCTCATCAGGACTCATTTTATCAGCAGCTGCCAATGCACTTGCAGTATTGAACCAATTAAGAGCAACCAAAGGCTCAACGTTCAGTTTCTCTAACTCATATGATTTTTCGAAATACCCCAAAGCCTCTTGTAATGCTTCAGTGCTATTTCTTCGATAAGTAATCAAATCAACGGCTTTACGGCCTAATATCCATCCTTCCGGATACTTGTTATGATCTCCAAAATACTTAATCCGTTGATCGTACACCATCATTATACTATCTACATAAGCTTGTTTTTTTGAAGCATCCTTTTCCTTTTTAAGATAATGCTTGTACATAGCCACTCCATCGGAGTATATACTGACTGTTACATCTGGACAGTTTTGAAACATCTGGCGCCAGGCCGGCATTGCATAATCGTACATCTTCTTTTTAAAGGACAAACTATACATCGAGTAGTTTTTTAAACACTCAATACTATCCTGCTCCGCTTTATTATCCTGTGCAGATACATTACTACTTAATACAAAACCAATACAAACTAATAAAAATACGCTAATTCTCTTCATGGCAATTTCAGGTTTAAGATACATGTTAAATGTGCTTGAAACTTTTTAATCAACATTTATGCCACAACTACACAACAAACTACACTAAAATCACTTACGGTTTTTGGAGGAAATAATAATTGTTTCATACCGTACATTAAGCGTTCGAAATCGCACAGTAGGGCGGTTTTAATAAATCTTTGTATTTTAGCATCCTTTAATAACTATTTAATATTTACCTAACCCAATATTATCATTGCTAAAAATCAAATATATATTGATTTAAATCCAAGTAAAACAAAATGAAAACGATAATAGACTTTTTTGAAGATAGTGTTGAAAAATACCCGTCTAATACATTTGTATGGGAAAAAGAAGACAAGGAATTTAAAAGTTATTCCTATACTGATATTAAAAAGGAAGTTCACCGTTTTGCTAACGGATTATTATCATTAAATATTAATTATGGTGATCGCTTAGCATTATTATCAGAAGGACGTCGGTTATGGTTAGAAAGTGAATTGGCTATTTTTCATATTGGTGCTATAAATGTGCCATTATCGACCAAACTAGAAGCTGATGCTGATTTAGTATTTCGTTTAAATCACTCTGAAGCTGAAACCATTATAGTATCCAAAAACCAACTACCTAAAATAAGAGCAGTTAAGGAAGAGCTTACTTCAGTAAAAAGAATATTGGTTCTAGATGACATTGAAGACCTAGAAGACATTGAATTAAGCTTAAATTACTTATATGAACAAGCTGATTTATTTGCTTCAAAAAATCCCCATGCCCTCACGGAGTCTATTCAAAAAGTTAAACCAGATACCTTTGGTAACATTTGTTATACATCAGGAACAACAGCCGATCCTAAAGGAATCATTCTTTCACAGCGCAACTATACTGCTAACATTGAGCAGGCATTTAGTTATATTGATATCCCACAACACTATAAAACACTGGTAGTATTGCCATGGGATCATGCATTTGCGCATACCGCTGCCCTTTATTCATTTATGCAAGCAGGTGCTTCAATTGCATCAGTTCAAATTGGACGTAACCAACACGAAACATTAAAAAACTTCGTCACTAATATGATGGAAGTTAAACCTGAAATTTTAATGAGTGTTCCAGCTCTTGCCAAAAACTTCAGAAAAAACATCGAAAAAGGCATAGAATCAAAAGGTAAAATTGCTTCAACATTATTTCACGCTGGTTTAAATTATGCCTATTGGTACAACGGAACTGGTAATAATGCAGGGACAGGACTTAAAATCCTAACTAAACCACTTTATTCACTTTTTAAATCTGTACTATTTAATAAGGTAAAAGACAAATTTGGAGGCCAATTGCAATACTTTATTGGAGGAGGTGCTTTGTTAGACATTGAACTGCAACGCTTTTTCTATGCCATTGGTATGCCAATGTATCAAGGATATGGATTAAGTGAAGCCTCTCCTATCATATCTGCAAATACCCCAAAACATCATAAATTGGGCTCTTCAGGTAAAGTTGTTAATGATCTGGAAATTAAAATTTGTGATGAAGAAGGTAAAGATCTCCCTATTGGTGAAAAAGGAGAAATTGTTGTCAGAGGTGAGAATGTAATGAAAGGATATTGGAAAAATCCCGAAGCGACTGCTGATACTATTAAAAATAATTGGCTTTATACCGGAGACCTTGGTTATTTAGATGATGAAAACTATCTATATGTAATGGGCCGTTTTAAAAGTCTTTTAATTGGGGCTGATGGAGAAAAGTATAGTCCGGAAGGTATTGAAGAAGCTATTATTGACCATTGCCAGTATATTGATCAGTTTGTTCTTCACAACAATCAAAATCCATACACAACAGGTTTAATTGTACCAAACAAAGAAAAAATTCAGACTTGGTTAAAACTTCATCATAAAAACATTGAAGATGAAAGCACTCAAGAAGAAATATTGAATATGATCAAAAGTGAAATTGATCATGTTAAAAATTCTAACCTTCCTGAATTATCTTTTCCTTCACGTTGGATGCCATCAACATCGGTTATTCTCCCTGAAGAATTTTCAGAAAACAACAAACTCATTAACAGCACCATGAAGGTCGTTAGAGGTAAAGTTGAAGAATATTTCGCGCAGGAAATTAGTTATTTATACTCTGCGGAAGCAAAGAATTTCAATTCACAACAGAACAAAAACAATTTAAATGCATTTATAAAAAGTTAGTAAATCGTATTAATATGTAGAAGTTTACTATATTTAATTAATTTTAAATAACGATTTTGAAATAATAGGTCTAAAAGTTTGATTCATTCATTAATAAAAACGGATAATCCATGGACTTTTTGTATCATAAATGCCTTTTTTAACGTATTTACAAAAAATTGATTTTTCTAATAACAAACTTTTTCACATTTTTACACTCAAATTCAAAGCACATTCGAATGCCGAAACCATTAAGATATGTCATCCTAACACTAACTGTGTTTGCCTTCATAAGTCAAGCATCAGCACAACGCAGACGCAGGTCAACATTTTGGGATGGTGTCCGCCTAACTCCAAGAGCTGGTATTAATATGTTCTATGGTGACTTAGTTGACCAATCAAGAACTAGCTATACACTTGGTGGAGTTGCTGAAAAAGAATTAATGCCATCATTATCTGCTCGCGTTCAATTAATGGGCGGAAATATGAAAGGTGAACAATTTAATGGGGAGACTGATGTTTTATACTCCTACTTTAAAAATTACTACGCTGATTTTATGGTAGGAGCTTCATTCAAACCTTTAGATCTCGCCATAGGTTACTTTAAACAAAGAACATTTAATCCTTATCTGTTTGGCCAGTTTGGTGTAATGTATTACAACACTAAAACATGGTATGGCCCTGATGGTTATATCCCAAACACATTACGACACCAAGTTTCTGGTATCACTCCAACTGTTTCTGGAGGGGTAGGTTTTTCAATCTGGCTAAACTCTTATATTAGTGTTAATGCAGAATATGTTGCTACAATGCCATTCTCCGATATGGTGGATGGACATAAAGAATGGATGTATGATGATTCAAATGGCAATACAATTGTTGTGCAAACAGCTGACAATGACTTTTATTATACAGCAACCATGGGAGTTTCATTCTTGCTTAAAGACAGCAAGTGGAAGAATGAGCCAAAATACAACCGTAAAGCTTACCTAAAAACACGTAAGCAAATGAATGCATCATCCAGGAAGAATTTAAAATCGATAAATAAACGTAGAAAATCATACAGAAGAAGAAGATAAAAAAAGAGCTGCAAATGCAGCTCTTTTTTCTTTATATACTATCCTTTTCTTAATTTTGATACCACAACTTTAAAGGATGGAATTTAAAATCACTTCTCATTTTTCTCCAACTGGAGATCAACCTCATGCTATTAGGCAGTTAAGCGAAGGTATAAACACCGATATTAAACATCAGACTCTTTTGGGCGTAACTGGTTCTGGAAAAACCTTTACAATGGCTAATGTCATAAAAGAAACAAAACGACCAACACTCATACTATCCCATAACAAAACCTTAGCAGCCCAGCTTTATGGTGAATTTAAGACCTTCTTTCCCGACAATGCAGTAGAATATTTTGTATCCTATTACGATTACTATCAACCTGAGGCATACCTCCCAGTAACTGACACCTACATAGAAAAAGATTTATCAATAAATGATGAAATAGAGAAATTACGACTTAGTGCCACATCTGCATTACTGTCCGGCAGAAGAGATGTAATTGTCATTTCATCAGTTTCCTGTCTTTATGGAATTGGTAACCCTGAGGATTTTCACGAAGGAATAATACACATTAAAGTAGGTGATGAAATTGGAAGAAACACATTTTTAAGAAAACTTGTCGACAGCTTATATTCCAGAAACGAAGTAATGTTCGAAAGAGGACATTTTAGAGTAAAAGGTGATACGGTTGAAATTTTCCTTGCATACTCAGATTACGCATGTAGAGTTATTTTCTGGGGCGATGAAATAGAAGAAATTGAAACTTTTAATCCTGATAGTGGCGTCCGTATTGAATCAATGGATGAAACAACTATCTACCCTGCCAATATTTTTATAACATCAAAATCAAAAACAGAACAAGCTATCAGAAACATCCAAGATGATTTAGTAAACCATCTCGAATTTTTAAAAGAAAATGGAAAAAAACTAGAAGCTAAACGTCTTGACGAACGAGTTAACTACGACCTTGAAATGATCCGAGAATTAGGTTATTGTCCTGGTATCGAAAACTACTCAAGATATTTCGATGGACGAAGAGAAGGTACACGTCCTTTCTGTTTATTAGATTATTTTCCTGATGATTTTCTAACCATTATCGACGAGAGCCACGTTACTATCCCACAAATAAAAGCCATGTATGGTGGTGATAAATCGAGAAAAGAAAATCTTGTAGAATATGGATTCCGTTTGCCTGCCGCAATGGACAACAGACCTCTTAAATTCGAAGAATTTGAGATACTAATTAATCAAGCCATATATGTGAGTGCAACTCCAGCTGAATATGAGCTAGAAAGATCAGAAGGGGTTATTGTAGAACAACTAATTCGCCCTACAGGATTAATTGATCCAATCATTGATGTGAGACCAAGCTTAAATCAAATTGATGATTTAATCAATGAAATTCAAGATCGAATTGACAAAAATGAACGCACCTTAGTTACTACATTAACCAAAAGAATGGCAGAAGAATTAACTAAGTATCTCAATCGATTATCCATTAAATGTGAATATATTCACTCTGATGTTGATACACTTCAACGTGTAAAAATTATGGAGAATCTTCGTGCCGGAACTTTTGACGTACTCGTAGGTGTAAATTTATTAAGAGAAGGATTGGATCTACCAGAAGTTTCACTTGTTGCAATACTAGATGCTGATAAGGAAGGCTTCTTGCGTTCTGAACGATCACTTACACAAACAGCAGGAAGAGCTGCGCGTAATTTAAATGGGATGGTTATAATGTATGCAGATACCATCACAAAAAGCATGCAAGCCACAATAGATAGTACCAATTACCGTAGAGAGAAACAATTAAAATACAATCACGATCACAATATTACTCCCACCCAAATTAATAAAGGTAATACCAATATTTTGGGCACAACAGAAAAAACAGCATATGTCGAACCTAGTGGACCTGATATTGCAGCAGACCCAGTTGTTGGATACATGAGTAAGGAAGCTTTGCAAAAAGCCATTGATAAAACTAAGAAAGAGATGCAAAAAGCAGCCAAAGAATTAGATTTTATTTTAGCTGCTCAATATCGTGATGAAATTACTCGTTTGGAAGAACTGCTAAACAAAAAGCCCTCGAAATAATCGAGGGCTTAAATAATATCCTAAATACCTTTATTATCCTAGGTATGATTTCAATAACTTACTGCGAGAAGTATGACGTAAACGTCTGATCGCTTTTTCTTTTATCTGACGTACACGTTCTCGAGTTAAACCAAAACGTTCTCCAATTTCCTCTAATGTCATTTCCTGACATCCGATACCGAAGAATAATTTGATAATATCACTCTCTCTTTCTGTTAATGTTGCTAAAGCTCTTTCTATTTCGCGCGCTAAGGATTCGTTGATAAGTGTTTTATCCGCATTTGGTGAATCACTATTAACCAATACATCTAATAAACTATTATCTTCTCCCTCTACAAAAGGAGCATCAACTGATATATGACGTCCAGATACTCTCATTGTATCCGCAACCTTATCAGCCGGTAATTCTAACTTATCAGCTAATTCTTCAGGAGATGGCTTACGCTCATTTTCCTGCTCGAATTTTGAATATGCTTTATTAATTTTATTTAATGATCCAACCTGATTAAGAGGTAAACGCACAATACGCGACTGCTCTGCTAAAGCTTGAAGTATCGATTGACGGATCCACCATACTGCATAAGAGATAAATTTAAAACCACGGGTTTCATCAAACTTTTCTGCAGCCTTGATCAATCCAAGGTTACCTTCATTAATTAAGTCAGGCAGGCTTAATCCTTGATTTTGGTATTGTTTTGCTACAGATACCACAAAACGCAGGTTAGCCCTGGTTAGTTTTTCCAAAGCAATTTGGTCACCTTTTTTGATACGCTGTGCTAACTCAACTTCCTCTTCTACAGAAATTAAATCTTCACGTCCTATTTCTTGAAGATACTTATCAAGTGAGGCGCTCTCACGGTTCGTTATTGACTTTGTTATTTTTAGTTGTCTCATATCCCTTTAGAAAATTACCGCGCGAAATTACTACAAATTAACCATTTTTCCAACTATTGACAAGTTTTATTAAAGATTTTATTCGTGAATATTAACAGCATAGTAGGCAACTCGTCCGTTTGGATAAACACCTGTCAGAAATAATCCATCTCCAACTTCTATACTTTTAATAACATTTTTAAAATCTTCAATTGATTCGATAGCAATTTTGTTAGCTTTTGTTATTATATATCCTTCTTTTATTCCACTATTTTGCAAACTCCCTTCACTAAGTTTTTCAACTTGAATACCATAGCGAACTCCTAGTTTGTATTTTTCTTTATCCGTAAGTTCTTTTAAGGTTGCTCCCAAAGTAAAATCATCACTACTTCCAGTCAGTATCCCAGTTGTTCCACAAATATTACGTAAAGTTACGTTAAAAGTTTTCTTTTTTCCACTCCTAGAAACCATAATATTCACAACTTCTCCCGGACGATGTCTACTTACCCTTTCCTGCAATTGAGGAACTGAATTTACTTTATCGCCATCAACACTTAAAACAATATCTCCTTTTCGAATTCCAGCTTCAGCAGCACCTCCATTTTCAGAAACTCCACCAACAAGAACTCCTTCCATTTTATCCATTGGCTCCAAACCAAATTGTTCCAAGCTTTCTTTATTCACATCCAAAATACTAACTCCTAACAAGGCACGTTGTACTTCACCATATTCCATTAAATCAGCCACCACTTTCTTTGCAATCGATACAGGAACTGCAAAAGAATATCCTGAATAAGAACCCGTTCTGGAAGCAATTGCTGTATTAATTCCAACTAATTCTCCTCTTTGATTAACCAAAGCACCTCCACTATTACCTGGATTTACCGCTGCGTCAGTTTGAATAAACGATTCAATTCCATAGTTCTGACGACCATTAGCAATAATATTTATGCTTCGTGCCTTTGCACTAACAATACCCGCCGTAACTGTAGACGTCAGATTAAATGGATTTCCTACGGCTAAAACCCACTCTCCTACTTTTAAGTCATCCGAATTACCATATGATAAAAACGGAAGATCCTTCGCATCTATCTTTAAAAGAGCTATATCAGAGTTAGGATCTGTCCCAACTAATTTTGCGGAAAAAGTTCGTTTATCATTTAAGACGACTTCAATTTCTTCAGCTCCATCAATCACATGATTATTCGTTACAATATAACCATCGGTTGTTAAAATAACACCAGAACCTGCACCCATCACAGGAGCCGGCTCCCTGTTATACCCATTTCCAGGCCCAAAAAAGTAATCGAATAGAGGATTACCCGAACCTCCACCATAACTCTGTCCGCGCGACACAGTTTTTACGTGCACTACTGCATGCACCGACTTTTCCGAAGCATATGTAAGATCTGGTAATTGAGAATTAGATTGTGGTAAACTTACATTAGCCACCGGGGTCGAATTCTCATGTACGTATCGCACCTCAGCTTCGGGTTTAACAATGTTTGAATAAACAATAACAGCAAGTACTGCACTTACAGTTGCCACAAAAAATGTCAGTAAATATTTTTTTGTATTCATAACAGTTAAGATTTAGATCAGACAATTATTAAAATTTCGCTCTAACTTAAACAAATCCCATGCCCTAAGTAAATAATCATAATAACTTAACTTTTTTTTATCCATTGTTAATGGAATTTAAACATTACCGAATTACATTTGTATAAAATGTTAACGCATCTTTTAAATATTTGTTTTATTGACAGGTCAACTTGTCAGGATTAAATGGAAATATGATCGAATTTTATAAATATCAGGGTACTGGAAACGATTTTGTTATTATAGATAACAGAAACAATCATTTTGATGGAAGCAATACTAAAGCTGTTCGATTCTTATGCGACAGGCGTTTTGGAGTTGGTGGCGATGGACTGATGTTACTCGAAAATCATTCTGAATATGATTTTACCATGAGATATTTTAATAGCGATGGCAACGAAGCTTCGATGTGTGGCAATGGAGGACGTTGTATTGCAGCATTTGCTGTGCATTTAAATATAGTTCCGGCCAATACAACATTTCAGTTTATGGCGGTTGATGGTTTACATGAAGCGAAATACGAAGAAGGTATTGTTTCGTTAAAAATGATTGATGTCAATAGTATTGATATTAAAGATGATTATACCTTTTTAAATACAGGTTCGCCCCATTTTGTACAATTTCATGATTCGGTTGATCAATTGGACATTAATAAACTAGGAAGCGAAGTTCGGTATTCCGATACATTTAAACCAGGTGGCACTAATGCTAATTTCGTTCATTTCATTAACGATGATTCAATTAAAGTACGGACATACGAACGTGGAGTTGAAAACGAAACCTTAGCTTGTGGAACAGGTGTTGTAGCATCTGCCATATCGGCACATTTAAAAAGAAAAAACGTTAAAGAATTTAACGTTGATGTTTTAGGTGGCAAACTAAAAGTCAGCTTTGAACCCCAAAAAGACGGATTCACTAACATTTGGTTGGTTGGTCCTGCCACATTCGTTTTTAAGGGCACAATTGAAGTGTAATAAATTATCCTACAATATAAAATGGGCACCTTTTTAGAAGTGCCCATTTTTATTTTCTATATTCTCTGATTAAGATCCTAAAGTTGCAACCATTACAGCTTTAATAGTGTGCATTCTGTTTTCGGCCTGATCAAACACAATAGAAGCATCTGATTCAAAAACATCTTCGGTTACTTCCAATCCATCTACTCCAAATTTTTGATATATTTCTTCTCCAACTTTGGTTTCGCGATTATGATAGGCTGGTAAACAATGTAGAAATTTACATGCAGGATTACCTGTCAGCTCCATCGTTTTACTATTTATTTGATAAGGCATCAACAAATCAATTCGTTCTTTCCACACTTCATCAGCTTCGCCCATCGAAACCCAAACATCGGTATAAAGAAAATCACAACCTTCCACTCCAACTTTCACATCATCAGTAATAGTTATAGTGGCTCCTGACTTTTTAGCAATCTCCTCGCATTTTTTAATCAAATCACCATTAGGCTGAAGGTGCTTAGGCCCTACTATGCGTACATCCATTCCCATAATAGCACCTCCTACTAATAAAGAGTTAGCCATATTATTGCGCGCATCACCAAGATACGCATACGACACCTGATTTAATGGTATATCAATATGCTCCATCATAGTCAAGAAATCAGCTAATATTTGCGTAGGATGAAATTCATCTGTTAAACCATTCCAAACAGGAACGCCAGCATATTCAGCCAATTCTTCTACAATTGATTGACCAAAACCACGATATTCAATTCCATCAAACATACGTCCCAATACACGGGCAGTATCTTTCATCGATTCTTTATATCCAATTTGCGAACCAGAAGGTCCCAAATAGGTTACATGTGCACCCTGATCGTGCGCTGCAACTTCGAATGAACAGCGAGTTCGTGTTGATGTTTTTTCAAAAATCAATGCAATATTTTTACCCTGTAACCTTGGTTGTTCGATCCCTGCATATTTTGCAGCTTTCAGATCCTGCGCCAACTTTAACAGAAATTTGATTTCCGCTTGTGAAAAATCAAGCAGTTTTAAAAAGTTTCTATTCTTTAAATTGAAAGCCATAATCTTATTAGATTTGATTTATTTCTTTTGTCATCTATTTAGTATCATACTTATGTAAATCAGACTCATCGTAATGCATCGTAATTTTGGTTCCAAATGACTTATCAACCAGTTTCTTCGATTCGGTAATTATACTCATCTCTCCTCCTCCTTCAACAAACTGAAGAGCTGCTTTGACCTTAGGAGCCATACTTCCTTCACCAAAGATACCTTGTTCAATGTACATTTTAGTATCTTCTGCATTCAAAAATTCTAACGCTTTTTGATTGAATTCGCCATAATTAGCATATACAAACGGAACATCTGTTAAAATATAAAATCGATCTGCTTTAATTTGCCGGGCTAACAACGAAGAGGCAACATCCTTATCAATAACGGCTTCGGCAGGTCTTATATCTCCTTGTTCATCCACATAAACAGGAATACCACCCCCACCAACAGCAATAACAATTGTACCCATACGAGCATTACGTTCAATCACTTCCCAATTTACAATATTTATTGGCTGTGGCGACGGAACAACTCTTCGATAACCAGTTTTTGATTTCTTTTCTTCTTTAAAAGCCCATCCCTTCTTTTCTTTTAATTCAATCGCTTCGTCAAGACTAACTTGTTTACCAATTCGTTTGGTTGGATTTTGAAAAGCTTTGTCTTTGGGATCTACTTCAACAGAGGTAACTAAGGTTAAAACATTACGATGAATTCCACGCTTATGCAACACATTTTTTAAAGTACGCTCAATCATATATCCGATACCACCTTGCGAATCGGCAACACATATATCTAATGGCATTTGTGGAATTTGATACATCTGCTCTCCCGCATCATTTCTCATAACAATATTTCCTACTTGCGGACCATTTCCATGTGAAATAACTATATCATATCCTTCCTCCAAAAGAAAAATTATATTTTCAAGAGTCTCTGCAGTATTTTGCTCTTGTTCTTCAATGGTTCCGGGTTGAGTATCTCTTAAAAGCGCATTACCGCCAAGCGCAATAACAGCCAATTTATTCATGATATTCTCCTTAATTTGGTTACATCAGGGTATTAAATGCGATTTAGTGATTTTTAATTCCACAACTAATGATTTTCATCACTTAAATAAATCGGTTTTCTAAATCATTTTATTTTAACCAGTTTATAGTTTTACTTAAAAATCAATAGCCATATTTTTTTATGAACTAACATAAATAAAACACCAAGGTCAGGGCATCTTCCTATTTAATTACTATTTTTGAAACCTTTGGTCATCATTAAGGGAAATGAGAAAAATGAAACAAATTATTACTGTATTATTCATTTTAATATTAATTAGTTCATGTTCCGAAAAGAAAGTAAAAAGTTCGGATCAAGGTGTTATTACTTACGCTATTTCTTACCCAAAAGAAATGATGAATAACAGTTTATCTACTTTCCTACCGGGAGAAATGGTTAGCACTTTTAAAAACGATGATTATAAACTTCACATTAAAGGAGATTTAAACATTTATAATTTAGAGTACATTTCACGAGCTAATGGAGATAGCTGTTTTACCTTAATGAAAATTTTAGATAAGAAGCTCTTTTACCCTCAAAAAAGTGGTGAAAAACTATTTCTGTTCACCAACGATGATGTTCAGATAAAGTTAATTAAGGACTCTACGAAAGAAATTGCCGGATACAATTGTTCAATGGGCATTGCTCAATTTGCAAACAAAAAAATTCCTGAGATTCATTTTTACTACACAGAAGATATAAATTTTAAAACGCCTAATGCCAATACGCCTTTTAAAGACGTTCCAGGGCCTTTACTAGAATTTAATCTCTTTTATCAAGGTATGGATTTAGCATTCAAAGCTAAATCAGTTAAGCTTAAAAAGGTAAATGATGATGAATTTATCATTCCTCAAAACTATCGCGAAACAAACGCGAACGAAATAAAAGAAATCGTTTCTTCGTTAATGCAATTGTAAAGCTTGCCGTTTTTATAAAGATTTCTGCCGGATACCTTATTTTGGCAACGCTTTTATTATTTTTGCGCTTGGCAAGCTAATTACAACTTATTCTTATGGCCAAAAAACAAAAAAAGCAGAAAGCAAAAAAAACACCTGTTGCAGAACAATTAAACCTTTGGATTGATAACCTACGTCACTTTAAAGTGAGGTTTATAGCCGGTATAATAACTATTGGTATTAATTTCTTTCTGTTACTTGCTTTTTTCTCTTATTTATTCACAGGATTTGCTGATAAAAGTAAATTCGACATCCCTTTATGGGAATTAATTTCAAATGCGGATATTACAGTCGAGAACTGGACCGGAAAATTTGGAGCATATTTAGCCGACTATTTCATTAACGATGGAATTGGGGTAAGTGCTTTTTCTTTAATACTATTATTATTTGTAGCTGGCTTCCGGTTATTAGGAGCACGTATATTACCGTTAAAGAAAACTTTTTACCACTGTTTTTTCATCACAATATGGTTATCAATTACCTTAGGTTTTTTCTTTGCTTCAAGTGCCGATAGTCAATACCTATTATTAGGTGGTGCACATGGATATTATATTAGTAAATGGTTATCTTCTTCAATTGGCTCAGTCGGAACCTTTATTCTATTAATTGTTTCATTGGTAGTTTACCTTTCTATAACCTTCGAATCGTTTTACCGGGCAATGCGCAAGCCTTTTGACAATAAGGTTTCAAGCAAAGAGGATACTATTAAAGAAGAAAATGTATCCGAAAAAGAACCAGTTATACAAAGTACAATTACTCAAGAGGAAGCATTTGTTGCTTCGGTGGAAATTGCTGATGAACCGTTGGTAGAAGATCCAGAGCCTGAAGCAGAAGAAACTCCAGAACCTATTGCAGAAAAAGTAGTGGCTGAAGAAAAAACTACCGAGGAAAGACTTACAACAGTTGAGTTAAATAAAGAAGTTGATCCAGCGCTAAAACAAGAAGAGTTCGACCTTGATCTGAAAATTGAAAAAAGCATTGAAGAAGAAGAAACTGACGTTTATGATGGCGAGCCACTTGGAGACTATGATCCTACTTTAGATCTTTCGTCGTACAAATTACCTACTATTGATTTGTTAGATGACCATAGTAGCGACAATGCTGAAGTAACAATGGATGAGTTGGAATCCAACAAAAACCGCATTGTAAAAACTCTCGAAGATTATAAGATCCAAATCAAAAACATTAAAGCAACTGTTGGACCAACGGTTACTTTATATGAGATTGTACCTGCTCCTGGTGTACGTATTTCAAAAATCAAAAACCTCGAAGATGATATTGCACTTTCATTGGCTGCATTAGGTATTCGAATTATCGCTCCTATCCCGGGTCGTGGAACCATCGGTATTGAAGTTCCGAATTCGGAACCCGAAGTTGTTTCGATGCGTTCGATTATTGGTGCTAAAAAATTCCAAAGTACAAAATATGAGCTTCCGATTGCATTGGGAAAAACCATTTCGAACGAGACTTTTGTAATAGATTTGGCCAAAGCCCCTCATATGTTGGTAGCCGGTGCTACAGGACAAGGAAAATCGGTTGGTTTAAATGCGATTATATCATCTTTACTTTATAAAAAACATCCTTCGCAACTTAAGTTTGTGATGGTAGACCCTAAGAAAGTGGAACTTAACATCTATTCAAAGATTGAACGCCACTTTTTAGCCAAATTGCCCGATGAAGAGGATGCAATCATCACAGATGTACAAAAAGTAGTGAATACCTTGAACTCTTTGGCCATTGAAATGGACAATAGATACGAGTTATTGAAAGCTGCACATGCTCGTAATATAAAAGAGTATAATCAGAAATTTGTTAAGCGTAAACTAAACCCGGAAAAAGGACATCGCTTTTTACCATATATAGTAGTTATAATTGATGAGTTTGCCGATTTAATTATGACAGCCGGTAAAGAAGTTGAGTTACCAATTGCTCGTATTGCACAGCTGGCTCGTGCCGTGGGTATTCACATGATTGTTGCAACTCAGCGTCCGTCAACTAACATTATTACCGGTGTTATTAAAGCAAACTTCCCTACCAGGGTTGCATTTAAAGTTGCGTCGATGATTGACTCACGAACTATTCTAGATTCACCGGGAGCAAACCAATTAATTGGTCGTGGTGATATGTTAATATCACAAGGAAGTGATTTGGTAAGGGTTCAATGCGCATTTGTTGATACGCCTGAAGTTGAACGAATCAACGACTACATTGGCGAACAACGCGGTTATACATCAGCCTTCTTATTACCTGAATATACAGGTGCCGAAAGTAGTGGAACTGAACCAGGTGAAGTTGATTTATCGAAACGCGATCAGATGTTTGAAGAAGCTGCCCGCATTGTTGTGGCAAATCAATCAGGTTCAACCTCTTTAATTCAGCGCCGTTTTTCAATTGGTTACAATAGAGCCGGTCGAATCATCGATCAGTTAGAAGCAGCGGGTATTGTTGGACCATTCGAAGGAAGCAAAGCTCGACAAGTTTTAATCCCTGATGAGTTGGAACTTGAAAAGCACTTAAGTCAGTTTAATTAATTTTGGAATAATAATTGATAGAAAATAGGAAAACAAATCATATGAAGACATTCTATTCATTCATACTATTAATGGCGATTGCCATAGGAATTAACGCACAAGAAGCCGAAAAAGCAAAAGAAATCCTTGATAAAGTTTCGGCAAAAACAAAAGCTTATCCATCTATTGTAGCCGACTTCTCGTTTAAAATGGAAAACCTTCAAGAGAACATTGAAGAGGTTTACGATGGTTCAATCATCTTAAAAAGTAATAAATACAAAGTATCTTTAATGGATATGGAAACTTATTACGATGGCGAGGTTATGTATACTTTTAATGTTGAAGCCGATGAAGTAAACATCACTATTCCCGATCCTGATGACGAAGAAACATTAAATCCAGCAACAATATTCAATATCTATCAGGATGGTTACAAGCTTAAGTATGTTGGAGATGGTGTTGCCGAAGGTAGAGAGGTTCATGAAATTGACTTGTACCCAACCAATAGAGATAAACCTTTTTCAAGAATCAAACTATTGATTTTTAAAGATGATTTAACACTTTTCTCGTTCCGTCAGGTTGGTAAAGATGGTAACAACTACACAGTAATTGTTAAAAACATGAATACCAGCAAGCAAATTGACGACAAAACATTTGTATTTGACACCACAGCTCATCCTGATGTGGATGTTATTGATATGAGATAATTGGTAGTTATAACGATATAAAGAATCCTGTCTTATGACGGGATTTTTTTTGTTACTTTTGTCACATATCCAAAAATCTACATTTATCAATTTATTTTAGATTTGAACTAAACCAAATCTAATAAGTTTACTGTCTATGGAAACAATACTGACCTATATAGTTGATTTTTTTTATTCTTTGTTTGACTTACTAAAAGCCATGTCGCCCTACCTTTTACTAGGTTTTTTCTTTGCTGGAATTCTCAAAGTTTGGTTTCCACAGAGTTGGATCGACAGATTCATGGGCAAAAGCAACCTTGGATCGGTAGTTAATACTGCAATCTTAGGTATTCCACTCCCACTTTGTTCGTGCGGCGTTATTCCAACAGGTATTTCATTTTATCGGAATGGAGCCTCAAAAGGATCAAGTGTCAGCTTTTTAATTTCAACTCCTCAAACCGGAGTTGACTCCATTATGGTTACCTATTCGTTATTAGGTTTACCATTTGCTATTATTCGGGTTGTGGTTGCTCTGGTAACCGGAGTTTTTGGAGGAGTTGCTACTAACGCAATTGCCAAAGATGATAAGGTAGATGCATCGAAGTCGGGCGAAAGTTGCGAATCGGATAAAATGGGCACCAAACAAGGATGGAAAGGTATTTTCCGATATGGCTTTTACGAATTCCTAATGGATATAGCCAAATGGTTAGTAATTGGTATATTGATCGCTGCTGTATTGGCCGTTATTATTCCTGATGATTTCTTTGTGAACTACCTCGATAACGAACCGCTAAGCATGTTAATCATTCTTCTAGCATCGGTGCCTTTGTATTTATGTGCAACAGCATCGGTACCCATTGCCGCTGTATTAATGCTTAAAGGATTATCTCCGGGTGCTGCTTTGGTATTATTGATGGCCGGACCCGCCACCAATGCCGCAACTATCACTATTATACAAAAGGTATTTGGTCTAAAAACGCTTCTCTCCTATTTAGGATCGATTATATTGGGTGCCATGATTTTCGGTACTTTAATCAATACTTTTTTACCTCGCGAATGGTTTACTTTAGCCGAACATGCCATGCACGAAGGTCATCGCCATGAGTTATTACCCGAATGGTTTCAGTTATTATCAGCTGTTCTATTAATTGGATTGATAGCAAATGGTTACTTTCAAAAGTATATGAAAAAACAACGCTTAAAGAAGGCGGCTATCAAAACAGAAAAACTATCGAAATCTATCATATTTAATAACAATACTAAAACAGCAACTGAAACACCTGTTGCTCCTGTGTTTAATACATCGTTTACCATGGCAAAACCAACCATTAAAACAACTTATATTGTTGAAGGAATGACTTGCAGTCATTGTAAAATGAGTGTGGAAAAGAATCTAGGTAAGCTAGATGGCATAACTTCAGTTGAGGCCGATCCACAAGCAAATCGTGTTACTGTAGAAGCTACCGAGCAGAATGATTCGATGATTGAATCTACAATTGAATCACTAGGATATTCGTATAAGGGATTGGCTTGAGTATAATCCTCAAGCCAATCAGCAATAATATAATTGAAGCATACAATAGAGCATTGACACCTATTATTACCAATAGATATTTTGCATTCACATTATGTAAAAATAGAAGTAAAGCTATCAACATCTAAACCGGTATCCATCACCCCCTTACAATAAAAGTTAGTAAATTTGTTGTAGTATGAATGATTATACATAGAGTACACAATACATCCATCCCCAAAATATGCCTAACAACCATGGATTTAATGTTTAATTCGAAGTATTATAAGGATTATTTATTAAGTCATCGATCTTCTTGTACAACTTATTTCCATCACTTGCATAAGGCGCCTTTGGCTCTAATATATTTCCATCACCATCCACAATCATAAAGGTTGGAAACGATAATTGATTATTATATAAGCGTTGCATGTCTTTTTTTAAGAGTTGATTGGCTTTAATATGATAACCCACCAAATTATATTCCTTCATTAAGCTCTCCCACATCTGCTTATCCTCAGTATATTCGTAAGCAATATAAACCATCTTCATTCCTCTAGTTTTCATCAGAGTCTTAACTTCATCCATATAATTGAATTGATTACGACAAGGCATACACCATGTACCCCAACAATCGATAAGCATTGGACTTCCTTCAAACATTTTAATTATTTCCGCAATTGAATTAATTGAGTCTCCGCTAACAATTACACACTCTTCAGGCATTGGACGAAGTGCAATTAATTCATATTCTTCGGCGCGCGGCATAAGCATCTTCCGTAGCACTTTACCCGCATAACTATCCTTCATATCAGAATTATCATCAAGATATTTCTTTGAAAGCTTTAGCGAATTAGGAGCCAATGCCGCAGTATTACACATATTTTTAATGGCTTGATATTGTTTATTTGCCTCTTCAGATAAGACTTCGCCAGATTTAGCATAAATTGGAGCAAATGAAGCATCTCCTTTCCTCTTCACAGAGGAATACACTCCATCGTGATAATCCTCCCTGAATTCAAGGTATATATCGGTATATTCAACCATATTAAAAAGATTACTCATCTTTTTCCCTTTAACCGGATACAATTCAAATATTTGTGGATATACTTTGTTCAATTGGTTAATTATCACCGAATCTTTTATTTGAAATTGAGGCATATGAAAGGATGATCTTATGGTGGTTGCTAATCTTTCGGCATACATATATTCGATATTCATTTTTGAAATATCATATAACTGCTGAGATATCTCACCTTTTTCTAACAGTTGATCAAACACCCGTAAATGATTTTGTATTTTAGATTTCATAGAATCCAGTAATGATTCCGGTGCGTTTAAATTCCATTCATCATGAAAAAGAGAACCATGAATATAGTTAGGTATCTTGTTGTATTCAACCAACCCCTTATTATAAGTATAAAAACTTGTAGCATCCGTGTTATACGATTCTAAAGTGTAAACATCTACATTTAATGACGATTTCCAGTCAGCTTCCTGCTGTCCTTCACTTACAATAGAATAACGATTATCGGGCTCAATAAGAAGCCTGCACATATGGTAGTAATGATTAATAGTTTCGTAAAAATGAAAAAACTCAGCATTTGTAATATAAGCCGACACTACAAATCGTCCCAAACTATCGGGTTTAACAATGTAATTACCCAAGTTTCCCGACACTGAAGAAATAGAATATCTTACTTTACTCTTTCCATCATAATTTAAAATTTGGCCTTCGATAAAAACATTAGGCTTTTGTTGACTCCATAACTGAAAAGCTATAAGACTAAATATAAATGCGATTATTACTTTTTTCATAAGTTAGGTAATGGTATGATTGAAATGGTTAATAAAGTTTCTTTCAAAATAAACAAAAACAATTACATTCCAACCAATAATGATACACATCATTAGCCTCTATTTTCACTCATACATAGTCATCTCTCAGTACACATAGATTCAAAACATCTTCGCCCCACATTAAGCAGCCAATTTCATAAACACAACAATATTACTTTCGATCAAAAACCAACACCTCGCAAATTAAAATATATAATCATAACGCATTGATAAATATTTGATATGGCATAGTACAATGTCAATTGCCATATTGACATTGTTTACCAATGTAAGTGCAGCCTGTTACCTTTATTATTTTCAAATCATTAATCATACAACAACGATTTAATTACTACTTACACCTCTTCTTATTCTTTAAACAAATCACTACATTATTAAACTTAATCAAACACAAAAGCCTCCCTTTTAAGGAGGCTTTTATCACTTTTAGATTATTTTGAGTTGAAATTTTCTCTAGTACAATTTATATTTCAACGACACATCTTTCCATTAACAGCTCTATCAATATTATCGTCTTAAATAAACCTTAGTAATGTTTATTTGAGCATTACTATTAACTGAAACTATATAGATTCCTTGTGTAAATTCAGACATTTCAATCATACAGTTAGTTGAATGCGGAGTAACAACTTTTACAAGATTACCACTCGTAGAATATACTTTTACTTCGTCAATAACAAGACTACTTTCTACATTAATAGTTGCTTGAGTTGAATAAACCTTTATACTTTGGTCTGATTCTGAATCTCCAATACCTGTTTCTGAATCGAAATAAGCAACTAAGTTGATATTAGTAGTAATATTTTTCAGAGCTAAAAGAACCTCAGAGCTAAATAATTCAGAACCGTTATACCATCCTTTAAAAGTACTACCATCATTAGCACTTGCTTCCACTTCAGACGCATCTCCTAAATATTTAACAACTTGTTCTAGATCACCAGAAATATCACCATCACCAACTGTAGTAAAAACTACACTTGAAAAAGCACCTTCATAAACACCAATATCAACTTTTCTGTTGATTCGATCATTACCATTGATATCACTGGTAATAATTGATGTTATTTCACTATCATCACCTTTATCGATACATTCAGCACCACCACCTTCATTTGTATTCAATCTAAAATCCAATGGATCATCATCGTTAAAAAATGGAGTTGATACCAATGTTCTAGGAATAGCATCACCAGAACCAGCACCATTACCGGTATAACCATCCTCGACAGCACAATTATTTATATTCATTGATGTACCACTGGCATAGATTTGTGGTTTACTATCATCTGCAGTATTACCCCAAACAATGCTATTATACATATCTCCGGAACTAAAGAAGAAAGCTCCACCTGCTCTAGACTTTGCATGATTATTAACAATATTACAATTAACCAACTTACCACCAAATTGATAATATACTCCACCACCATTATAAGCTTCATTTTGGCCAATTTGACATTGTAAAATAATTGGACTTGAATTACAAAAGATACCACCTCCATTTTCTTTGGCTTCATTATTTGTAATAATACAATTGTCAATGGTACTTTCTGAATATGCATACACACCCCCTCCAGATTCGGAAGCTTTATTATTATAAATTCTACAATTTGACCAAGAAGTATTATTTCCAGCATAAATTCCACCACCATTAATGGCTGAGTTATTCATAATATCACAATCATTAATAACTACTCCATCATAAGCAGTAACAGCACCTCCTTCTCCATAAAAGCCTTCTGCCACATTATCATAAAGTCTGCAATTAGTAATTGTTACATTACCATCTGCATCAATAGCCCCACCAGCTATAGATCTATTAAACTTAAATGTAGAATTAGTAATCGCAAAAGAACCATCTGTTATATTAGCTAGAATTGCACCTCCATACTCATCTGTATACCCATTTTGAAGGATTAGATTGGTTACATTAAGTATGCTAGCATTGGCTATATCAACATTAAAAATTCTACTCTCGGTATTACCATCCAATACAATAGTATCTCCATTAGATTTTAATCCATCAATTGTTAATGAACCAGCACCCAAAGTAAGTTCCGATGTCAGCGTAATTTTATCAACATTATTAGCAAATTCAATTACATCATTATTTTCGGCATTTTTGACGCACCAAGGCAATGATTGTTCAACCATTTCATCAGCACTCTCATTGGTTACCATAAAATATTGAGTTTCGCCAGCTCCTTTATATTCGATATACCCCAAGTCAACCGACTCACCTATAATACGAGGTTTTTTCTCAAAATCGTAACTCAAAATACCTTTAACGAAGCCATCCGAACCTGCATTAATACACTTCTGACCATCTTCGGAATCGGGATTTAATGAAAAATCTTCATTGGTTTCATCCTTACATGGCGATGCCGATAAATCAATTATATTTTCATAATTAGATGTACCCCAAAACACATTGGTTTCCCCCCCCCTAATAGCACAATTACTCAAGGTAGTAACCCCCTGACTATCCGTCCCTGCATATTCATCAGGTTCATCCTCGGTTGAAGTAACATGTCGGTTACCACTGATAATACAATTATAAAACTTCCCCCCATTCATACTCAAACAATACACTCCTCCACCGTAAGCAGTAAAAGCAAAACTTCGTGTTGCCACATTATTGAGGATTGAACAATTAAGTATTTGTCCCTGGAAATAATAAATGGCTAGACCGCCTCCTCTGCCTCCACTATTACCCTCAATTAAACAGTTATAAATATTGGATGAAGAAAAAAAACAGGCGATACCTCCACCTACGGTACGAGACTTGTTTTCTCGAATAACACAATTTTCTATATAACTGTTAGCGTTTCCTCCGCAAAGAATTGCTCCACCTCTCAAATCGGCATAGTTACGGTAGAATTCACATTCTGAAATAATCGTCTTCCCTTTTTGATAAATTCCTCCTCCTTCAACATCGGCTTTACAATCGGTAATGATACAGTTCTTGATTAATACATCTGTGTTATTATTTGTTAAGATACCACCTCCATTAACTTCACTATATCCATTACGGATATGAAGGTTTAGTAAATCTACATGTTGATCTTCTGTTGTATTGATTTTCAACACAATATATTGATCTTGTCCACTAATTTGTACCTTTTGTCCATCAGCCAATGCCCCGTTAATGTATATGGCTTTGCCAATCACCAGGCTTTCATCGAGTAACACTTCTGTAATTGTTGGATCAAAAGTAATGGTATCACCATCTACAGCATGATATACACACCAAGGCAACGAGTATGCATCATCAATGCTATTACTGCTTGAGGTAACAACTAATTTTTCGGCAGTTAAGCGAATAAAATCTGACTCATATGCTCCAATATCTGTAGTATGGTATTTTATTGCCCTGTTACCCAACAAATCTGTTGTATGATAGCTCGGTACACTATTATTATCACCTGCATCTAAACATGCCAAACCATTTTCCAGTCCATTTAAATAATAATTTGCATTTGCCTCATCTACAAAAGGGGTTGCTGTCAGATCAACATTATTATTTCCATTTGTAAATCCTCCGGGTAAAGCTGAGTTAGATACAGTGCACAAATCACCAACCACACGTAGGTTATCGTTTGCATTATTCCACATTAAGCAATTGGTAAAAACAGCAGCTCCAGCAGCGTTTACCCCACCACCATTTAACGCAGTATTACCAATAAACGAGCAATTTATATAACTTCCTCCAACAGTGGCAACAGCACCTCCATCGCCTGATGACTGATTATTAACAAAGACACATCCGGTAACTTCCAGTTCACCTTCTGTAAGATCGGCATTGATAGCCCCCCCATTACCCGTTGAATTTCCATCTTTAAATACCAGATTATGCAGAGTAACTTTTTTATCTTCAACTCCTAGTACATTAAGAATACGTGATGATCCATCTGATACAAGGCTTACTCCTGCTCCTTCAATGAAAAGATTTTTATCTCCTATCATCAAATCACTGGAAATTGCAATATTAGATACTAATACACTGTCAATAATTATAGTATCACCGTCTATGCTTTTTGCTAAAATATTTGAAAATGAACTAAATACAAGAGGATCGCTACTCTCTGATTTTACCATTAGAATAGCTGGTTCTGTTCTTGCTACGTCATACTCAAACTCAATAGCTCCAATATCTACAGTGTTGTATCGGATACGAACATCACCATTAATATCTTCCGTAAAGTCTGAAGGTAATAAACTTTCATCTCCTCCATCAATACAATACCAACCGCTTTGAGTATTAGCAAGTGAATAATCACCACCAGCCATATCAGCAAATGGATATTCTGCTATCTGTCTGTAATTAGTTGTATGCTCCAATGGATGCTCACCAACACAATTGATATATTCGTTATTAGTGTTTCCTTTATACGGAGAATACTCATCGCCTAATACAATCGAATTAATATATGTACAACTATTACTAGCACCACTCACTGAATCTTCACTGATATT
Source organism: uncultured Carboxylicivirga sp. (assembly GCF_963668385.1). GTDB lineage: Bacteria > Bacteroidota > Bacteroidia > Bacteroidales > Marinilabiliaceae > Carboxylicivirga. Next base: position 4,902,701 of record NZ_OY764327.1, read on the forward strand.
ATTAGCAATAGTACAATTAATAAATGTACTATTTTTCACAAAGATACCACCGAAACTATACGAATCATTGTCTGTAATTAAGCAATTAATAAAATATGCTCCGTTGGCATACACAGCTGCAAGGCTACCTGGATTATGATTGTCCTGTATTTTACAATTAAACACGATTGAGTTATCAGCAGTACCTTCAATAGCTATAGCCGATCCACTACTATATATAGCAAATGAATATGTCCCTATACTGGTATTTCCACCTGTTATCAGGCAATTCTCAAGATTAAAAGTACCGTTAGTATTATTTACCTTAATACAAGCACCGTATTCGAGTGTTACAAAGCCATTTCTAACATCAAGATTTTGAATTAATACATCAACATTCTCGGCAACATCAATATTAAAACATCGACAGGCACTTTGCCCATCAATAACAACCTTATCGCCATTGGATTTTAAACCATCAATCGTAATTGTTTTATCACCAAGAGACAGTTCGGAACTTAATGGGACAATATTAACATCATCTGAAAATTGAATAATATCTCCAGCTTGAGCAGATGAAATTGCTTCGCGCAATGAATTAGCTCCACTATCCAAGCTACTTGTTACCGTAATTGTCTTAGCATTGGTAACAATAGGCAGTATTATAAATACTGCTAAAAGTAAATGTTTAATCATAGACTTTGCGTTATTTCTAAATTTTCTACAAGAATTGGTTGAATTCCAATACAAATCAAAACAAATTAGACTGTAAAACAAAATAAAATATATAAAATCATCCAATATATACTAATAAGAACCAAGCTCTTCGATCTTCAATTCTTTTATTACTTTTGTGGCACTAAGGTGCGCAAGCATAATAGGGAATCCGGTGCCTCAGTAAGCTGATATTCCGGAGCTGTCCCCGCAGCTGTAAATCTCAACGTCAATAACATTATGTCACTGATTAAAACCAATTATCGGGAAGACGTTATTTGATAAGGGATAAGCCAGAATACCTGCCTTAGCATATAAACTTCGGGGCAAAGTAGTCAGATATGCACCCAGGTGCAGTATATTCTTTCCGCTTCCCTCCTGAAGATAATTGTTTAACTTTTAATGCATAAACAATGCAGGAGACTCAGATTAAAGCACTTGGATATTCGCCTAAGGGATTGGCTTGAGAATAATTTCCAAGCCAATCGACATATACTAATCACTAATAATATCCATATACGATGCTTCGGAATCTTCCGACTTACTAAACAGCTGACGAATCAAGTAAATTGAAGCATACAACAGAGCATTGGACCCTAATATTACCAATAGATATTTTGCATCTATATTATATAAATCGGGAGTTAAACTTTCGGCATCCATGCCGCTATCCATTAAAACCCTTGCTATAAAAGATAGTAAATTTGTTGTGCCATGAATGATTATACATAACAGTACACTTTTGGTATTGTAATAAATCCACCCCAGAAAAATACCCAATAAAAAGGCAACAATAAATTGCCAGGGATTCAAATGAACCAGTCCAAATAACATACTGGAAATAAGTATTGCCTTTTGAGGAGAATAACGCTTGATTAATCCTTCCATCATAATACCTCTAAAAATTAGTTCTTCTAATACTGGAGCAGCTACAACCAAAAGCAAAAATGAAAATACACTTACGTCTCCCCCAAAATTCATAAACATTTCTTGCACACTTTCGGGCATGGGTATTAAACTCAAAACAGGATAAATAATTCCAAACAAAAGACATACAGTTGCAATTATCACCAATGGAATCAATAAATAATTATCTACATTCCAATTAAAGGCGACGCTTCCTTCCTTTTTCATTTTTATTTGACGCACAATCAGGTAGGTACCGCCCATTACCAACAAATAATAAAGCAGCATGGCAATATCCTGAGGTAAAAAACGATCGGTTAACAATAACAGTGGGGCTATTCCAATACTTAGTCCAACTGCTATACCTACAATTCCGAAACTCTGTGATACATTTGGGTAATTTCTCATGGATTTAATGTTTAATTCAAAGTATGCTAAGGATTACTTATTTCCATCGCTCGGATAAGGTGACTTTTGCACTAAAAACAGATAAAATTTACAAAAAAAGTTCCACCCTCAATTCTCATGATCTGAAAGTGGAACTCTATGCAAAGCCCCGTTCACATCCCGATATTATTCTTATGTATTTTGTTAGATATAATCTTTCTGAATACAATAGAAGTTGGTACAAGTTGCACAATGAGCTAACTAAATATTATTCAGACTTTCTTGCTTTAGCTCTCATAAACAAGTAAATAAAAGCACCCCCACCAACAACTAATAACGCAACACCTAGTATTGGCCTATAAACAATCCATGCAATAGCAATGGTTACAAAAGAAAGCGTAAAAGAAATTAAGCCGGAAAACAACGATAAGCCAACATCTAATAAATTACCTAAGAATGGCAGAACATCAGCAATTACAACTAATGGACGAAATATCATTGTTAAGCCACCAAACATCATTAAAAATCCAAGCAGACGTAATATCCATGTCGTAATTGTATTTTTACTATGCTCGGCTGCAAACATTGCGTCAGAAGAGTGAATACCTTCTTTAATTACATTGATACTGGTACCAGTTTGGGTTGCAAATGATTCAAATGTATTAGTAATTTGTTTTGAAATAATACTATAATCTCCACCTGGTTCAATGATTTGAAACGAAACCTTTACGTCCCCTACTTCTGGAGATGTTAAACTTCCATTACCTATGAATATTTTTTGGGAAATTTCAACACCAGAGCCCAACTCAACACTTCCTTCATTTAAAATAGTTGCATTTTTAAATTTCGCGGTATCTATTTTTTGAACAGCATAGGATTTGAAATTACTAATATCTGACAACAAAGATTCAGGTAACAGATATTCGCCTATTTTTGCTTGATCTGCTGTAATCGTATACTTTGAATAAGGGAAACTAGTTGGATTCATATGACCTTCAGGCACCTTAAAGCTGGCTGATTTTTCGAGTGTAGAAGTCCACTTTTTTACATAACTATAAGTTGTTTTTGTTTTTTCACTTCCACCTATCTCTTTTTCTTTTTCTTTTTTCGTTTCTTCAACCCATTGATACATTTCAATATTTCTGCGCAGCTTAAGGGCATTTACATTAATATCAAACTCAGCATCATTCAAAATTTTATCTGTTAATATCTTACCTGTCAAATGAACAAGCTTTCCATCATTAGCTTTATCAACTACATTTGGATCAATTGTAACTACCTGAGATTGTCCTTCTTTAAGTCCTTTAGCTGTTTTAACAGCCCTGCCCTCATTCCACCATAATACTATAAATGCTCCTAAGAAAAGTATAATACCAAATAACACTGATTTAATTGATTCCATAATTCTGGAACCCCAACTCTGAGTTGTTTCCTCTGTAAATGTGTCTTGATTTTCCATAAATTTTAAATAATTAGTTTTGTCTTTTAAATATCCATTATGTATAAACGATCTTTAATATATTACTTTCAACATCAGGTAAAATAAATATCACGGCAAGCAAAGCCCCGTTCACATCCCGATATTATTCTTCTGTATTTTCTTCGTTTGACTGTTTTTTTGTTCTAGTAGCCGGATCGATAATCATACTGGCTGCTTTAAAGGCGAGGTAAAATTCTTTATCGTCGATAAACAATTCCATTAATGGTGTTATCGATTCGCGGCACAACAAACCGGTTTCAGCGATGGTATCTTCCAATAATTCTTTACTTGTTTTTCTATCTTCAATTAATTTCCGAGGCTCGGAAACAACAGCCTTAAAATCGTTCAGCTCAGTAATCAGTTCCTCTGTCAATTCAGTTGTCCAACCAAAGGTTTTTACAACTTCACCTAACGACAATATACGGCTATACATATTCTCAGCGTACGAAATTAACTCGCTGTCTTTTGTATCTGAACTTAATGACGAGCTAGCAGTTATAAGTAAATTATGTAAGTTCTTGTCTCGGTTAACATTAGCATACACTTTTAACATATTACTTGCCTTTACTAGTATTGGAACCAAATCTTCTTTCGTTAATTTTTTATTACCAGCTGTTTTTAACGGAATGTTCTCAACCTTTATTAATAATGCATCTGCTTTATCGTTATTTAGTCCTAAATCATTATTGAAAGCAACAAGAATTGGAACTGACTCAATTCTAGATGAATATTCATTTAAACATTCATATATTCTCTTATTGGCATCGTGCCTCGACTTTAATGATTTTTTCATAATAATTAAATTTTTGTGGTGTTATAATACCAATTCGTTGGTTAATATATAATTATTATTTAATAATACATATTGAATATTTAAAAATAATATTTATCTCCTTGAGTATTTTTTTAATTTATAATAATTCTTAATAAATAAAGGTATATCATGTGCCTAAAGCAACCGGATATTGTACTGTTTCAACAAGCTTCTTAATTATCCTTACAACCTTGTTATCTATTCTTATATAATTATATATCATCCTGTAGAATAGATAGTTTATCCTTTTACTTCAAGACTCTAACCTGACATCTTCCCGGTCTATCCTGACGTCTTCCCAATCTATCCTGATACCCTCCCGGTCTATCCTGACACCTTCCCAGTTTATCCTGAAACCATTCCACTCTATTCTAACAGATTCCCGACATATCCTAACGTCATACAAGTTAGTCCTAACGTTCTACAGGCTTATCTTTTTATCATTATATATTATACAGATACATAAATAGTCTTTTCTTTCACATTCACACTGTATCCTGATAACATCACATACTATCCTAACAAACTTACTTCCTACTTTTTGAGTTGATTACTTCTTCAGGCTTACAATTCTAGTCTTCGGTCCTCTTCCCCATGGTTCGACAAACTCACCAATTCTTAACCCTAAATCTATCCATCAAAACATCTAAACATGGCAGAGCTCCACATCCAATTCTTTTATTATTTTTGTGGCACTAAGGTGCGCAAGCATAATAGGGAATCCGGTGCCTCAGTAAGCTGATATTCCGGAGCTGTCCCCGCAGCTGTAAATCTCAACGTCAATAACATTATGTCACTGATTAAAACCAATTATCGGGAAGACGTTATTTGATAAGGGATAAGCCAGAATACCTGCCTTAGCATATAAACTTCGGGGCAAAGTAGTCAGATATGCACCCAGGTGCAGTATATTCTTTCCGCTTCCCTCCTGAAGATAATTGTTTAACTTTTAATGCATAAACAATGCAGGAGACTCAGATTAAAGCACTTGATCACACATTAGATCAAGCTATTACCGAAAAAATCAACGGTAAAACCAAACCATTAGGTTCATTGGGCCAACTCGAAACCGTTGGAGCCCAAGTTTGTCGCATTCAGCAGACATTACATCCAAAACTTGAAAAACCAGCTATTTTGGTTTGTGCAGGCGATCATGGCGTTACGCAAGAGGGCATTAGTCCTTTTCCACAAGAAGTAACATTTCAAATGGTAATGAACTTCCTTGCCGGAGGAGCTGCTATTAACGTATTTAGTCGTCAGCACAATATTAAATTATTAGTTGCTGATACCGGTGTTAACTTCGATTTTGAAAGCACTCCCCAATTGCTGGATAAAAAAGTAGCTAAAGGAACCCGCAACTTTGCCGTTGAACCGGCCATGAGCATACATGAATGTAAAAAGGCCATGCAAAATGGGGCTGATATTGTTAACGAATTACATAAGGAAGGAACAAATATTATTGGCTTTGGCGAAATGGGAATTGGAAATACAACCTCTGCTGCTGCCCTTCTATGTAAATATGCAAATATAAAACCTATTGAGGCTTGTGGTGCCGGAACTGGTCTTGATCAGAAAGGAATTCAGCATAAAGCCGAGGTGATTGAAAAAGCGTTAAGCCTGCATCAATCCTTTACTGATCCTTTGGAAATTCTTGCCTGCTTCGGAGGATTTGAAACAGCAACAATTTGTGGCGCTATGTTAAAAGCGGCTGAGTTGAAAATGATAATAATGGTGGATGGCTTTATTGTTACCTCTGCCCTCTTAGCAGCTAATGCCATGCAACCTTCCATCCTGGATTATTGTATTTTTACCCATCAAAGCAACGAGCAAGGCCACAAACATATGCTTACACACCTAAGAGCAAATGCGTTACTTAATATTGGCATGCGATTGGGTGAAGGAACAGGAGCAGCTGTAGCCTATCCATTGATTCAGTCGGCAGTTACCTTTATTAACGAAATGAGCAGCTTTGCCGATGCAGGCGTAAGTAATCGATAATACAAAAAGCTATTAGCCATTAGCTATCGGCTAATAGCTTTTGTGTGTAATACATAAAAACCATGAAACACCAGATAAATCTGATATTGACAGCTTTTAGTTTTTTTACTCGCATACCCATACCGTTTAAAATTGCCTTTTCGCAGGATAACCTGAATAAATGCAATCGATACTTTCCTTTGGTTGGATATTTTGTAGGAGGAGTAGCTGCATTAATATATTGGATGGCCTCACATCTTTTGCCCGATTCTTTATCCATTTTATTATCAATGGCAGGTACCGTATTGCTTACCGGAGCCTTTCACGAAGATGGTTTTGCCGATGTATGCGATGCATTTGGTGGAGGGTGGACTAAAGAAAAGATTTTAGTAATAATGAAAGACTCACGCGTTGGTGCCTATGGTGCCATTGGCATCATTCTTTTATTATTTACGAAATACACGGCTATTAGCAGCATTCCAACAGGCACTATTGCTTTATCGATGATTGTTGGCCATGTCATCAGCCGCTTTATGGCCGTATGGACTATGCACACACTTCCATATGTGCGCGAAGACGATAGTAGTAAATCAAAACCCATTACAAAATCATTGCATCATAAAGACTTGGTTATAGCTGTTGCCCTAATTATTCCGTCTTTCTTTATTTTGAGTGATATACGAATACTAATTTTGATACCCCTATTGATTGTTACCAAATTATTATTGGAACGTTATTTCAAAAAGTGGGTTGGTGGCTACACCGGCGATTGTTTGGGAACCATTCAGCAAACAACCGAAATAGTTATATATTTAACCATTGTTGCTTTTTATCACAGCGAACCTTTAATAAAACTATTTTAATGAAGAAAGAAGTACTACTTATACGCCATACAACTCCTGAAGTTGAAAAAGGGATATGTTACGGTCAATTAGATTTAGATGTAACAGCAAACTTCCCACAAGAAGCTTCAGAAATTGCTAAAACAATTGACGGATTCTATCCCGAAGTGATATATTCAAGTCCTTTACAACGATGTCAGAAATTAGCCAATCACTTGTTTCCAAACAAGGATATTACTACTGACGAAAGAATTACCGAAATGAGTTTTGGCCAATGGGAAGGTCAGAAATGGGAAGGTATCGAACGATTTACCATGGAGCAATGGAGCAACGATTTTTTAAATCAAAGTCCCCCGGATGGAGAAAAGTTCTCAGAACTACTTAATAGAACAAACAACTTCTTCGAGCTCATTGAGAAATCGGATAAAAAATATTTAGCCGTTGTAACACACTCGGGTGTTATACGAAGCGCATTACATAAATACCTGGCTATTCCTCCCAAAAACATCTTTAATCTCGAACTCCATTTTGGATGTATAATTAAGATAACATTTAAGGGAAGCAATTACTATCAGGTTGAATTTTTAAAAGGATAAATGACAAAGATAATATTGATAACCGGCGGGCAACGATCAGGAAAAAGCAGCTATGCTCAAAATCTGGCACTTGATTTGAGTCCTAATCCGGTTTATCTAGCCACATCTCGTATTTGGGATGAAGAACATAAACAACGAATCCTGCACCATCAGGCCGATCGCGGTCCGGAATGGACTAATATTGAAGAAGAAAAACAACTATCCAAACACCAACTTGAAGGGCGTATTATTTTGGTTGATTGCGTTACACTGTGGCTAACCAATTTCTTTTTTGATAATAAAAGCAACATCGAACAATCGCTTCAGGAAGCTAAGGATGAATTCACACAATTCATACAACAAGACGCTACATTTATATTTGTAACCAACGAAATTGGTTTAGGTGGGATGCCCGAGAACGATATCCAACGCAGATTTACCGATCTGCAAGGCTGGATGAATCAACACATCGCACAAAAGGCAAACGAAGTTTTTCTGATGGTTTCTGGATTACCCTTAAAGGTTAAATAATTTACCTACCAGAATAAAAAAAGCATTTCATACATCTATTAAAACAGAAGGGGCGCTTCACAGCGCCCCTTCCTCACACAACTAAACCTTTAATCTACGTCCCACCACAGCTTAGAGGTTTAATATTCTTAATTACTTAATATTTTACATCTTGAGTATACGAGAATTCGAATCCATTTTCAGAATCACCAATAGCAGTTGATTGAACATCCTGAATTTTTATATATCCGTAATACTCCCAAACCATATAAGTGTATTTGAACGCATATACTTTTCCAATCATTACATCAGTAATACTTGAAACCAAAGTAGCATCGTCAACAATTCCTACCAAAGTAGAAAACTTATCCAATTCAGCGAACTTTTCTACCTGAGCACCTTCTTCAACCTCAATAAACATAACATCTGATGATGAAAAACCTGCTGGTGCATCAAAAGATACGACTCCAACATCCGAATCGTCTTCCTCCTTTGCAGGCATAAAAGCAAAAGATGCAGAAGACGTTGACAACATATCCGTTTTTAATCCAGGCAATGTTTTTGATGCAACTGGCAATTCAATGGTTTTAGATTCTTCATAACCAGATCCTGTAGCTGTAACACGATAAACAATTGTATCACCCAATTCAAAATCAACCCCCATAATAGAATCTATCTTTTCAAATTCCATTACATTAGTTGCGCTAAATACTTCTTCAAAAACAGGATCAGTAATTTCAGCATTTTTCACTGCAGCTTCAACCATTACAGTAGCCATGTTACTAAATGCAGTTGCCCCTTCGGAACTTAAATAAACCTTTGCTGAATCATATTCATACATAGTTGCAGCAGATACTTCGGCAGCCAACGCTTCAACAACACTAATAGAGAATCCACTAACACTTTTACTTGATCCAAAATCAATGGTTGAACTAAAACGTACACCTCCATCTATTTTCCATGCATCACCAAAATCAGCAGCTGTAAAAGTTGCACTTCCGGATTGATCGGATATAGAAACAGCTCTTTCACTAATGGCTCCTCCACTAATAATGATTTCATCAACATTTGTATTAGAGGTACTAAAGTTGACAGGAAAAGAAGTGTCAAAAATAGTAATAGAACTTACATCAGCCCGCACTGTATTAGCAGGCTTGAAACTATAGTCATCGTCCTCACAAGCTGTAAAAACAACAACCAACATTAATATAGCACTAAAGAAAAATATTTTTCTCATAATAATTGTCTTTGATAATTATATTATTTCTGGAACCACAATTTTGTATCCATTTCATCACCTCCAATTGCAGTTGAAGCCGCATCCCAATTAATTTCGTTGATATTTTGCTCAACAAGTGGATATCTGGCTCTTGTTGGTATATCATTAAGTGACTCTAATGGAGAAAACTCATAGGTGAATGAATGTCCACCAGGAACACTAATGGTATAAGACTTACCTGGCATATCCAATGTTGCAGGGTAACCTGTTCTCTTATATTCAGCCCAAGCTTCTTGTGGTTGCATATAAAGTGCAATATATTTCTGTGTTATCACAGTTTCTTCTGAGGCCGCAGGCAATGTTGCTATATAAGCATCAATACTTTCTGCTGGCACACCCCATTTTTGCATCGAAGCTTTTACTCCAGCCTCGTACCATTCTTGATTCCATCCGTTAGCTTCACTTAATAAGAAACATACTTCGGCATATTCCATATAATTTTCAGTATATCTAGAATTTAATACCGCTTTTCCAGGAAGTGATTCCCAAGCAAAACCACCAACTTCTTCGCGACTTACACCCACAGGAATACCAACATATTCTCCATCAGCATTAGGATCAACATAAATGCTTAAACGTGGATCAGCCCCAAAAGGACCTCTGTTACCTTTTAATAAATCAACAAATGTGTGAGATGGAGCAAAATCTAAACGATTACCAATATAGAATGCTGAGTACATTGGAGCCGAATTATCATTATTATCAGCGGTAAAAGTAACTCCAGCATTATCCGCATTACTAGCCATTACCCCTGCACTAATAGCTGCAGCAATATGTTGATTAGCTAAAGTTGCATTTGAACCCTTAATGCGAGTTGCAATTCTTAATCGTAATGAATTAGCAAACTTTTTCCATTGAGCGGCATCTCCACCAAACATAGCATCTCCATCAATCATATTTGCTGATAGATTGATCATGCCTTGTGCCTCTTCAAGCTCTTTTAACAAATCTGCATAGATTTTTGCCTGAGGTGCATATTTAGGTGCTGAAACAGCTTCATCACGTAAATATAAAGCCTGAAAATCAGCATCATCAGAACCATACGAATAATACGGAACATCACCCCATTGATTAGCAGCTAATTGAAAAATATAAGCCAACATAATTCTGGCAGCTGCAATTTGGTTTTCATTATCGCCATAAGCAGCCATATCTGATTTAGTAGCTTCATCTGTATTTAATTCAATGATACTCTTCAAATCCATCGCATGGCCATATAAATCATTCCAAGCTCCTTCATTTACCGTTTCACGATATTGATATCGATCTTCTTCTGTATAGTTTATCTGTCCCCAATATTGCATCCACAATAAAGTTTGACGACCTGACAACCATTCATCACGAGTATCAACCATAAGGTTTTTTTGAACACTGTTCATGATACCCGATGTTGGTACAACTGCTGCAGCATTAGGGTTTTCGTAATAATCAACCCCACAAGCAGTAAAAGCAGCAATTAAGACCACTCCTGTAATATATTTAAATATTCTCATAATAATCTTTTTGCATTAAAATGTTAAATTCAAGTTTAGTCCAAATGAACGAGTTGAAGGAATAATACCACCTTCCATACCTTGAATGTTTCCTGAACCATTAACAGTTGCTTCTGGATCAATACCTTTATTATCTAATCCCCAAACAGCAAGGTTACGTCCATATGCTGAAATTCTAGCTTTTCGAATTAAAGGAGTTATTTGTGGTAAAGTATAACCAATGGTAACCTCACGTAACTTAACATACGAAGCATCAAAAATACTAGTAGCACTAGGAGTACCGTATCCATGATAGTGATAAGCACCAAAGGCTGAAGCAGAAATACGCATATCATTTTCGCGAGAAGCTATTACATTTCCTTTTTCATCATAATCGGTTGCAATTACTCCATCCAAAACCAATCCATCTTCACGAATTGTATTTCCATTAGATGTTGCCATTGCAGTTTTTTCATCCATACCTGAATACATTGCCCACATATGTGTTAAAGAATAGTAATTTCCTCCTTTTTGAATATCTATTAATGCAGATAGATCGAAATTTTTATAACGGAAAGCATTACGAATACCCATATTATAATCTGGTAAAGCTGAACCAATTCGTTTCAATCCAGATGCTGCATAGAATCCAGTAGATTCATCAATTACTTTATTACCATTTTGATCGTAGATATAATCATATCCCCAAATCATTTGGTATGGGTCATTTCTAGATGCATTCACATATGCTCCACCAAAAGGCGCTGCTCCTAATTGGATACGATCTAAACCTTCTGGCAACTCTAATACTTTCGAATTATTTTTTGCAAAAGTAACATCAATATCCCATCTAAAATCTGTTGTTACAACTGGAGCTCCTGACAAAACAAATTCAACACCTGAGTTTTCAATTTTACCGGCATTAATGTATTGATTACGAAAACCTGTTGATGCACTTACTGTAACAGGTACAATCTGATCTTCTGTTGCCCTGTTATAATAACTAAAGTCAATTGATACTCTATTATTAAAAGCAGAAGCTTCCAAACCAAATTCATACTCTGATGTCTTTTCTGATCGTAGAGTTGGATTATTTAACGTAGCTGGCAATGAAAAAGATGGAGAACCATTAAATGGTGTACCTACGGAATAAACTGTATTTACATTATATGGATCAGTACCATTACCTACACTAGCGTAGTTCGCACGAATCTTGGCCATGTTTAACCATGGTAAATCCAATGATTCGGAAAGAATATAACTTAAAGAAACAGATGGATAAGTATAAACATTATCGCTTGTCGGAAGTGATGTATCAAAATCCTGACGAATAGATGCATCAAGGTATACCATGTTATTCCAGCCAATACTAGCATATCCAAACCAGCTATTAATCAATTGCTTTTCTTGATAATCATTGATAGTTGGTTGATTAACTGAGTTATTTAAGTCATAAAGTCCAGGTACAACTAATCCACCATCAGTAGAACCAATCATTGAGGTGTAATGTTGTTTACGTTGATTAGCTCCTAATGATGCCAATAAACTAAAGTCATTGACTTTTTTATTGAAGTTAATTTTACCTTCTAGGTTCAATTCTGTGCGTTGTCTGTTAGAAAGATTAAAATAAGATTGAGCCTGAGAACCAACAGCTAATCTATCTTTAATATTGAAAGTGTACGTATCTAAATAAACATTACCCTCAACATTTAAATAATCTGTTAAGTTAAATTTAATACCTGTTGTACCAAAAACACGCTCCCGATCATCATCAGTATAATTCTCATATACTGTCCAATATGGATTATCGGAATACACTGGTGTTCCATCAGCTAATGACGCACGATTCCATGTACGTTGAGTTCCATCAGGATTCTTATAGTTAGATAGGCGATCCATATCTAATTGAGTTTGCCCCCATTGGAAAAACTTCTGAAATACAGATTTATCACCATAACCACCTTCAGGGCGTCCCTTAGTGTAAGTGTATACATAATTAATATTTGCCTTTACCTCTGCAAAACCATCCCATAATTTAGCTTTGCCATTCATATTGAATGTATGTTTATCCTGGCTTGAGTTAGGTAAGGTACCTGTCATGCTAACATTTGAATATCCTAAACGAACTGTAGAGTTTTCTTCATTAGCAATCATTGAGAAAGAGTTTGTATAAGTAACACCTGTTTCAAAGAAATCTTCATAGTTAGACTCCGGATAAACCCATGGAGCAGTTTCAGGAGCATTTGTTAAACCTTGCTCATAATCGGCAGCTCCCCACCAATGAACAACCTGACGATTAGCATCATATCGAGGTCCCCAACTCTCATCTAAGCCATATTCAACAGTCTCGTATACCTCTCCATTAGCAGCTTTTTCAGTAGTTAAACTACCTCCATACAGTTTTTGCTGACGAGGAATAATGTTAACTTGCTCAAATGAAACACCTGAATTAACTTCTACTGAAAATGATTTCTTTCCGGCTTTACCAGATTTTGTAGTAATCATGATTACACCATTCTGACCACGGCTACCATATAAAGCGGTTGCAGCACTACCTTTCAATACATTAATGGTAGCAATATCATTAGGGTTAAGGTCATTAGACATATTACCATAATCGATACCACCTCCACCTGTTTGAGTTGATGTTGAGTTATAATTGGAATTATCCAATGGTACCCCATCCACTACATATAAAGGTTGATTATTACCGGTTAAAGAACTAGCTCCACGAATCAAAACGTTTTGCGATCCCGCAAAGTTCGATCCGGAAATCTGAACACCAGCTACTTTACCAGATAAAGCTGAAACAGCATTGGTATTATTAGCCGCTGTTAATGACTCTGCATCAACACTCTGTGAGGCATAGCCTAAAGATTTCTTTTCTCTTGAGACACCCAAAGCTGTAACAACAACTTCGTCAACTCCTACAGATTCAGAAGCCATAACTACATTAATAGTAGAGCGACCGTTAATTACCACATCTTTTGTTTTCATTCCTACGAATGAATACAAAAGATTCGTCGCATCTTCGGGAACACTTAACGAATAAGTTCCGTCAACACGAGTAATAGTACCAATAGTTGTTCCTCTTACAACAACAGATACACCTGGTATCGGCTCACCACTCTCACTGTCGGTAACAGTACCTGTGATGGTTGTTGTTTGAGCAAACATTGCGTTCAGTCCTGCAAATAATAGCAAGGACATGATTAATGCTAATCTGCGCATAAAACAAAAGGTTTAAGTTAATAATAGTGATAAAAATATTCTACACCATTACATATAAGCTATACACTACAAAGCGTATAACACATGTATGATATTATTATTTTTTAATTTGAATTTAACTATGTGAACACATAGTTATTGTATACAAAACACGAACGGTTTTTGTGAACAGTTTTGGCGATTTCTTTCTTTCATTGATTAAAGGTTTAAATTAATAATGGCGATAAAGGTGTTTGTTTAGTTGTTTAAAAAAATTAATTAACTCTAATTCTTCTTTGGCGATTTATGATACAAAAATAGTAAAACTACAATTTAATACAAATATTATTTCAAAAATATCAATCTGTAAGGTTAATGTCTTTTTTACAAACAATTGCTTCCCATCTTTTGTTCAAGCATATACAAATATAAAAATTTAGATATCTCAAACAAAAATATTTATGTATTTCTGTTAATTATTGTTAATTTACCAAGATTACCCATAACTACTTGGCCTTAAGATTTCTGTTATTACAAAAAAAAGCAGCTCAAATTAATTGAACTGCTTTTCATAATCTTATATGATATTTCTATACTCCTTGCGACAAAAATGCTAACAATATACCTGCTGCAACAGCAGAACCAATAACACCTGATACATTAGGTGCCATTGCATGCATTAATAAGTGGTTTGCTGGATCGTTTTTCAACCCTTCCATTTGTACTACCCTTGCCGAATCAGGGACAGCTGAAACACCTGCTGCTCCAATTAAAGGATTTATCTTGTTATCCCCCTTTAAAAACAAATTCATAATACGAGCAAATAATAAGCCCCCGGCAGTCGCAACCATGAAGGAAACAGCTCCTAAACCAAAAATTTTCAACGAATCTGTTGTCAAGAAATAATCAGCTTGAGTTGAAGCACCAACTGTCACTCCTAGTAAAATAGTAATGATATTAATTAAAGCATTACGTGCTGTATCTGCCAATCGCTCTGTTACCCCAGACTCTTTTAGTAAGTTACCGAAAAACAACATACCCAACAAAGGTAATGCTGATGGAGAGATAAAAGTGGTTAACAATAAGCCAATGATAGGGAATAGTATTTTTTCGGTTTTAGAAACAGCTCTTGGTGGCTTCATTTTAATTAATCGTTCTCGTTTTGGAACAATCAGTCGCATAATAGGCGGCTGAATTACCGGAACGAGTGCCATATATGAATAAGCAGCAATTGCAATGGCTCCCATTAAATGTGGTGCTAATTTCGAAGATAAGAATATAGCCGTTGGACCATCTGCCCCACCAATAATACCAATTGCCCCAGCTTCCGGAGCTGTAAAACCTAAAGCAGAAGCTCCTAAAAAGGTTGCAAAAATACCTACTTGTGCAGCACCCCCCAATATCATTAACTTAGGATTTGATATTAATGACGAAAAATCAGTCATCGCACCAATACCAAGAAATATTAAAGGCGGATAAATACCTTTTTCTACACCAAAGTATAAATAATTTAATACCGAACCTTTTTCGTAGATTCCAATTAAGTTACCTGCAACAAAAGGCACGTTACCTATTAAAATACCTGTACCAATCGGCACCAGTAATAAAGGCTCGTAATCGTATTTTATGGCTAAGAAGATAAAAAACAAGCCCACACCAATCATAACTAAATTAGTAATATGAACATTGTAAAAACCTGTTTTACTCCAAAACTGCATCAGCCCATCTAAAGGGCCTCCTTGAAATCCACCACTATCAGCTACCGTTTGACCAAAGGCTTCAAAACCACCTCCAATAAATTGTAAGCTCATTAGAATGGCAAAAACTCCTATAAGTGTTACAAATCTTTTCATATATCTGTTATTTTTTAATTTTAACTGAATATTCTTCAATAAATGAAGAGTCTGGAATGCAGGACTTATTCCATTTCAATTAAAACATCGTTTTGTAACACTGCATCACCCACTGAAACTTTTACGGCTCCAATTGTTCCATCTTTTTCGGCCAATACATTATTCTCCATTTTCATAGCCTCCATTATCAAAAGAACATCACCTTTTTTAACAGCATCTCCGGGCGATACCAATACTTTAAATATATTACCTGGTAATGGCGCCAATACTTTAGCTGCTCCACCACCGGTTTTCTTAGTTATAAACCCTTCGCCAGGTTGACGCTGAACTTCTTTGCGGACTAAACGAGGGGTTTTTGCTTTTTTCACTTCCTGATGAATCTCAACCTCATATTGAGTTCCATTTACTTCTATTGTGGCAAGATTATCCTCAAAATCGTTAACCTTAACCTGATATTTATTACCTCGAATGGTAAATTGAAATTTCTTCATAACTACATTTTCAACTCCTCAAGGTAATTACCTTGGGAAATTAACATTATTAAAACCATAAACTTTAGAACTCCAAGGCGAATAGCGTCTTTTAACCTCTTTAATAGTAATAACATTACTTTCTTCGTCATGTAAATCACTAAAATACAAATGAAGAGCCATAGCAATAGCAGCATTGGTTTCACCGGTTAAAATCACATCTTTAGCCTTTTTTTCTCCCTGTTCTGAACCTTGTTTCTTAAGTGCTCTTCGTTTAGCACCCACATTCAAAATTTTGGGAACCATTAAAAACACTCCAATCAAGAAAATTAAGGCAACAAAAACGATAAACCATCCAACAACAGTAATCGTCCACGTCATTGAATCAACAAAATATAAACTCATATGAATGTAGATTAAAGTGGAATATTAGAATGTTTCTTTGGAGGATTGGTTACCTTTTTAGTTTGTAAGTTCTGGAATGCACGAATTACTCTAAATCGTGTATTACGCGGTTCAATAACATCATCAATGTAACCATATGATGCGGCCTGATATGGATTGGCAAATGCCTGATCATATTCATCCGTTTTTTGCTGCACATAAGCAGCTTTTTCTTCGTCTGTTTCTAATTTAGCAACAGCTCTTCCTTCCAATACCTCAATGGCTCCTTTAGCTCCCATTACTGCAATTTCGGCCATTGGCCATGCATAGTTAAAATCACCTCTTAACTGCTTACATGACATTACATCATGAGCACCTCCGTATGATTTTCGAATAGTTACAGTAACTTTAGGTACGGTAGCTTCACCGTAAGCAAACATTAGTTTGGCTCCGTGAGTAATGATTCCGGCATACTCCTGTCCTGAACCTGGCAAGAATCCGGGAACATCAACTAATGTTAAGATAGGAATATTGAAAGCATCACACATGCGCACAAAACGCGCGGCCTTGCGCGATGCATCACAATCTAATACACCGGCTAAAAAGTTGGGTTGATTAGCTACAACTCCAACACTTTGTCCATCTAAACGACAAAAACCGGTAATAATGTTTTTGGCATAATTTCTATGCACCTCTAAAAATTCACCATCATCAGCAATAGAGAAGATAACCTCCTTCATATTGTAAGGCAAGTTTGGATTATCAGGTACAATAGCATTTAACTGATCATCCAAACGATCAATCGGATCGTGACATTCAATCACAGGAGGTTCTTCCATATTATTTTGAGGAAGATAAGAAATTAACTTTCTGATTAACAGAATTCCTTCTTCTTCATTTTCTACCTTAAAATGAGACACCCCCGACTTTGAAGCATGAACATTAGCTCCACCAAGATCTTCAACAGTTATATCCTCACCGGTAACTGTTTTAACAACCTTAGGTCCGGTAACAAACATGTAAGAGGTGTCTTCAGTCATCATGATAAAGTCAGTTAATGCTGGAGAATAAACGGCACCGCCTGCACATGGACCAAAGATGGCAGAAATTTGAGGAATTACACCCGAAGCCAGTATATTACGTTCAAAGATTTCGGCATAGCCGGCCAATGAAGTAACGCCTTCCTGAATACGAGCACCTCCTGAATCGTTAATACCAATAACAGGAGCTCCTACTTTCATTGCCATATCCATTATTTTACAGATTTTTAAAGCCATTGTCTCCGACAACGAACCTCCAAAAACGGTAAAATCCTGTGCATAAACATAAACAACACGTCCATCAATGGTACCATGTCCGGTAACAACACCATCGCCCAAAAATTTCTTTTTTTCCATTGAAAAATTTGTACACCGATGCGTTACAAACATATCCAGTTCTTCGAAAGAACCTTCATCCAGTAACATTTCAATACGCTCACGGGCAGTCATTTTGCCCTGAGCGTGTTGTTTTTCGATCCGTTTCTCTCCACCGCCCAGCTTTGCTTCGCTACGCAGGTCGATTAACTTTTTGACTTTATCTTGAGTTGACATATTAAAAGGTAAATTAAGGGGATGGATTATTTATTAGGGTCTTCGCAAAGCTCGGTTAAAACACCAAAAGTTGATTTTGGATGTAAGAATCCGATGTTCAAACCTTCAGCACCTTTACGAGGAGTTTTGTCAATTAATCTGATACCTCTTTCCTCAGCTAAAGTTAGCTTTTCGGCAAGATTTTCAACAGCAAAAGCCAAGTGGTGGATGCCTTCACCTTTTTTCTCTAGGTATTTTCCAATTGGACCTTCTGGATCAGTCGACTCTAACAACTCCAATTTTGTTTGACCAACCATAAAAAAGGCAGTTTTTACTTTTTGATCAGCTACTTCCTCAACTGCATAACATTCTAATCCTAAAACTTTTTCGTAATAAGGAATAGCCTCATCCAAACTCTTCACAGCAATACCAATGTGCTCAATATGCGTAGGTTTCATATTTAATAATTTATTGTTTAATAAATAAATGAGTAGCAAAAGTAGGAAGATATCGCACTTTTTCCACATTTTTTCAAGTAAAAAAACATTGTTTTACAACAGATTCTTAACTAATTTTAACGCTAACAATCAAACCTTTAAATAAATAACACACAAATAAAGAACTAACTAAGTCATTGTAATACCGCTACTTAAAATAGCACTACAATTCTTAAACCAAATCACTTATTTCTTCTTTTAACGAAGAAATAAGTGAAAATATTATTAGTATAACCACCAATATAATAACGATTAGATACTCAATTTATAAATATACTTACATTTTATAGTTAATAAAATACCATTTTATTAACTTAATATCTCTTTAATATTTGAAACCCAATCAGTAAAATCCCAAAGTCGGTTAACAGTAAATATTATCAAGTTCGAACCATAAAAAAGAGGTGATTAATACAACCACCTCTTATCTATTCTATCTATATTCAGATTATAGAAAATCATCAAAATACCTACTTACTTTCTCCATTAAATGAACTCTATCATGCCCTAATACATTATGCTCGTGACGTGGATATACAAAATAATCGAGTTGAACTCCATTTTTAACGCACTCCCTAACAAAGGTTAAACTATGTTGCCATACCACTGTTGGATCAATTGCGCCATGAATAATCATTAAACGACCTTTTAGTTGGTTCACTTTATTGTTCAGATTTGCCTTTGCATATCCTTCCGGATTCTCCTGAGGCATATCCATATATCTTTCACCGTACATTATTTCGTAGTATTTCCAATCGATAACCGGACCACCCGCTACACCCACTTTAAATACTTCGGGATGTTCTGTCATTAAAGTAACGGTCATAAAACCTCCGAAACTCCAACCATGAACACCAATACGATCAGCATCAACATAAGGTAATGACTTCAAATAATTGATTCCCTGCATTTGATCTTCAACTTCTAGTGTCCCCAATTGACGATGTATTGCCTGCTCAAAATCTTTTCCTCTATATGGAGTACCTCTGTTATCCATTGTAAAAGAAATATAACCTTTTTGTGCCATATATAGTTGCCAACCACGAGCACCACCTTGCCATCTATTCTGAACCAATTGAGCATGAGGGCCTCCATATACATAAACAATAACAGGATATTTTTTACTTGAATCGAAATTAGGAGGCAGAACCATTCGACCATAAAGAGGTGTACTTCCATCTTTCGTTGAAAGATCAATCATTTTAATTTCACCAACTTCCATATTCTCATATGGATTTTTAGCCTGATGAATTTCTTCTATTTCTTTACCGGCAGTTGAATACATCACTGTTCTCATTGGTTGCTTTAAGGCACTATAATTCGATATAGCATATTTACCATCTGCACTAATAGCTACCCTATGCACTCCTGCATCAGTTGTAATCCGATTTATTTTACCAGATACTAAGTTTACTTTATAGGCATGAACTTCAAGAGGAGTTTCTTTTGTAGCAGTAATGAAAATATTCTTCGATTTATTATCAAAACCAAGAACATCAATTACTTCCCAATTACCTTTTGTAATTTGTTTAATCAACCTACCATTAATATCATATAAATATAAGTGGTTGTATCCATCTTTTACACTTTGCCAAATAAACTGGTTATTTTTACCTGGAATAAAAAGAGCTGCATGTTGTGGCTCTACCCATTTATCATCCTTCTCTTCAAATAAAGTCGAAACAAGTTCACCAGATGTTGCATCATACTTATTAAAATGTACATGATTCTGTTCCCTGTTCAACTCTGCTATCAAGATATATTTACCATCTGCACTCCAAGAAATATTGGTAAAATACCGATCTTTTGGTTCTCCTGTTTTAAGATAATGTATTTTACCGGTCGACAAATCATAAATACCAATCGTAACCTGATGGCTTGTCATTCCAGCCATTGGATATTTAATATTCTCCAATTCAGCAACACGCTCCTCAACATTTACCAATGGATAATCAGTTACCATTGATTCATCTTTCCGATAAAAAGCCAACTGAGAAGCGTCTGGCGACCAAAAAGTACCTTTAGTAATACCAAACTCATTCCGATGTACTGATGTTCCATAAACTACTCCATCACTTTCCGGAATTGCAACTTCTTTTTCTTGACCGTCTGCATATACATACAAACCGTTCTCTTTGGTATAAGCCAGCTTAGAATTTGTTCTTAACCAATCTACATTATCTGCTCCCTCAGGTTTAGCAATAAAGTCTACTTTTTTATTTTTTAAATCCATCAAGTAATAACCTTGCTGAGTTGAAAAGCTAACCACCGAACTGGTTTCCCACGTTAATCGGGGAAGATACTTCAATTCATCTATACCATTGTTACTCAAAATCTGATTAAAAGCTACCAAATCAAAACCCAACACTTCTTGTTTTGAACCCTGTGATTGAAAAAACACGCTATCTTTTCGCTGAATAACCAAGTCGTTACTTTCTCCTTTAAATTTAGCATCATACGAGAACATATAATACTTATAAAAGTTCTTACCTCCCGAAATAACATCTTCGAGGCCCAATTGTGCAAATCCACTTAAGGCGTAGAAACTAAGCCCCACGAAAAACAAAATTCTCTTCATAGTTTATATATATAATCAATATTTATGCTGAATGAAGTTGCATAGTTGATTATTTTTTACGTAACATACAATGAGATCTGTTAGATTTCATTAAAATATAACGAGATAATCAAGTTCAATACAATGAAAGAGGGCAGTGACACCTCAAAACATTACTTTAAATAGTATGTTTTTTTGAAATACGCTGGGCATTTTACAAACTTTTAGATATATTTCGGAAAAATTCGTCAATAAAATTCAATTAACGAAACGACTTCATAAATAGGATTAAAATGAAAAGAAGCCTGACTACTCTCTTTCTGATTGCAGCAATGATAGCTTTACCTTTGAGACTCAATTCTCAGGAAGATGTTTTATTTAACAATTGCATCAATCAGTTAAAGTCGCCATTTATAGCTAGTGGGCAACCATTCAAAGCCTTTTTAACAGGTGATGAAGTAGCTGAATTTCATACAACCTTTTTTGCTGGAAGTTTATACCGTGTTGTAGCAAGTAGCCATCAAGAAGGGACTATATTATTTTCGGTATACGATAAAGAGCGCAACTTGCTTTTTACAAACGAAGATCATAATTCAGCCAACTACTGGGATTTTAAAATTGAAGGATCGGTTGAGTGCATTGTTGAAGCCCGATTAGATCCTGAAAAAACAACTTCTGGTATTGCCTTATTAATGGTAGGTTTCAAGAGTTTAGAGCAACAGTAAATCAGTAACTACTTTTCGGTAGTTAAGTTGACGTTAGGCCAGTTGTATGAGTGAAGAAATATTAAAAGCTTTAATACAATTATTTGCACTTGTTGCATTTCCTCGTACGGAAACTCAATCGCGACGTTTTATTGTAAAATCGTTTTTAAATCAGCAACTCAACAAACAGCTGATTGAAGAATATCTTACTTTATACGACAAACTTTACGAAGAACACGAACAAAGACTCAGCGATAAAGATAAATTCAGGAAAAGGCATTCTGCCAGTTCGGTAAAAGTTTTAAAGATTGCTACCGAAATTAATGAAGCACTTACCTATTATCAAAAAATAATTGCACTCATTCAATTAATTGAATTCCTGAATATTGACTTCGGAATGAGTGAGTATGAACGTGAATTTATCGAAACAGTTGCTCAAACATTCAATCTTCCTGAATCGGAATATGATTCAATTATTGAATTTATCACTAGCGGCTTCGAAGATACACCTCAAACAAATAATATTCTAATTATAAATAATGCTGTTCGATACAACAAAGAACAACACCGTCATTTATATTGGGATAATCTAAGTGGAGAATTACAGATTCTATACGTTAAATCGGTTAGCCTATTTGCATTCAAATTTAAGGGCAACAACGATTTATTCATGAACGGACAGTTGGTTAATGAACAACGAGTTCAGATACTTCGCCCCGGAAGCTCATTGCGCAATAAACGTATAGAACCCATTTTTTATAGCGACGTTATTGGTCAGTTTGTCGATGATAGCATAATTGCTCCTATTGAGTTCTCGTGCGAAAATATTGAATATCATTTTTCGAAAAAGAGCATTGGTTTACAAAACACCAACTTCGTTTCCAAATCAGGCAAACTGGTTGGTATTATGGGAGCCAGTGGAGCCGGCAAAAGCACTCTTGTTAGCGTATTAAGTGGCATGAATGCTCCAACCAAAGGTAAAGTGCTGGTAAATGGAGTTGACATCCATAAAGAAAAATCTAAAGTTGAAGGCTTAATAGGATATGTAGCACAGGATGATTTACTTATTGAAGATCTAACAGTATTTCAGAACCTGTACTACAATGCCAAATTATGTTTCGACGATTTGCCCGAATTTCAAATTAAACGTAAAGTTTTGAAATTACTTCAGGCTTTGGGGCTATATGAAATTCGATTTATGAAAGTTGGGAGTCCTCTAAATAAGAAGATCAGCGGAGGACAACGCAAGAGGTTAAACATTGCTCTTGAATTAATTCGAGAACCAGCCATTCTTTTTCTTGATGAGCCCACTTCCGGACTTTCATCCCGAGATTCAGATAACATTATGGATCTTCTAAAAGAACTTTCCATCAAAGGAAAATTGGTATTTGTAGTTATTCACCAACCATCATCTGACATCTTTAAGATGTTTAATCAGCTTTTAGTTTTGGATACAGGTGGTTACTTAATTTATGATGGAGATCCGGTTGAAAGTGTTAATTATTTTAAAGCTTGCATTAACCACGTTAATCGCGATGAGAGTGAATGTCCTACATGTGGTAATGTAAATTCAGAACAAATTCTAAACATAATTAACGCTCGTATACTCGACGAATATGGTAACTTCACAAACACTCGAAAAATAGAACCATCAGAATGGTATCATCTGTTTCACGAAGGTTCAGATACTCATCCGAAGCAACTTCAGCCAAATCGCACCCCTCTCCCTAGTATTACTTTCCGAATTCCAGGAAAATTAAAACAACTTTTCATCTTTTTAAAAAGGGACTTACTGGCCAAATTTGCCAATCGACAGTATTTGGTAATTAATTTTTTTGAAACACCGTTATTAGCACTAATTCTTTCAAGCATCATTAAATATCACGATGTTGACAATAGTAATACTATAGGGTATACATTTGCCAATAATCCCAACATTACCATTTACATTATTATGGCTATTATTATTGCCATATTCGTGGGCCTAACTGTTAGTGCAGAAGAAATAATTAATGATCGAAAAATCCTCAAACGAGAATCATTTCTGAATTTAAGTCGATTAAGCTATTTATTTTCCAAAGTACTTTTATTAAGTGGGCTATCAGCCATACAGTCATTTTTATTCGTTATAATTGGCAATAGCATTATTGAACTTAAAGATATGTACCTACAATATTGGCTAATATTTTTTAGTTCTTCTGTTTTTGCTAACATATTAGGACTAAACATATCAGATTCGTTTAAGAAAACAGTTAATGTTTACATTACCATACCTTTTTTAATTATTCCGCAGCTAATATTAAGTGGTGTTTTTATCAATTTCGACAGATTAAACCCAAGCTTAAGCACCCCAGAAAAAATTCCATTCTATGGGGAACTTATTACTGCCAGATGGGGATTTGAGGCACTGGCTGTATCGCAATTTAAAGACAATGGATACGAATCCATCTTTTATACAACTGATAAATTAAAAAGTCAGGCTACTTATCGTAAAGAATATTGGTTACCGGCTTTATACAATCATTTAAACGTGATAGAAAGAGCCTTTAACTCTAAAGTCAAAACAAAAAAAGCAAAGTATTCTTTAAACCTAATCAATACAGAACTACAGAAACACAACACTTTATATCCTGAAAGACTACAATCACTACTAATTCCATCTCTTAACGAGTTAAATGACACCATCATCCAACAAGCAAAAAATGAATTAAATAATTTAAAGGTATTCTATAAAAATCTTTATAATATTGCTGATAAAAAACAGGATTTAAAGAAACATGAACTCAATGCAACCCCTGATAAAAGAGAGGAGTTTATTGACCTTAAGAACAAAAATCACAACGAAGATCTGGAACGATTTGTGAGAAACACAAACCATTTTTTTGCCAACAAAATAATTGAGTACAAAGGAGAATTATGGCAAAAAGTGGATCCAATCTTTCAAGACCCGGAAAATTCATTTCTCAAAGCTCATTTCTTAGCTCCTTCAAAAAGATTAGGTTCATTAAAATTAGACACTTTTACTGCCAATCTAATTATAATATGGGTAATCAACCTACTATTATTTATGAATTTATACTGGAAAGGATTAGCAAACATTTTAGTTTTAGGTGAGAAGCTACGAAGCTTATTGTTACACTTAAGAAATAAGCAAAAAAAAACTGATGAGTAAAACTCACCAGTTATGTTTTATTTTTATACGAATATTTATTCTTCCATCTCTATCATCTTAAATGGAATATTTATGATAGACTGATAATCTTCACCAGCTTCAAACATATCCTCATCATCTTCTTCGTAATACCAGTTTATTTCAACTTTGTGCCCTTTCTTATGAATTAACTCAAGCCGTTTAAAGATATCCAAAATACATTTTGAAGAGCTGGTATTAAAATATTCTAACTGAATATTAACTCCAGTTTCTACAGCCGGCTCCTCTCCAAACTTTTCTAACCAATCAATAATAGGCTTATAGAACTCTACAGAGTTCTCAGGAATAGAGCGGCCTTTTATCTCAACCAAGCCATTCTCTCCATCCAGTCTTACATAAGGCGTTTTAGGTGTTCCTTCACGAATAATTGTTTCCATATTGGCAATTAAACCGTTAACTAATGTATACATCTAAAGAAAAAAAGATGTATTCATCATCAAATTCATAAAAATAATACTCTAACTTATTTCCAGTTTTCCTAACAATGTCCAACATTCCTAATCCACCTCCACCTTTGTCAGAAAACTCTTCATTGCTCAGGATATCACGGTACAACATTCTCACTTCCTCATCCGATAATGAATTCACCTGATCAATTCGATCTTTAATGTAATTCAATTTTTCCTTCTTTACAAAATTACCCGTTGATATTCTGTAAAAAGTACCATCCTTGCTTAATATAATAATTCCAAAATTACTCTCTTGCTCTACCGGTGCTGTAGCCGGGGGATAATCAACATGGTGATAAAGATTCTGTAAACACTCTACAAATACATTATAAACCTTTTTACGCACCCTGTTTTTCTCATTCTTAAGATTCAGACTATTTTCAATGGAATCCAAAGCTTCAGAAATCAATTCAGAGGTAATGCTTCCGTTGTACTCAAGCACTACTTCACCTTGTTTTTTCTCCGTATACCAATTTTTAAGTTCGAACCCCATTCTATCTGGTCAAGTTACCAATTACAAATATAAAAAAATAACAGAAAGTCTATCCCTTTACTCGTTTTTAAACTTACACATTTTACTGTTTGCAATTACTAATTTATGATAAAGCTACGAATTATGCTGATTAAAGGTACGAAGATTTACATATCTAGATACCACCACCCTCTGAATATAATAGGTCACGAGGTTTAAATTGTACTAATTTTGAATTAGGAGACACTGGATTAGTTACCCATACATTACCTCCAATTACTGAATTAGCACCCACCGTAATCCTACCCAAAATAGTAGCCTGAGCATAAATGACCACATTATCCTCAATAATAGGATGACGAGGCACTCCTTTAATAGGGTTACCATCATCGTCTAAAGGGAAACTCTTAGCTCCCAAGGTAACACCTTGAAATAGCTTCACATTTTTACCAATTATTGAGGTAGCTCCAATAACAACACCAGTACCATGATCAATCGAGAAAGACTCTCCAATCACTGCTTTGGGGTGTATATCAATTCCGGTCTCGGAGTGGGCCATTTCTGATATAATACGAGGTATTAGAGGCACCCCAATATTTACCAAAGCATTGGCAATGCGATAATTTGATATGGCTCTGATAGCAGGATAACAAAAAATAACTTCTCCTCTACTTCTGGCTGCCGGATCTCCCACAAAAGCAGCTTCTACATCAGTTGATAAAACACGACGAATTTCAGGCAATTGGGCCACAAATTCTGCAGCTAACTGATGTCCTATTTCATGAACCTCGGCATCAACCATAGCTTGTGTACTAGTACATTCAAAGCATAAACCAGCCATTATCTGATCAGCTAATAATGAATATAATTTCTCTGTATTCACTCCAATATAATAGCCAATACTATCAGAATTCATGGCTGTATCATCAAAATAACCAGGAAAAATAATTTCTCGAGCCAGATTTACAATTTGCCCTAATGCATTTATAGATGGCATACGATGCTCTTGCACTTTTTGATGACATACAGATCTGTACGACTGTTCTTTTGCTAATTCATCAATGGCTCTTTTAACTATGGCGGATGTTTGTTTATTTGTCATAGCTTGGTTTTTGTGCTAAAATACGGTTTATATAGTTAATTGCTATTTTTTTCCTGTTTTGTTCCAAACCTTCTATAATTATGTAGTTAAAGCCATAAAACTCCAGTTCGTTTTTATAAAGCTCGAACAATTCATTTCTGATATGTCCATTTTCTCTTACATTATCAGCAATCCAAGGTATGTCGGGCTTACATAATAAAAACATATCTATCTGTAATTGTTTCAAGCTTTGATGTATCCAAATTGGACATTGCCCATAAACATATGTAAACCAGATTTTTGTTATTATTAAAAAAGTATCAAAAAACACAATGGATGATCCTTCTTCCAAAGCTTGTTTGTATTGTTTAACTTGCCGTTGGGCGATTATCTCAACGTCTTCAATGGTGTACTCTCGTTTTAAATTCTCAACATATTCGCGCGCAAACTCCGGTTTCCAACAAGTTTTATAATGCTTCGATAATTCGCTGCACAAAAAAGTTTTCCCCGATGATTCGGGCCCGGTCAATACAACAAATACTTTATTGTCAGATTTCACTTTCACTTGACATTAGTTTTTGCCATTGTTTAAATCCCCACCAAGCACCCGCTGTGTAGATCAAAAACAAAAAACTGTAAAAATATAAATCTGCTGAATTACCAAAAACCTGAGCCTTATAAAAATACATCACCATCGAAACAAAATCAACGATAATCCAAATTAACCAGTGCTCAATAATTTTTCGGGCTAACATCCAGGTAGCCATAAACGAAGCTGCTGTTGTTGCAGCATCCAGATAAGGCATTTCTGATCCAGGTATATCAAAAAAAGGCGGAACTTTTAATAATGCCACTAAAATAAGCAAATACGTTCCTAATCCGATAAGTGTTAGATTAAGTATTTGTCTGGAAGTTATATTTACAATAGGCACATCTTCTTTTTGTTTCTTTTGCAAAGAAGATGTCCAATACCACCATCCATATATGCTTACAACCAAGTAATAAAGTTGTAAACTCATATCGGCATAAAGTCTCGAATTATAAAAAACCGCAATCGACAATAACGATGCAACAATGCCCCAAGGCCATAGCCACACTTTTTCGCGAATGGAATAAAACAAATAAATGAGAGAAGCCAAAGTTCCGGCCGCTCCCATTCCATACAAGTTTATATATTCTAACATATTATTTTAACAACTGGGCGTAATCTTTTTTAGTTGACAAAACATCTAATGCTTTATTATAATCTTCAGACAAAACATTAATGGTTTGAAAGTATTCTGAAGTTGAAAATAAATCACGAGCAATTAATGCTTTTAATTGTGTCATCATCAACCTTTCCGATATCGCCAATTCTTCATCATTACGTTTAATTCCTTCTTCTTCACCTTCATTAATCATTTCTTCGATTAAGTTATTACTGATTTCGAATTGATTGCTGTATTCATCATAGGTTTTATAGGTACTTTTAAGAAGTTCGCGATTATTATCTACATATGACAGAATAGTGCGATTAACAATTCCAGAAGCAACCAAATCGCGATAATAATCGGAATACATGGTTGTATCCATCGGAACAAAAACATCAGGCATAATTCCACCACCACCATAAACAGTACGATGACTTACTTTTGTATGATATTTTAAGCTTTCGTCAAAGTGAATACTATCCACATTCTCCATTTCGCCATGCAAATATCGGTTACCTATCTCGTAACGATATTCCTCTTCACCTCCACTATAATCTTTTTGAATACAACGACCCGATGGCGTATAATACTTAGCTATGGTAAGACGAATCATTGATCCATCAGGAAAATCAAACGGACGTTGAACCAATCCTTTTCCAAAGCTACGACGACCAATTACGATACCACGGTCCCAGTCCTGAATTGCCCCAGCAACAATTTCGCTGGCTGATGCAGAACCTTCATCCATCAACAATACTAATTTTCCTTTTTCGAATCGCCCTTTCTTTCTGGCATGGTGTTCTCTTTTCTCACTGTTTAAACCTTGCGTATAAACAATCATATTATCCGAACCAATCAACTCATCAGCAATATCAATGGCAGCTTTTAAATAACCACCACCATTACCTCGAAGGTCAATAATCATATTTTCGTATTTCTGATCTTCCAGCTTATCTAAAGCATCTACAAACTCCTGATGTGTAGTTAAAGCAAAACGGGTAATTTTGATATAAGCAGTTTTAGGATCAGCCATATAAGCGGCTTCTACACTATGAATTGGAATTTTATCGCGAACCACGGTGAAATCCAAAACTTGTCCTTTACGGTTAATGGCCAATTTAACTTTAGTACCTTTTTTGCCTCTCAGGTATTTATAAACATCACTGTTTTTGATTCCAATTCCGGCAACATTATCACCATCAATACTAACAATACGATCTCCGGCAGCAATACCCACTTTTTCGGATGGACCACCAATTAAAGGTGTCACTACCATTAGAGTATCATCCAAAATATTAAACTGAATACCGATACCATCAAAACTTCCATCCAATGGTTCATTCATAGCAGCAACTTCATCGGCAGATATATAAACTGAATGCGGATCTAAACTTTTAAGCATTGCGCCAATTGCCTCTTCTGTCAGTCGAGAATCATCAACTGTATCAACATACAATGAATTAATTAACTGATAGGTCAATTGCAGTTTCTGAAGATTTTTATCCAATGTTTGTGCTTGCGCATTGATTGAGGCAGCCATTGCCATTACAATCAAACCAAGCACTACCTTATTTATTCTGGTTTTTAATCTCATGTTGTTTTGCTTAAAAAATTTCACCTACTCTCCCCTACGAAAATATAAATACGAATGTTATAGAGAAAACAAAAGCCGGAAGCAAAAGTTTCTTCCGGCCTGAATTATGTTTTGAGCCAATGCCTACTCCCATTCAATGGTTGCTGGTGGCTTTGAACTGATATCGTAAACTACGCGGTTAACTCCTTTAACTTTATTTATGATTTCGTTTGAAATGCGAGCCAAGAAATCGTAAGGTAAGTGTACCCAGTCAGCTGTCATACCATCGGTAGATGTTACAGCACGTAAAGCAACTACACGCTCATAAGTACGTTCATCGCCCATTACACCTACAGATTGAATAGGTAATAACATAGCACCAGCCTGCCATACCTGATCGTATAAACCGCTATCTTTTAGTCCTTGAATAAAGATATAATCTACCTCTTGAAGCAATGCTACTTTTTCGGCAGTGATATCACCTAAAATACGAATAGCCAAACCTGGTCCAGGAAATGGGTGACGTCCTAATAAAGAATCATCAATACCTAAAGCTTTACCTACACGGCGAACCTCATCCTTAAATAATAAGTTAAGAGGCTCAACAATTTTAAGGTTCATTTTCTCAGGAAGACCTCCTACATTGTGATGCGACTTAATGGTTGCCGATGGTCCGTTAACCGAAACCGATTCGATTACGTCAGGATAAATAGTTCCCTGAGCCAACCATTTTACATCTTGTATTTTGTGTGCTTCAACATCGAAAGTTTCGATGAAAACACGACCAATGATTTTACGTTTTGTTTCAGGATCAGAAACTCCGTCTAACTCACCCAAAAACTCTTTTTTGGCATCTACACCAATTACATTCAAACCCATGTGTTTGTATGAATCCAACACAGCTTCGAACTCGTTCTTACGAAGTAATCCGTTATCAACGAAAATACAGGTTAGATTTTCGCCAATGGCTTTATGTAAAAGAACACCTGCAACAGTACTGTCAACACCCCCGGATAAGCCTAAAACAACTTTATCGTTACCTAACTTCTCTTTTAAGCCAGCAACTGTTGAATCAACAAACGAATCTGGTGTCCAGTCCTGAGCGCATCCACAAACACTAACCACAAAATTTTTCAAAATTTGTGTTCCTTCAGTACTGTGGTATACCTCGGGGTGAAATTGCAAACCAAATGTTGTTTCACCTTCAATTTTGTAGGCTGCAACTTTTACATCTTTGGTACTTGCAATGATTTTATAATTTTCGGGAAGCTTAGCAATTGTATCGCCATGCGACATCCACACTTGTGAATGAGAGCTTACTTCCTTCATCATAATATTTTCAGAATCTACAAACTCAAGGTTAGCTCTTCCGTACTCGCGTGTTGCCGATGGTAACACCTCGCCACCGTAGTTGTGCGATAAGAACTGAGCTCCATAACACACTCCCAACAAAGGCATTTTACCTTTGATTTTCGACAAATCGGGAACCGGAGCATCCTCATCTCTTACACTGTAAGGACTACCACTTAAAATAACTCCTTTAACGGTATCGTCAAATTCGGGACAGTTATTGTACGGATGAATTTCGCAATACACATTTATCTCTCTTACACGACGGGCAATCAACTGCGTGTACTGAGATCCAAAATCCAGAATGATGATTTTTTCTTGCATCAACCTTAACCTTTAAATAGTTTTTAGTTTTTAGCCACCAGACTTAGTTTACACCTTAACCTGTAATGACTAATTTCAAATTCTAAAATGTGGCGCAAATATAAGGATTTAAAAAAGGATAAAGGGTAAAGTAGAGGGTAAAAAGGAAAATAAAACGCTTTTAGATACATGTACTACTATCTTAAACAAGCTTTTGATTTATAATCTACTTTTTAAAACTGCTAATTATAATGATTGGTTGTTCCTAAAATCTCTTATCTCAAATATTTTTCATATTTTTACTTATCAACCCAACCATTAATTACATGACAACTAACAAACACTACCCGTTTTCACTGTTATTTTTATTGTTTACATCATCTGTATTTGCACAATTTGAAAACAATTTAAAACTTCGGCTCGATTTTCAACCTATAGAATTAGAACTAAGCCCTATATTGGACTTTAACATAGGTGCGTTGGAATTAACAAAGCCACTGGTATTTAATAAAGCAAACGATACTTTGAATGTATTTCCAGATATAGACCTGGAAAGTCGCCAATACATTAAAGAACTTGGATTATATAAACGACAATTAGTAAGGACCTTTGTGACACTTGGAGGATATGAATGGGTTAATGCAGAAAAAACGCATGACTTTTGGGATAACACAAAGGTAACTTATGGATTAGGATTGCTAAAAAGCTATACATATGTTGACCCAACATCCACTCAATACCAAATTACCGCAAACCTCGAAATAGAACAACCCATCAATAGTTGGTTAACGGCATCGGGAAAGGCAATGTTTGTAAGTAATCCCATTTACAAGTTTAACAAAAACAATGGTACTATATTTAAAGGTAATCCCTTATTTATGCAAAACGAAGCAGAAGTTAATCTCAATGCTCATTACAACAATGTGATGGTTGATATTGGGCTTCGTTCGATCTTCAATGGCTTATCAGGAGGAGGTAAAAACTTCAACATGATCAACACCCGGATGACAATTGGTTTTTAAGCCATTACAACAACTTTAGTATATTAAGAATGCCATAACTTCACTTATAATTACATCCATTCGCATACTTTCATCTAATTTGCTTTGCAATTATAATAAGGCTATTCAGTAAGACGCTGAATAGGTACTTTTGTATATTCAACCCGTTCTTTATTGGTTGTGTAGGATGTGTATAAAAAACCATCAGCAACCATCGACTTGGGATAATGATAGCCTTGACGTTTGTATTTACCATCATAGTTCATTACCGGACAATCATTAGCTGTCCGTAACACAAATGCTTTATCAAAAAAACGTCCATCCCTACTTAAAGTAACCACCAATGGCATACGACTTTTATTATTTAATGGATTACCAACAAAATACGCCGATCCATCGGGTAAATTACCTGCACTTTGCTTGGTTCTGGCATCGGGCATATTGGTTATAACAGGGGTACTCCAGCTTCGTGCTTCATCTAAGCTTACGGATGCTAATTTGCAGAATGAGCTTTTCTGATCGCGAAAAACCATTACCAAGGCTCCGTCTTTTCGCTGATAAGTGCTGGGTTCAATTTCGCGGGTAACATCACCACTATATTCCATATTAATCATGTCGCCTTTTTGCCAGCCACTTATTGCATAGACATCATCAGTAAATACAGGGGTAACATGTAATCCAGGAGAAAGATGTACTGCATTAATAATACGGCCTGATGCCAAAGAGTGTGGATCTTGCTCGAAGGCTCCGATCATCTCACTTCCATCAGCCCAGATAACAGGTTTGAGATCTGACCATGAATCACCATTGGTAGATAGCTTATACTTTACTTTGCAGTAACGAGGCGATTCTTCATAGCTCCATTCGTTGATAAAAGCAACAATTGTATCGCCCTTAACCCACCAACCTCCAGAAGTACAGTATGCATCATCAGGGCTACTCTGTAATACTTTGGGTTGAGTCCAATCCCTTCCATCAGAACTACTGCTGTAAGCCACCCAGGTATCGTTTGAATCTTCATCTTTTAGAGAACTTTGCCACATACAAAACAGTTTTCCCTTAAAAGAAGTCATTACTGCACCATTCACATATTTATCTGTTGTATCTGTTGCGGCATAAATGGTAAAAGTTTCAGCTTCAGTTGGCTCGGGCAAGCCTAAATCATCGGTTTGGCTTTGATCAAATAAATTTTCTTCAACCGATAAATTAGGTTGAGGCAAGCATGACGAAAAAATAAAGGCAAGCACTAGCATGCTCCAAAAATTTCTTTTTTTAGTATTCATAAGTTAAAGCAAGGACTATTTTATTTAAATACGCTATCTAGTGTGCAATATACACAGAAAACCATTCAGTGAATCACATCGCTTAGAAATCCTCAAAACTTATTTATCATTAAAAACATCCATTATCATCATTATATGATAAATTATTTAATTACATTTATTATGCTAACCTAAGAAACAAGTTTGATATGGCTAAAAACAAGAAGCGTAAAAAACCTCAACATCATCAGGGAGGTGGCATTAAAACTTTTTTAAGAGAACTTAATGAATGTTGCATTTATGAAGAGTTGGCAGAAGAATATGATTTTACCAATGCTGAAAAAAGAAAAATGTATGATCGTAGATTTCAGATACGACATCCGCAGGCAGTAAACCAATACGTATCAAACAAAGAACTCAGATTAATTCAAAGTTATGCTAAAACAGAATTTAGAAAATTTAAAAACGAAGTAAGAAGCAAAAGAATTTCAACCCACGAAATAATGTTAATAAGCTGTATGCTTTATACAAGAGCCGACCAAATTGAAAAAGAAGTAGGGAATGATCATTTATCTTACCAAGATTTTAAGAAAGCAAGTGATAATTTTAACAAACTTTTCTTCACCAATTGTATTCTGGATTTTTCAAATTCGGTAATTCGTCTGAGTAATCCTCTAACAAAGCAATTCGGATCACGCATACGAATAGGTACCATTGTTAAAGATGATCCGCGTCTTGAATTTGTTTCAGAAATATCGGGTCATCCGGCTGAGAAAAAATATTTTAAAATTATGAATCATTTTCGGCCTGCTTACCGATTAGGAGGGGTACATTGCAGCTTGGGCTTTCATTGGAAAACCATTTCGAAAGAAAATATTCAATATTGCTCTGATACCTTATATGATAATTATAATTTTTACATTCAAAGTCATGCCATAAACAGGTTAAAAGAGCGATTAGATTTACTTGAACAAGAGAGTTTAAACTATACCCTTTGGGATAACACCAATCAAAACCTTACAATTACTAAATACCACAACCGTTATCTTTCGGAGGTTAAATTGTTTGATATTAAAATTGGCTACTTTGTTTATGAAATAATTGAAGATAACCTGGTGATTAAAACCTTTTTATTTATAACACACAACTCCACCCCCGAAGGCGATAAGCTGCAACAAATTACCGGATTAGGTAAACACGATATTAGTTATTGGAAAATTGATCGGCTAAGTACTTTTATTAACCTGGATGAGAATCAGTTTCCGCGATTAATGAACCTTTTTGATGAAGCCGGAATGGGTGACCTGGCACAATTAAAGGAGAAAGAATTTGATATTGAGAGCATTCAAACCTATGGATTTGAAGGATTAAGGGAGTACCTACTGGGAGGAAATGCTTATAAAAAACAGCTGGATATTGCTGAATGCGATATGTATTAAATATTGAGGTTTTGACATTGCCTGCTGCTACGGTAGAGTAGTCTGAGACTACTTTTTAAATACGACGAAGTTACAAACTTGGCCAAGCGGGGACTTCTGCTTAGACGTCAATTATTCATAGCACTTAGGTACTATGCTGTTACAAACAAACGTCACTACTTGACTGGCTGCACCCCGCTAAGCTTAATATGAATCAAACAGCTCGGCGTAGATTGCCATCTACACCGAACTTAAAAGGTAGTTTTTAACTACCAATGCTTAAATTCATAAAGTTTGCTTTTGTAGTCAAATACTACAAAAGCTAGTGCGCGATTGCATTTATATTGCAAGTAAAACTTAGCTTGCTAACTGCAGCAGGCATTTAACCAGCAGCACAAATATTAAATAATTAAGCCACATACTTTTGGGTAAACGAAACAACATATTTCTGACACAAAAACATACGAAAGCTAAGAGTAAATAAATACTCATGCAGAACAGAAGGTAACTAACCATTGTGCATGCTGTCTTTTTACATCTAAAAATGAGACTTACCCTTAGCAATAATGCTTTTTTACAACAGAAAACGGTTATTACCGTTGGCAACACTCTGTTTTTGCCAATAAATAAGGTACTATCCATTGGTTACACAGTAAAAAAGATAAAAACAGAGTTGAAACCCTTGGATGATATGTTTTTTTAGTTACACGGTAAACAGGATACTGACAGCAATAGTAGTTTTTGCAATCGTGCAATGGACATAACCGGGAGTATAGCCTGACCCAATTAGCCATACGAAGTATTTGCTAGGGAGCATTGGAAATACTGGTAGCTCTAACCTTGCAATTTACGGACTGCGGACTCTGTGCTTCGGACTTATTAAAAGCTGATGGCTAATGGCTGATAGCTTGTTTTAGCACAATTATTATTCGATAATTTTTAATCGTGAGTTGAAAATTAGAAATTAGATGCTAGAGGTTAGAAGATAGAAAAAGACAATAGCTCTATTCGTTTAATTTACGGACTTCGGACTCTGTGCTTCGGACTTATTAAAAGCTGATGGCTAATGGCTGATAGCTTGTTTTAGCACAAATAGAAATCCATAATCATTTAATTGGTAAAATAGAAATTAGAAAAGCTGATAGTTATCCTGATCTACCAATTGCCGGACTTCGGACTCTTTGCTTCGGGCTTGGTAAAAGCTTCGAACAACTTTTGTTGTCGCCGCAGGTAATTATACAACCTCAATAACTTTAATATGTGCGGCAATTAATAGAACCTTATACTCCCCGGGTTCTTTCGATCCTTCGTCAAGCTCAGGTCTCATTCACCCCGGGCTATCAATATTGAACTCTTATGGAGTTCTCAGTGGACTAAGAATAGCTATTGTTCCAAGCATGCTAATTGCGGACTTTGCGCTTAGGACTTAGGGCTTATATAATCGGAAATTGATAAATCAATAATTGGCCAATTGGAAATCGAATAATTGATCATCTTTTATGTTACATAGCACTTACGTACTACGCTGTTACAAACGACACTGCGTGACTGGCTGCAAAAAAGCTACTAGAAGCTAGAGGTTAGAGGTTAGAGTAAAGCTGATAACGTTATATGCCTAATCTACGGACTTTGGGCTTATACAATCGCGAATTGATAAATCAACAATTGCCGGACTACGGACTTTTTAAAAGCTGATACCTAAAACTTACTTTCATGCAATCAGAAATTGATAATCACCAATCGGAAATTGATTGATTAATAATCGATAATCCTCAAATAATTTAATGCCTCGTTTAAAACAACATCATTACCCTCCAGAATATTTTCGATGGTAGGCTCCAAAATCAAATCGGGATGAATATAAGTATATTGCTCTCCATTACTAAACAGCTTTTGAACTGCAATACTTGCGTATGCATTTAATGGCAACCTAATTTTCAAAGGATAGGTCGCACTACCTTGTGATGGTTTGCCTATTATATATGGATTGCAAACTGACTTCAAACACACAATAAATGTTTCGGCTTCAGATATCGTACTTTCGTTTACTAAAACTACAACTGGAAGATCTATAAATTTATTGTTATCCTTTACAAATTTTGCAGTGTCTGATTTAAATGCCGAATTATTAAAAAACTCACTATTCGTTGAATTAAATTGCCCATTTGCTCTTTTATAGCCGTTATTGATTCTTACCATAACAGAATAAGGATATATGACACTATCCTTAGAAAAGTACTTAGATACATCGGATCGAATACAAATGCCTCCCCGACAACCCCGTAAATCAAAAATAACTCCCTTAGTGGTCTTAATGCTATCTATTACACTTTCAAAGCTTTTTAATGGATTTGGATTAAAGTTATTTCCAAAATTCACATATGATATGTTATCCATTATTTCGTAATGGAAGTTGTTAAAACTCTTTCGAGGAAACTTTATCTCATTCCAATCATAGGAGTCTGTTTTGTTTACCATCAAATTCAAATTTTTCACTTCCCCCTTTAGTGTTTTTATTTGAAGTGAATATTTGGTTCCGTCCTCTTCATAAAATATTTCTCTCAGCAGATGATGATATTTTGCATGAGTTGGATAATAGTGATCATTAAACATTTTATCCATAAGTTCAAATACATCCGTATCGTTAACTTTTAATATTTGGCTACCCAATGGAATTAATTCACGTAACTGTTTACCAACACCAATTACATACAGCTTGTTATGTGTATAGAAAGGCCAAATCTTTAATCCAACTTTCTGATGAATTTCCTTTGGTATATATACATATGTGTGCCCCTCATGAAACACAGCCAAAAAACGTGATAGCATTTTAAAATACTCTTTGTCCGACTTTAAACTATCCACCTTCTGTAAATTTACATAATACAAGCTATCCCATGCTACATTTTGCGAATCGAAATATGGATAATTATACTCTACTTCTTTCCATATTTGAGATAAACCTTCTATCTTTTGTTCTTTAGTAAGTTGTTGCGAGACCCCACATATACTGATGAAACTAAAAATTACAAGAATATTGATTCTCATTAAGCAATTTTTTAAATTTATTTATTACATAATCCTCAATCTTAAATTCAGCTTGCAATTTAAAAGTTACATATATATTCTTTTTATTTGCTTTCTTTAAATCATCGAGGATTTCTGATATATTTTTTAATGTTTTATTGTCATAATTTATACGAACTACCACCTCTGAAAATTGGGAAATATCAATTATATTTTTCAAAATCTGTACATAAGTTCCTTTTCCATTTTGATTACGAACCTTAAATGGCTCATCTTCTCTATTGTAAAATTCTGGTGTAGGTTCTAACAATAAACAAACACCTACATCCTCATCTTCTTGTTTGGTAGAAGCCCAGCTTGTTATAAATTCGTTATGGGTATAAGTTACTTTACCATGCGCTGGATCTGCCACCCAAACTTTATCCCCCTCTATTTTATAAACAACTACAAAATGCTGCTGATTCCAATGAGCAATAAATGGAACCGGATGTTCCTTAACTAACTTATCAAAACCAACATTTACTCCCATGGTTCTGAAACCTATAGCTTCAGCCGCATCACTAATTCCCAACATCGAAACACCTTCCCGGGTAATATAGCTATGTTTTCGCAGTGTGTCTAAAGAATGATAACGACCATAATATTTGGATATCATTTGTAGACAAGTTGGACCACAATCCATCGTATCTGGTTGGATAATTAATGTAATCTCACTCATTACCCAACGATTTACTTCTTTGATTTATTAAATCAACTACAAAATTAAACGCATCTTTTTCATTCACTTGAAAATCTGGCTTAACTCCAGAATTTTCAAATTCTCCAACATCATAAAATTCTTTACAAGAAACATCAAGATATGCATTCATTTTAGGAATCCGAAGCTGAATAATTTCTCCAAAATCAATTCCCTTACCTCCAGTCTCTTCTCCGATTATTGTTCCTAATTTATAATTCTGAAAAATTCTTACAAACATATCTGCACTTGAGTAGGTTTGATGGCTGGTTAACAAATAGGTATTACCCTTAAATCCATGCTTTTGAGGCTGTATATCTCCTCCATTAATCTCCTGTATCTCTCCATCTTCTAGTTTTAAGTATGGAATTAAAGCCTTGATGAAAAAATAGCTGAATTTACCAAAATAGTCTTTATAAAAAGCTTCCATTTCTGCACTTTTTTTGACACTTATTTTCTTATAAGATTTTAATGGTTTATCACTTATATAACTAAGTATATCATCCCCCAGATTCGAATTACCTCCGTCAGCATTTCTAAAATCAATTATTAGATCAGATACTCCTTTCTTTTGCATTTGTCTAAAAGAACTTTTCAAAAGTTTTTTAAATGGAATTCCCTTATCATACATAACATACATAGTTAAAACACCCATTCCATCCTTAATTTCAAAGGTGTAATTATCCTGATCATTATTCATTGTTTGCAAATACTTTATTGAATGAATTTTTTCGTTACGTATTACCCCATCTCTTAAATACTTTACATTATATACTGAATCCCTCAAGTTATACTTGCTCCATAAAATATGAGGTAAACTACTGAACAAACATTGTAACTGGTATATTTCACTTTCGGCACTTACATATTGCTGTTCTTCTTTAATAATTCTTTCAAAAGTCAAACCGTTTACTTCAAGTAGTTCATCACCAAATTTAAGAGGTGAAGAACTACTATAATTTTTCTTAACAATTACTTTTTCATTTTGATTAACTTCCAATTCAATTGGAAATATTTCTCCATTATTCTGTAAGTGTTTATCCCAAGCTTCATCAAAAAGGAAGAGTTGCGTATGCCCATCTTTTAATAGTGCAATATTCTTTTGCAGAAGCATACATAGCTTTTGCTCAGTTATCGAATCTGAAATTTCTTCTTTTAATAAGTTAATATTTGAATAAAAAGTATCTTTCGGACAATATTTAAAAGCATTAACATGCACTCTTTCTAATGATTGTGTAACAAAATCAATTGTTTCAATGGCTTGATGTCGATCAACTTTTTGAGCAGAGATGGTAAAAATGTTCATCACTATCAATAACTGTACTATAAATCTCATTGCAATAATATTAGTTTGGGATCAAAATATATTAGTTGTTAAACAATACGTAATACAAACCAATACTAATATTTGAAATACGTTAATATTTTTCATAACTAACTGTTATTGAATTACCTTTTCTTTTAATTTGTAAATCTTGTATACTACACATCCCTATATTCTTCCGATTTTTATTATAATATTCCAAGTCTTCCTTTTTAAGGTTTGATCCCAAGTAAGGTATTGTATAATATTTTTGCTTCTTATTATAGAAAAACAAATGTCTATCAATTATAGAGGCATAGATATATGGATTAATTCCTCCCGATTCTAGAGCTTCAAATAAAATATCACCCATTTCTACGTTTAATGAATCATTATCATTATGAAGCAAAATAAATGTAGCGTTACTAGCTGTTTGTTTGCCTACAAGCTTTTCATGGGGAAATCCTACTTCATTTATAATTTCTTTAAGCAGCTTAATATTTAAGCTATCAACATGCTGCCACTCTCCAAAAAGTTGTTTCGCTTTATCATAGTCTTTTCCCTCATTTAAATTAGGATTATCATGGTAACATTTTTGTAAATATTTTTTGGCACTCATATATTTACTTCCCCTAACTCTTTGATCTTCCTTATATATACTATCTATTTGGATCGCTACTTTATTTTTGTTTATCAATTTATATGCTCTTATTATTGAATCACAAACAGATATAAATTTCTTGTCTCTACCTTTTTTTGCACTACTTCTTGCATTTTTTGCAATATCAATATGAACATAATCAACCTTCTCAAAAGCCTTCTTATAGTAATATACACAACTATCAATATTTTTTACCTTTCTGTAATCCTTAGCCTTTGCAATATCTCTGTAATACGACAAATAATTAGATTGTCCGAACCCTTGTTCGCATATCATTAAGAATACTATAACACATAAATTTTTCAACAACACCATTTTAACTTTTTTTGTCCACCAATGAAATGTTTTAACATCGCCAGAATAACACGTACAAGTATCACCATTTCCAAATTTACCTGATCCAGTTTCCTCTTTCTTTCCTGCCCTAATGCT
Organism: uncultured Carboxylicivirga sp.; assembly: GCF_963668385.1. GTDB lineage: Bacteria > Bacteroidota > Bacteroidia > Bacteroidales > Marinilabiliaceae > Carboxylicivirga. The sequence continues at coordinate 4,944,351 of NZ_OY764327.1, forward strand.
ATTTAAATCTGATATTTGATTCTTTTGAAACTTCTCAATTTTCAATCTTTCTAATTTCATTTTATTAGATTTTAATCACAACCGCAATTCAACGAATTATCAAAAATTACATTTTTATACTTTACACTACCATCAAACTTAAATACATCCTTTGAATAATGTATTATTTCATCACCATTACAAATCGTTCAACTTCCTGTTCTTTGCCTCTTTACTCCTTTGACAAAAGCCAGCTCAGAATGACATGACCTGTCCACTCTATCAAAAGTAGATACTAAATAATAAGACTGATAAGTTTCGGAGTAATAAAATCAGCACCTCTTTCCTTTGGTGCTTTTAGGTAATCGTAAAGAGTTCTTTCGCTAATTTGTAATTTTTCGGATAACTGACAAGGTGTACCAGTCGCTCTCAGTTTCATTAAAGCAATAATGCGCTCAAAGCGCTCAAGTTGTTCTATAAACTTCATTAAAATTATAAGTTAAGGTTGTATTTAGCATTGCTACCTTTTATAAATAAAAATGATAACAGATACATCTGTTAATTGCAAAAACGTTAAAACGTAACATGTATTTTCAAAAAAAATTTACCATAATAAAGTATTAAACTAGTTAAGAGAAGTTTGAGTAGTAAAAAATAAAAGCTGATTGCTGTTGGCTTATGGATAATAGCTTATTTTAGCTTAATTATTATTCGATAATTTTTAATCGTGAGTTGAAAATTAGAAAAAGACCAACAGTTCTACTCGTTTAATTTACGGACTTCGGACTCTTTGCTTCGGGCTTGGTAAAAGCTTCGAACAACCTTTGTTATTGCCGCAGGTAATTATACAATCTCAATAACTTTAATATGTGCGGCAATGAATAGAACCTTATATTCCCCGGGTTCTTTCGATCCTTCGTCAAGCTCAGGTCTCATTCACACCGGGCTATCAATATTGAACTCTTATGGAGTTCTCAGTGGACTAAGAATAGCTATTGTTCCAAGCATGCTAATTGCGGACTTTGCGCTTAGGACTTAGGGCTTATATAATCGGAAATTGATAAATCAATAATTGGCCAATTGGAAATCGAATAATTGATCATCTTTTATGTTACATAGCACTTACGTACTACGCTGTTACAAACGTCACTCCGTGACGGGCTGCAATTAGCGACTAGAAGCTAGAGGTTAGAATATAGCTGATAGTTTTCCTAATATACCAATTGCCGGACTACGGGCTCTGTGCTTCGGACTTATTAAAAGCTGATGGCTGCCGGCTTATCGATAAATTAAAAGTTGGTAATCGATTAATCATTATTACCTAACACCAGATAAGCTCCTTTATTAGAATAGGATACTACAAAAGTGGAATCAGTGATTATAAATGATGTAATAGGTAAACCTTTTATAGATTCATCTGTATTCTTAATTTTCTTATTAACCGCTAATGATATTATTTCCCAATTATTAGCGCCTTCTTTCTGATACATTTGCCAAAATGCACTGACATATAGTTTGTCATCGTTACAAAGCAAATGATTGATAAATGTAGTTTGTATTCCTTGTGTAATATCAATCCATTCTTTGTTGCAAGGTAGTTTTTGATGATAGATTCGTTTACCCAACAGATATACGTCATCATTATTTATCACTATTTGATTTATACTCTCTTTTGCAATACCATTTTTACATGGGTTCCAGTTTTGACCACCATTTTTTGAGTAGTAAACGCCATAGCGCCCTCCTACAAACAAAATACTATCGTTGCCTGCCATGCAAAATGTTTTATTGGCAGAAGGTAATCCGCTATTACACTTTTGCCATGACGAGCCCCAATTAAGCGAGCGAAAAACTCCATAGCCTGTGCAGGAGAAAAGTGTATCGTTCTTTAAGTAAATCCGGTTGACTGTTGTTGATCCAAATACTCCACTACCACATATCTGCCAATTGTCGCCATTATCAAACGATCGATAAATGTGGGCTTCATCATCAAAATCTTTTATTTGAGTTCCTACCAGAATAACCGAATCATTGGCACAAATAGATGATAATACTTCTGTTTTATTGATTGGAATATATTTTTTCTTGTCCCAGCTCAAACCATTATCACAAGAAATATATAATTGATTATTCCCCAAAGCAAATAGCTCTTTGGGGGTATTACAAAACGATCCATTTATTTCTTTTCGATATTTACCTAAGCAAGGCTTAATTTGTTGGCCATTGCTTGTTGCTACAAATGTGATTAGCAGAAGGGTTAGTATTATTGTTTTGAAATTCATCAGGGTTCTTTTTATTATGTAAATATATCTTTTTATTGATGATTGTGTTTATTTTTCGAAGGCGTTTTAATCAGACGTCAATAAATCATAGCACTTACGTACTATGCTGTTACAAACGTTACTACGTGACTGGCTGCAAGAAGCTACTAGAAGCTAGAGGTTAGAATATAGCTGATAGTTTTCCTGATATACTAACTGCCGGACTGCGGACTCTGTGCTTCGGGCTGTAAAAAGCTGATAGCCTGCTTCTGCTCAATACTCAATCAAAAATTGATAATAGCCAATGGGTAATCGATTAATTAGTGTATAGCTTTAAATGCAGGATCATATACAACTAACTCCGTCCATTCAATAACATCAGCCAATTTAAAAGTGATGATACTTCCATCTCTATTATTATAAATCATTTTAATAAAGCCTAGCTTCTCATTAAAATATCCTGTAAATGCTGATTGTGTTTTTCCATTTGTACTTTCAGCTTTAACTAGAAAGCACATTTGGTTTCCGTATGGAAGAAATGTAAATTCCTTTACATTATTGGTAATTTGAAATTGATATTCTAATACATCGTCTTCGCCCACTCCAAGCTCTTTTGAAATCCAATTACTACCGGGAGTAAGCGACCAATTCCATTTTGTACCCACCTTAAACGGATACTTGATTTGTGGAAAGGGAGAATATTCCAATACTGAAAACTCTTTCATTCGTGGTGGATGAAGCCATACTCTGTTTTTGTTTTCAATAATGCCAGTATTTTTAATCTGTGGATTTAATTCATTTTTATCCTTTGTCCACATTACAGCATATTGCCATTCTGACGGTGTTTGAAACTCCTTACCTAAACAACCTAAATATAACTTTCCATTGATAGTTGAGCCTTCTTTTTCAATGCAGTAATCAAACTCATAAATGAGTTCTTTCTTATAAATCTGGGCTTGTAGAGGTAATGAGCCTAACACCGCAATTATAACCACTAAAAATCCAATTAACTTATTCATCTGTTTTTAATTTATTATGAAAACACTATTCCCATGGCCTAATTTTATCATCATATTTAAGTCCGGTTATATCCAAATGTTCTTTCCAGTTTCTAAGACCTATTTCTGCCCTCGACGAATCAATCTGATCAATATTAATTAATGGAAAGGCATAACTCCCATCGATATAAGCAAACGAGCATGATCCGTACATCTGTTCCCACTTACCCGATTTAATGCAATCATAATCAACTATACTTGCATACTTATCGGGGTATAAATCACCATTCATTACAGCCTGCTTTAGAATATCATAAAAATATACCTTATTGGTATCTGGGTCCATATGACGAAAGAAAACGTCGTTAAAGTTATCTTCATTATCTCCCCACAATAAATCCTCTCCAATAACGGAATAGCCAAAGTACCCTTTTTCGTTAATCAATTGCTTTAGTTTCTCAAGTATACGATAATCATTGGTTTTACGTATACTGTCCAAATTTTCAACCTCACTTTCTAATAAGCTTCGGTACTTTTGATCTTCTTGTATTAATTCTACAATTTGCTTACGATAAACCGTATCAATACTGGCAAAATATTCCAGTCGTTGACTATCATACTTTGGAAAATATTCATCCCAATTATCTCGATATTCCGAATTAATAAGAGAATCGCAACACAGATATTTTTTACTGGCACCAAGCTTTATAGCCAACTCCATTGTTTCATTAATATCTATCGTATCAAACGATTTAATTTTTATGGAAATCAGTGTTCTCAAATCTCTTAAAAATGGTCGTTCAACCATCTTAGTGGCTTTCTCATATTGAGCTATAGCCTGCAAAGTATCTCCTTCAAACAAAGAATATTCAGCATTATTTATCATTCTATAATACGATAAATAAATCTGCTTATCGGGTGAAGAACATTGAATCAAAAACAGAGTTATACATATTATTAAAATACTGTTTTTCATTATTATTTTTTTACTTGATATGCTACATTGAATTGATACTCTAATCTATTAAACCCTATTTTTGATTCAAGGTAAACTCAACTCTGCGATTTTGTGCCCGCCCTTTATTAGTGTTATTATCAGTCACCGGCTTGGTGCTTCCATAACCTATAAACTGCATACGACTTACATCAATGCCGTTTATTTGCAAATAACTAACAATGGCTTTGGCCCTGTTTTCTGACAATAGTTGATTATTGGTTTCGTTTCCTGTATTATCGGTATGTCCGGCTACGGTTAAAAATAAGTCATTGTTCTGCTTCATATAGGTAAGTAACAATTTAAGTGTTGAATAAGAAGCAGCTTGCAGACTTGCTTTACCGGTATCAAAAAAGATATTATCTAATTTTATTGCTTGCCCTACTTTTACTGCTGAAGCAAATTGATGATATGATCGCGACTCGTTAAATGGTATTTTACCTACATAAACATCATCGATATAATAAAATGTGTTATTGTAATATGAATAATTAAAATCTCCTTCCAAATATCCTAGTCCATCCTTGATATAAGTTTGCTCTTCGGGCTCAATATTGTTATCATACAAGCCACGGTTACCAATATCAAAATTGCCAATTGTAATATACTGCTCTCCTCCTTTGGCTGTATATTCCCCCTTAACCTGAATCCAATTATTCCGGTCGTTTAATTTGGATGTATTGCTATATAGCCGAACAGTATCTTTATCGAAATTAAGAGATACTCTGTTAAGTGTTTCATATCGATAAGTATCGTTGTAGCGACTATAAAAAGTAAGCGTTTGTTTTTTCGAAATCTCATATTTATCAACTGAGAAGTAAGTCCCAATATAATCGATATATTTCCAAACATTCCCAAGACGCACCATCATCTCTACCTCATAAATTGAATCTTTCATTAATGGTTCATTCAATTTACACATTAGATAATCGTGATATTTTGGAGCCCAGATGACAGACATATAAATACCTACATACCCTTCACCGGCATAAGCTATTACAGGCTTTTCATTATAAGGTTTTTGCCCGGGTGGCACTATGCGCCGATAGTTGGTTTGGTAATTATTACAGGCATGAAAATATACAGGCTTACCCCATGGGCTCCACCAATCTTTAACAAGATCCAGATTACCTGATGAATCCGGACAATCAATATTTTGCTCAAAACCGGGGTTTGGCACCAGATTTTGGCCATCTATGTGCATAGTAACCAAAGCAAATATAAATAGCAACTTACATCTCATCATGTTAGTCTTTTTGCAATACCAAAGGCAACGCATACTGATAGGTATTTCCATCGGGATGTGTCCACGAAAAACAAGCTTTACCATTAATGATATTAACCAAACGCATTCCTTCCAAAGGCGCAATTTTAATCACAGGCTTCAATACAGGATAAGGATTTAATAAACACTGATAAATAATGTATTGATCGTTGGCATGCGAATAATAGTATGATTGATTACTAACCACATCCACAAAAAAACGATTACTACAAGCAGGCACTTCGTTAGTTACAGTAACGGTTTGTTGCTCGGCCAAAGTATTGATATCGTATACACTTACCTTGTTGTATTTCGATGATAGCACATAAAAATGAAAGAAGTCGGTAGTGATGGCCGGAAAATTGAAAAATCCTCCCTTCTGAGCATATACTTTCGCTACCCTATGTCCATCATCAACAAATAAAACTTGTTGGGTATCTCTACTTTTCCCACTAAATAGCGAGAACCAATAGCATTCGTAATTATCAACAACAGTATAATACTTCAGAAACAATTTAATATAGTAGGGATCTGTATTACTAAATTGATCGGGAATTGGGAAACGACTAATATCAAACGATTTTAAAACGGGCACTAATTTTTGCTGCGCATTTATATTTAAGCATAATATTTTAATGTCATTCTGCTGATCAACTACACCTACAAAAAACGAGGTATCATTTATTTGTTTCAATCCAATTTCGAGCTTGGTCCGGGGGCTCACATTATTGTATGCTTTAAGCTGATGCTTGCGGGCAAATGGTTTAAACAAAAATGTATCAACTATCAGGTTATTATCTTTATTCAATAAATAAAACGAGTACTCACTTTGGTCGCACAACAGCACCCCTTTTGAAGATAAAAACAGGTTATTAATATGCATTTTATCATGCCCATATAATAACGAAAAATCTGATTGATTGGGTTTGATAACATCAATAATAGTTGAATCGATAAACTGTGTTGTACCATCGTTTTGAGCCTGTACATTAATGCTTACAAAACCAAGTAGTAGCAAATAAAGCAACAGTATCCTCTTGATTTTTAGTATTTGTATTGAGAAGTTAACACAAGCTTTACGTTGGGTGATGTGAGGGTGTTTTAAATCTTTCATTAGGTTGATTATGTATATTAGATATTTAAATAACGATAGCATTGTTTTGTTTAGTGTATAGGAAGAGAAAAAAAGTATCTCTAGATGTTAGAGATTAGCCTTTAGATAAGCTGTGTCCTATGGGTGTAATTTACGGACTTCGGACTTGTTAAAAGCTGCTGGCTAATGGATGATAGCTTGTTTTAGCACAATTATTATTCGATAATTTTTAATCGTGAGTTGAAAATTAGAAATTAGATGCTAGAGGTTAGAAGATAGAAAAAGACAATAGCTCTACTCGTTTAATTTACGGACTTCGGACTCTTTGCTTCGGGCTTGTTAAAAGCTTCGAGCAACCGTTGTTATTGCCGCAGGTAATTATACAATCTCAATAACTTTAATATGTGCGGCAATGAATAGGACCTTATATTCCCAGGGTTCTTTCGATCCTTCGTCAAGCTCAGGTCTCATTCACCCCGGGCTATCAATATTGAACTCCTATGGAGTTCTCTGTGGATTAAGAATTGAACTTATACATGTTTAGTTTATTAGGATTGAATAGTTAAATATTTCGAATTTCTAATTAAGATGAGCTATAATAAAGGAGATAATAAAGGCTTCTTCCCTCACATAATCATAATAGCTGGCATTTCCTCCATGGCCTCCTCCATCTTTTGTTATTAGTAATATATCACTATCTGATTGATTGTTTTCTCTTAATCGTGCCACACACTTGGCACTCTCCCAACAATAACATCTATCATCGGTTAACGAAGTTACATAGAGCATATTTGGATATTTCCGAGCTTTAATATTATCGTAAGGATTGTATTTTAGTACATTGTTAAAATCTTTTGCATTGCCTTTAACATCTCCATACTCGTTATATAAAACTTCAACACCCTCTTGGTAAGCACTCGAAATTAAATCTACTGTAGGATAATCCAAAATTACTGTATTAAAAAGTTCCGGTGATTGATTTGCTACAACACCCATTAATAATCCCCCTGCACTACCTCCACGAGCAACGATTTTATCTTTGGCTGCCCACTTATTATCTATTATATACTTTACAGCTGCAATAAAATCATTATATGTATTTTGCTTATTTAATCTTCGTGCCGCCTTCCACCAGTTAATTCCTAAATCATTACCTCCTCTAACATGCGGATATACTATTAAAATACCGTTATCTAACAAATACCTGTCACTTACCGAAAGATATGGTTCTACAGACGCTCCGTTTGATCCATATGCTTTTACAACAGCCGGATTGGTTCCGTTACGCTTAATTCTATGGGTATAAACAATTGAAACAGGTATTTGAACACCATCATCAGAGGTTGCATAAACCAATTGATGTTTGTATTTACCTTCGTAGTTGTCAGCTTTTTGTTCACTTAATTTTAATTGGTTTAAATCGTACTGGTATTTTACTCCATGCTTTGTAAATGATTCATAAGAAAAATTCAAATACCGTTGATCTTCCGATTGATTAATGTTCTTTAGTTGATATACATCTTCTTTAAAACCAATCTTATCCAACTCTTTCAAATCACTCTTGCGTAATATTATTATGTATTCTTTTAGATTTTCACTGGTTTTTATAGCTATATACTTATCAAACAAAATATAGGATAGAAAAAGTGCCTCTGGTTTTTCAAAAATGGTTTGTAATGTATTACTTGAATCATTTCGATAATAGAGCCCATAATTGGGAATAAACTCATTACTCATCATCCAAAATCCTCCATTAAAATGCGTTACATTCACATCAACGCTATCTTTAAATGGATAAACTTCGTTTACACTTCCTTTTAACGATGCATTTATATAATAACAATGGTTGGCTTCCATACTTGACTCTGAGATCACAAAGAAAGTATTATCAATAGATTTACCAATAGTTAACCAATTCTTCCTATTTTTTATCTCAAACAAGGTATCTGTTCTGGCAGGATCCTCAACTGAAGAAGCAATAATTTTATCACTCCCCTGACCTTCCAGTCCGTTGCGGTACACAATCTTCTTTGCATCATTTGACCAATAAATTTGTTCCGAAGCATCTATGATACCTGTATGTATTACTTTGTTATTCTGTAAGTCTTTCACAAAAACAGTGTGAATAATATCTCCCGTAAAATCAACTAAATAGAATATGTATTTATTATCAAGACTGGGCTGCGCTAAATTAATCTCGTAATAATCATGGCCGATCGATAATTCATTTACATCAAGTAAAGTCTCCTTTTTTTGTGTAATTACATTTCTTCTATAATAATTGTATACCATGGAGCCTTTTAATCGTTGCCAGTAATACACATAATTACCTACCAAGGTACTATCCTGTTCTTCGGCACTGGTTCTTTGTCTTTTAATTAGTTCGCGATAAACATTATCAATTAACGATTTATATAGTATTTGCTTATTCGCTGAATAATCATTTTCAGCATTCAAATACTCCTGTTGTCTGCCATCGCTATAATTTTCCATCCAATGGTAAGGATCATACCTTTTTACACCAAATAATGTATCACATACTATTTCTTTTATAGCCACAGGAGGTCGCAGCGTATCGTTATAAACATTATTTTCCGAAAACTGCTTTTTTAATGAATCATACCTCTCCAGATTATTTCTAATACTATCCTGAAGTTGAGTATAAGGCGGAATATTTTGTTTTACCCAAAAATCAGAATCAAAACCATTTTCAAAATCATAGAAAATATTGTTGTACTGGTTCTCAAATAATTTATTAGAATCCAGTCTTTGTATGGTATCGGGTATTACTTCTGTAATAAATAACTCTCTATTGGATGTATACAAGAACGATTTCTTTTCTTCGCTGAAATATAAGCGAACTGGCCATGTTTTTTTACAGTGCTTCAAATACCATTTATCTCCGTTTTCTTCATACTCAATATTTGTTTGCGAGCCGTAAAATGTATTACTCACTTTACGAATAGTTTTCTTTTTACCAAAACCTATTTGATGCTTAGAGGTATATCCTCCTGGCTTTTTAATTACAACATTGTAATTGATAGATGCAATAGCATATGAATGAGTATCGATATAAATTAGTCCTGTAAAATAAGCTTGTGTAGAGGGTATCGCTGCTTTTGTATCTTTGTTGGGATACATCCCTATTTTAAATAATCGATGAGACCCTTTCTGAACAATATCCAGTAATTTAAAGTGATGACGTTTAAACCATATCTTATCAAAAAAATGCACGTCATAACTTCCATACTTTACTTTATCCTTCGCAATTACAGATAGTGGGCCTCCAAATAAACTTACTTCTCGGGTTCCCTGCCTCATGTCTAAACTTGAACGGGCTCCTAAAATTTCAACCTTATCTCCCTTGGGAGTACAAATATTGTCATAAGCACCATCTCCTTCCAGTCCTATGGGTCGGGTATATTTAAAAACAGAAGACTGATTGGAATTAATATGCCACATAATAGCCTCGATACTTGCTTCATCGCTTCTGAATTCATTAGTATAAGGAGTTAATTGAAACTTACAAATTGCTTCGCTCATTTTTATGTAACTACTATCCTCTTTAATTAACTCGCGATAAAAACCTTTTAATTGATAAAACTCTTGTGGGTAGTTTTCCGGAATCTTACTAATGGCTTTATGCAAAATCTCCAACGGATCATTTTTTCGAACTTCAACTTCAGACAGTTGATAAATGGATGGTTCTAATAACACTTTATTACATTTCTGCAACTTAGCAACAGACATAACCACTTCGTTATAACCTATTGCAGAAAAAGCAAGACTATCAGTTTCTTTTAGGTATGGATAAACAAAAGAAAACTGGCCATCACTATTGGAGGCCGTTCCCATAAAAGTACCCACTAATTGAATTGACACATATGGAATAGCATCTCCTGTTTCTGCATCTATTATTACGCCTGTAAGTTCACCTATATTACTACTATAAGCTTGCAACAATATAAGTAAATTCAATGCTGTACAAAGAATCTTTTTGATCATCATTAATTACATAGGTTAAGATTGGTTATAAAAGAACAGACGTAAATAATGTAAACTTATTGTATTATTAGATTAAATAGATTTTAGAAATAATTAGTTGATTACGAGCTGATAGATTTACTATAGCCAAGGACTTTGAGCATCAGTCTTACTAAAGGCATCTTCCATCATTTAATCGTAATAGTTGGCATTACTTCCATTACAAGTATATTAATAACCTTTAGGGAGTTCTGCATTAATAGTTTTTGCTCTAAAAAATAAAGGAGCCATACCAATTGTTGCCCTACAACTATCCACTCCATTAATATCTTTAAATGGAATAAACTCCTTCCCTGAAGATGTTAGCATTATCAGAAGCCCATACGTTTGCCATCCTTCATAAGCGTAGGTATACCTATCAGCAATAAATGCATAATCGCTATACTTAATGTTACCTTTTGCTGCTTCTGCGAGTAAAAGTTCTTTAAAATAATTATCCCAAGCGTACTTAGTACTGTTATTTGTTGTAATATGCATTATCAGAGCAAGTACTTTATTGGTATGAAAACCTACATTATTAAAGCCCGGAAAACCATATTCTTCAATTAGAGCTCTTAATTTTACATAGTTTATAGAGTCGGCTAAACTCATTTGATGTGCCATCGAGGTTTCTTGTAAGGGTTGCCTAACAAACTGATCAACACCAAACATCTCAAGTATTTCTTCTAACCCTTGATACTGCTCATAAAGGTTAGTTTTAGAATTCAAGTGATAACTACCTATACCCAAATCATCGATAAACTCTTTATTAAAACCATTATCAAACAATGTCTGAAGACACTTCTCAATCATAGCTGTATCACCAACTTGATGGTAAATGTCAGAAGCTAATATATTATCAAAACATATAAATTTATTAGCGCATTCATATGCCTTATTTAAATAGATCAATGATGAATCAATAAAATTTTGGCTCTTATAATATTCTGCTTTTTCTATATTATAATTATACAGTTTAAAGTCCTGAGAATATGTACTCAAACACATCGTAATAAATAAGACGAAAATTAAATATCTCATAAAAACAAATTTATTAGAGGAGGATGTTGTATTAATTTCTTTTCCTCCTCGTAAATTTAAAAGTTGCTTTTTAGCTAATTGTTCTTCTTTACTAAACTCTTCAAGATTAAATTTCATAATCATATTTTATTATACCTACTCATTACACTATTGACCCTTTTCGGCATCCGGGGTGCTTTCTCTTCTGGCCAGTTTAGTTAAACACATAACAATTATAAGGCCTTTCACTGCGAAATTTTTGCAGTGATATAAAAAAACGTTTTCCTCCCCTTGTTTGCGATAATTCTAATTTACTGCAACAACCAAAGTTTATTTCAAAAGGAGTAAGTAAATAATAGGATTGATAAGTATCGGAGTAATAAAAATCAGCACCTCTTTCCTTTAGTGCTTTTAGGTAATCGTAAAGAGTTCTTTCGCTAATTTGCAATTTTTCGGCTAACTGATTAAGTGTACCAGTTGCCCGCAGGCTCATTAAGGTAATAATACGCTCAAAGCGTTCAAGCTGTTCTATAAACTTCATTAAATTTTAAGTTAAGGTTATTCATTAACATTGCTATCTTAAAAAAATGATCTCAGATGCCTCTGTTAATTGCAAAAACATTAAAACGTAACATGTATTTTCAAAAAAAATTTATCAACAATAAAGTATTGAACTAGCTAAGAGAACTTTGTGTAGTGAAAAAAAAATGATAGAAATTAGAGGTTAGAAGATAGAATAATGCTGGTAACCTTATATGTGTAATCTACGGACTTTAGGCTTCTACAATCGCAAATTGATAAATAGAAATTAGATGCTAGTGGTTAGAGGTTAGAAAAAGACCAACAGTTCTACTCGTGTAATCTGCGGACTTCGGGCTTTGCGCTTCGGACTTGTTAAGGCTTCAACCAACCTTTATTGTTGCCGCAGGTAATTATGCAATCTAAATAACATTGATATGTACATCACTACAAAAGCAGGAACTCCCCACTCGAAAGGGAGTTCCAAATTCTGATTGTCTGGGCTAGTTGCGAACATGGCAGAATGGTGGCTTTGAGGAACAAAAAGTTGTACCTGAAGCCTTTGGTTCATCAACGGTACGAAGCAAGCCCCTCAATCAGAAGTTCTATTCATGGCTCGTTTCATTTTACAATGTATACCATTATTTATATACAACTCCGCTGGAGTTGTGCTGAGGATTCTTAATTCTTAATATTCTATAGATATGCAACTTCTCTGAAGTTGTTAAACTATCCCCAGAGGGGATAAATATTTATAGACCTATTAATTAGTTTTGATTTACAACTCCAGAGGAGTTGAATATTTTTAAATTCTTTCATTTGACCGGACAATAATGATTTGCAATAAACTAACCAAGGCGATCACCATTTGGCTACGCAGATGGGGTACCCGCTGAATGAATGAAGGGAAAAGAGAAATTTGGCTTTGAGCTGTCAATCTTTAAATTTCTCCCGTAATGAATTCGTAGCGGGTCATCGAGGAGCCATGGCGGCTTTCTTTGGTCCTTTCTCTAGCTGAAGACAGAAAGGACGTAATAAAAAAATAACGATACCAGACCGTCGCAGAAGAATAGTAGAAAAACGAGGTTACTTCGCACAACGGTTCTATAGCTTGTTCAATCTCTAAAGATAATCGGAAATCGAATAATTGATCATCGTTTACATTACATAGTACTTACGTACTATGCTGTTAAAAACGTCACTACGTGACTGCCTGCTAATAGCTAATAGAAGCTAGATATTAGAAAAAAACAATAGCTCTACTCGTGTAATTTACGGACTCCGGACTCTGTGCTACGGGCTTATATAATCAGAAATTGATAATTGCCTAATCGAAAATCGAATAATTGGTAATCACTTTTGACTTTTGACTTTTATTTTTGCCTTATTTTATTCCTCCTCGTACAGCATTTCAATATCATCGATAATTAGAAGGCTACCAACAGCGCCCTCGAACTTATCGCCACCAAAGCTCGACGTAGCTACCAACGAAATATGAGTGGGCAATGCATAGGCTGCCGAGTCGGCGCCTACAAAATCATGATCGTCGGGGATCATATAATCCGGGAAACTACTATCTAATTTGCCATAGGTAAACGGAACCTCTACGGTGATCATTTCTTCCTGATCATCTGGACTCCGAAACCATGCTGTTGCCAGACGTTCTTTGCGTCCATCCATTCTTATTTCGAGCAAAGCATAAATATCGCAAGCATCCGGGTAATCCAACACATTACCTTTACGATCTTTATTTTTTTCACCACCTTTATAACTATATGTAAAACGCATCGCCAAAGGTCGTCCCGAGAATGGAGTACCAAATATGGTTGCTGCAGCAGGGTTGGTAGGATCAATTTTATCCGTATCGAAATACCCGGTAAAAATAGCACCAGCCGATATTGGTGTATTTAATGGTATACCGGCAATACCATTATCCAGTGTTTCCATTCGGGCACCGTAATTATCACTTCCAAAATCTTCAGGTACTGTGGCATATTTTCCTACCAAAGCCGATCCCGGGTTACCTGTTCCCCAAACAGTGGTGGCGGCATCAGCTCCAGGTTCATAATACCCCCTTGACGTTTGATACCAATCGTTTAGTTGCCAGTTATTAATTTGCGGAGTTGCCGAAGCCACATACGATTCAATGGTCCATGTATACTCTTTTCCACTTTCTGATACTACTTTAATTTGTTGGTCGGTACTTAAATCAAGAATATCTCCAACTTTTTTATCAGCCTCGGCAAAAGATGATAATGTCAACTCTTGGATGGTAATGGTTGATAAATCGATACCACCAGGTATTTCAAGCGTAATATGATAGCTATTATTATCGATTACCGCGTTACTAGCCTGATTACTTACTACAATACTTTTAATATTTCCATAGTCAGACAAACCAAAAAAATCTTCTTCAACACAAGAAGTAATCAGTAAAATGATGATGATATATATATACTTTTTCATTTTCTAATGCCTTTCAATTATTTACCCCTTCCAATGTAATACGATAAGCCCAGGTTTAATGAAAGCAGATCGATATTAAAGTTTACATTCTGCCTAACAACCCGCGATTCATCTTCCCCATCAACTGTTCGGTCTCTTACCTTCATCTCGTATCCTAACACGTCTAATTGTACTTCGAAAGCAAAATTTTCCATCACAAAAAAGGTCATACCCGGACTAATCCCAATTCTGAAATTATAATCGGTTGTATAAGTCTTACTCACTTCATCAAATCGGGTAATATCACGTTTCAATGTATTTGCCACACCTGCCGTTATACCAAATTGTGTATAAAAACTTAATCGTTCGTTGCGGGTTAATGGAACTGAAGACCGAATATTAGGCGTAAATTCATAGCCTCGGCTTATAGAATTAGACATAATTGTATCAGGTTCGCGATATATCTGTCCTTTAAATTTCTCTTGATAATATTTAAAGTTTAATCCCACCATAGCATAATCTCCAATGTAATATCCCCCCTTAAACTGAACGCTAAAATCGAGTTGTTGTCCATCAACAACCCTTTGTAAAATCTGATCGACATTGGTTTGCTGTCTGTCTTTTACCGAAAAATCCAAACCTATATAAATATTCTTTTTCTTAAATGGTCGGAAATCATTGGTATAATAATTCGACATTAAATCATATGGTGTCAATTTTGTACTATCACTTAATGCTAGATTAATCTCCTGAGATTTGGTAACAAAACCCAACATACTCATCACACCCACTAACAGGTAGAATTTATATTTATTCATATCAGTTAATCTGATTTTTTCAATTTTTTTTCTGATGCAGAAAGTTATTATATAAAGGCGAACTAAACAATATCAATGCCACTTTTATAAAATATACTAATTTAATAATATTTTACATAAGGTAATATCTTCTATTAAATTGATAAATATATTACTACCTCCAGTTTTTTATATCTATTATTTATAATACTTACAACCAATACCTCGTAACACCATGCTAAGTTCTGTTGCTTCTATTGGTAAACGCTCAATGAACCAGCATTACATCTTTTAACAGAATATTGCCTTCTTTTTCCATGAAATTTTAAAAAGACAAAATGAGAGACTTCTCCTCGATTCACTTAATAAATAACTTATCCTCAATACTAATTATATATTTATCTAACCTGAGGTGAATTATAAACAATTTGTTTTGATTACTTAATGCAGGTTAAAATAAAACATGACAAATATCAACGGCACTATTCTTGTTTTCTTGGTCGACCAATTAGTTGGGATTAAAAGATGAGATATTTATTAACTGTTTTTTTAAGTATGGCTACTATATGTGCAAGTGCACAAGATATGGAAGTAGCAGAAAACAACCCATACATTTTGGGTACAACCGATACTGAAAAGTTCAGTATTCAAAATCTGGGAGTTCAGTTTTACAACTCTGTTGGTTACACCGATTTAGAAGCTAGTTTTTGGATGGGAGTTGGTAAAGATGGCCGCCACAATCTTAACCTTCGTCTCTCGCATGAGCGTTTCGAAGGAGAGAATTTTGGTATTGGTTTAGGATATGGTTATGAACTATACTCTAACAACCATTTATTTTTACCATACACCACTTATAATCATGACGTTCAATCGTGGAAAAACAAAGCGTTAGTTAATGGTTTATACTACTCTTACAGTGGTCGTTTTGATTTTGCTTTGGGTACAACAACCAATTTCGATCAGCATGGTTACACTAACAACTCGGTTTGGGTAAATGCTTATTATAATATTAATGCTTGGGGAGGAGCACAAATAGCAGTTGAATATGGTATGGTTGCTAATACGGGTGATGATTTCTGGGGTATTATGATTCAGAAAACACTATTCAGACGTAAGTAAATACATTTGCTTTTTAAGAATAATCAAAGGATCGTCAGTAGTGTCGATCCTTTTCTTTTTGTTTCATACAAAAATAAGGCTGCCCGTAAACAGACAGCCTCATCACCTTGTGTAAATATAATTTACTTCTTAACCAAGTCGTTGCTAATAAAAATCTGATAATCTTTTATACGTCCGGGAGCCTTGTCATCCATACGCGGAACATAGACAAAGCCAGAAACTTCAGTTTCTGCTCCTAAATCAATTACCAATTGATGAGGATACTCAGTTTTTGTAGTACTCCACGACGAATGCCAGAAGTTAAAGGTTTGTCCGTCAATAGCATTTTCAGCAATTCCATTTTCTCCAGCCGATTCTTCACTACTTACATAAGCAATAGTCCAGTTTTCGTGGCTGATAGCATTGCCTTTAGCATCCAAGATATCCATTTCGGCTATAGCAGCATGCGAACCATTATTCATCGCACTTAATGCCTCAATACAGAAGAAACGTCCTTTTACTGTTTTGCCAAACTTAACTGTTTGAGCTTCGCCACCTTTTTTAAACGTTGCTTTTACTACTGGTTTCTTATTTTTGATATGAAGTTTACCTTGACTTCTGCGTGTACCTGAAAAATCATTTTCTGGTTTTAGCTGATCTAAAATAGGATGCTCCAATCCTTCGACGGTAGTAGCTGAAGGTCCAACAATATCTAAAATTAAAATATTATTCTCTCCTTCTTTCAACCAGGGAGCCGGAATATACATAGTTTGTGTTGGACCAATGTTCCAGTAACGACCCAATGCATGACCATTTACCCAAACAACACCCTTACCCCATGTTGAAACATCAAGATAAGTGTCTCCAACTTTTTCAACATTAAAAGTACCTTTCCAAATTCCAGGTTTTGTATTTGGCTCTTTGCGTTCGGCATATTTTAAACCAGTCAAATACTCATCGTTGTAATCCAGGTTGAACACTTCCCATTGCCCACTTTTAATTTCATTTCCGTTAGCTTCAAATTTAACAGGAGCATTTAAACCTTTGCGGTCATGCACCTCTTTACCGAAGTTAATACGCCCCATAGCATGTACAAAAATATCGATGGTACTTTCCTTTGTTCTGGCAGGGATGGTAACCGTATAATTTCGTTTACGACGGTCCATTAATCCTACTTCTTCACCATCGACATAAATCCAGGCAAAATCGTTGGCAGCACCTACACTAAAAGTAAAAGCCGGCCCTGCAGGTAATGTGGTGCGATACAACATACTTCCACGAGCCTGATCGTAATACTCCATATTCTTAGGCTCAGCACCCACAACCGGTTTTGGCAAATTTTGAAATAATGGGGCAAACTGCGATAAGGTAACCTTGCTAAATGTTGTTGAAGGCATTGGTGCCGGAGGTTCGGGTAATGCTTCTTCTCCAGGCATCAAATATTTTGAGATTAACTCACGTGTTTCGAAAAACTTAGGGGTTGTTAAACCTGCCTCGCTGATAGGAGCTCCATAATCGTAACTTGAGCAATCGGGTTTAAACGGACGATCGGCACCACCCCAAAAACCAAATGAAGTACCTCCATGAGCCATATATATGCTAAACGAAGCACCTTCTTTTAGCATATATTCCATATCGCGCAAGTAAGCATCTGTATCTCCAAATGTATGTGGAGTTCCCCAGGTATCGAACCAACCCGAATAAAACTCACCACACATCAATGGTCCTTCAGGTAATACTTCGCGAAGCTTGGCAAATCCGTCAGCAGGATCGGCTCCAAAGTTAACTACAGGAAATAAATCATCGCGATAGCCTCTTTTTAATGTATGTTTTGGATTACATGAGAATAATGGCACATCAAAACCAGCATCAAGTACAGCCTGACGCATAATTCCCATATATTCGGCATCATCAGAATAAAAACCATATTCATTTTCGACCTGCACCATCAAAATAGGTCCCCCATTGGTAATTTGCAATGGCCCTAATACTCTTCCTACTTCTTTCAAATATCGCTTTGATGCTTCAATGTAACGAGGATCGGTTGAACGCAATGCAATATCATCGTTCTTTAACAACCACCAGGGTAATCCACCCATTTCCCATTCGGCACAAGCATATGGACCAGGTCGAAGAATCACCCAAAGACCTTCTTCCTGAGCCATTTTACAAAACTCAGCCACATCAGCCTGACCTTCCCATGTAAATTCTCCAGGTGTACGTTCGTGATAATTCCAAAACAAATAGGCACAAATAGTATTCATTCCTAAAGCTTTGGTCATCTGTAAGCGATGACGCCAATATTCTTTTGGAACTCTCGCAAAGTGCATTTCTCCGCAACGAATCTCGAATGGCTTACCATCAATCAAAAAATCATCTTTCCCAATTTCAAAAGTGTGTTTTGGCTGTGGCGCCTGACACGATGTTAAGCCCATCGAAACAAACACAGCTAAAAATAATACTAGGCTAAAAACCTGTTTCTTTGTTTTCATTCTATAATATGAATTATTAAAATAATCGTAAAAAAGTCACAATGATGACTTGTTCTATTGTAAGCAAAAGAATAAAAATCTCGTAAAAAAGCGTGTCATATATTCATCGTAAAATATCAGTAAATTGATATTTGTGTAAGGTTGTTGTCGATTTCCTACATTTATTGTGTAAAATCAACTCTTCATTCAAACTTGGTGCTTCCATTAAGTTTTCGGACTTTTGCACTCTAATAATAGTTGAAGATTGATGACATTAACGGAGGAGCAAAAGAGTATTATTGAAACAGAAGGTAACTTAAAAGTGAATGCAGTTGCCGGATCGGGAAAAACAACTACCATACTTGAGTATGCAAAACAACGACGACACAACACTATTTTATATATTGCTTTTAACAAATCGGTACGATTAGAAGCCGAACAAAAGTTGCAGCAAATGGGCCTGAATAATGTGCAGGTCGAAACAGCCCATTCGTTGGCTTATAAGTATATAATTCCGGGCTCGTTTTTTAAGATACGTTTTGGGTATCAACCTCACGAATTAGTTCAAATCTTACGATTACCCGTTAAAGCAGGCGATTTACAGCATTTAAAACTAGCCAATCATATTTATCAGTTTGCTGTTTACTTTTGTAATAGTGCTGCCACCAAAGTGGCTGATCTGGATTATTTACAAACCATTCACGAAACCGAAAGTCTTGATTTTGTTCAAAAATACTACGATGCTATCTTATATTATACACGTTTGTTTTTGGCAAAAATGTACAATGGGCAAATCGAAATTATTCATGATTTTTACCTGAAGCAGTTTCAGCTTTCCAATGTTCAGCTTCCTCATCAATATATTTTGTTTGACGAAGGCCAGGATGCATCACCAGCTATGCTTCAAACCTTTTTAAATCAAAAAGCCAATAAGGTAATAATAGGCGATCAGCACCAGCAGATTTACTCGTGGCGTTATGCCATTAATGCACTTCAGAATGTTGATTTCAAAACCCAACATTTAAGCCAGAGTTTTCGATTTAACCACGAAGTTGCCACGTTAGCTTCATCAATTTTAAATTTGAAAAAATTGATTAACAAACCGGGCACTTCTAATGTAAAAGGCTGTGGAAATAATAAGAGTATTCAAACACGCGCCACACTGGCTCGATCAAATAGTAGTTTATTATCGCGTGCCATCGAATTATTAATTCAACAACGTGAACTCACAAAAATTTACTTCGAAGGGCAATTAAATTCCTACACTTTTGCCGATGAAGGAGGTTCCATTTTTGATATTCTAAATCTTTACCGAGGCGAACGCCATATGATAAAAGATGCGCAAATGGCAGCCATGCCCGGATTTGATGAGTTAAAAGATTATGTTGCCGAAACAGGAAACAATAACTTAAAACCATTAATTGATTTAGTGGAGAAATACCATAAAGACCTCCCCTTCTATATGAAACGTATTAAAGATTCGGTGGTTGACAACACTCAAAAACACGAAGCTGAAATGATCTTTTCAACCGTTCATAAAAGTAAGGGAATGGAATACGATGAAGTGTTTTTACAAGACGACTTTATCAACGAGCAAAGTTTAATTGATGCCAAAGGCGGCATTAAAGCCGGAGAGATTAAACCATCGGTGCTCGAAGAAGAAATTAATCTGCTATATGTAGCGGCAACACGAACAAAAACCAAATTACATATCCCCATCAAACTTTTGCCTACAGGTTTTTATATTCAAGATATGAAAACAATTACGACCGGAACAGCCTTAAAGCTAAAACAGAATTTCTCAAGACAATCGTTACCCAATAAAAATGCAAAATGGTCCCGAAGTGAAGAAATTCAGTTAAGTCAATTATTCTTATCAGGTAAACCTATTGCACATATAGCTAAATTATTAGGAAGAAGTCAGACTGCTGTTAAAAGTCGAATCGACAAACTTGATCTTTGGGAAAAGTTCTATTAAAAAAAGAAAGAGTTCGATGCCTTTGCAAAGAACTCTTTCACTAACCTAACCCAAATCTATGAAAAAAAATCTGATAACAATTAAACAAGTTCCATGCCATAAATAAGCTAGAGTATGTTATCATATGTTAATAATAATGATTAATTGCATTCAGTTATATCATATTAAATCATCCTTAACCAAAGCACCTAAAGACAACATTTAGCAAATTCAACTGTTTCCTTACTAATAATAAGATTAAGAGCTACTTTATTTAATCAAGTAAAATAATTACATTTAATCTTCCAATAAAAAAATTTTGACCATGACACACGTTGCTCTATTTCTAGCCGATGGTTTTGAAGAAATTGAGGCTCTCACTCCTGTTGATGTATTACGAAGAGCAGATATAAAGGTAACTACTGTTTCAATTAGCAATTCATTAGAAGTAACCGGGGCTCATCAAATTATAGTAAAAGCCGACACGCTTATTACAGATATTAGACCTGACAACTATAGCTGCGCGGTTCTACCCGGAGGTATGCCCGGAGCTTTAAACCTAAAAAACAATCAGAAACTAAATGATTTAATTCTTGCATTTGCAAAAGAAGATAAATTGATTGGTGCAATTTGTGCTGCACCCATTGTACCAGCAGCTCTAGGCATTACAAAAAACAAAAAAGTAACTTGTTATCCTGGTTTCGAGGATCAATTAACTGATGCCGATTACACAGGAAATTTAATTGAAGTAGATGGACATTTAATTACAGGGAAAGCAGCAGGAGCTGCTATGCAGTTTGCACTTCAACTTGTTGAAACCATCAAAAACAAAGAAACAGCAAAAGATGTTGCTGATAAAATGTTTGTTAAATATTAAAATACAAAAAGGGTTTTATACCGTTGCATAAAACCCTTTTATAACCTAACCCAAATCTATGAAAAAAATCACTTATAACTTTTCAAGTTTTATGCCATAAAACAAACTTAAAAGTTATCATTTGTTAAAAAAAACAGCATTGATTTGAACCTATTAAAAACTGAACTACAATAGATTCATCAACTTTTTTAATAGTATTTATAGAGTTACTCAAAAACATATTACAGTAACATATTATGTAATTTAATACATTTGTAATTAGGTTCTATCACGAACCCTCACTTTAATCAATTTATATCATGAAGAAGCAGGTTTTAATCGCTATTATGGCGATATTCAGCATCGGCGCATTTGCGCAAGTAAATGACAATGCAATCGGATTAAGATTTGGAGGTGGAAATTTTTTTGGAGGTGAAATCTCATACCAAAAAGGATTATCAAACATTAATCGTTTGGAAGCCGACCTTGGATTATACTCATATTCTGATGGTAGTGGATTCAATATTGCTGGTATCTATCAATGGGTTTGGAACATCGACGGTGGCTTTAACTGGTATGCAGGACCTGGTGCTGAGTTAGGTAGCTGGAGCTATAAAAACAGTGTAACCGATGATGGAAATTCTGGTTTTTACTTGGGTATTGGAGGCCAGATTGGTGTTGAATACAATTTTGCTGAAATTCCTTTAAACTTAAGTGTGGATACACGTCCAATGATTGGATTAGCCAATTCTTATAACAGTTTTAACTTTGGATTATCGTTAGGTATTAGATATGTATTCTAATATCCAGATACAAAAAATCTAAAAGCTGGATATTTTATATCCGGCTTTTTTTCAGTTATTTTCCAACTATACCGTCAAATAGTTCGCTTAAATACTTCAACAAATTTGAATTAAAGAAATTCAAATAAACTCAGTTTATTAAACGTAAAAAAGGCCCTCCAATTCAGGAAGACCTTTGATGTAGATTATTTGCTTCATTAAAACTCAAACTCAGTTTCAATTTCTTTTTCTTCACCATCAATGTCAGTATAAGCGATAATCAAAGATGTTCCAGCTTCGATTTCTGCTTCTAAAGTAGCTAAGCTAAACTGTGCTACTGACGAGAAAGTTTGAGTTCCTTTATCACTGTTCAAGTTGTATGAGAAAGACAATACCAAAGTACCCTCTTCTTCGTTGTAGTTAGCAACGTCATAAATTAATTCAGCAGTATGTGCTTTTTTACCACCAACATAATCTAATACTAAAGTAATAATATCGCCTTCGATGGATACTTGCGATACATCAACTCCATCATTGGTATTTTCAGCATCTTCAATGTCAATAATAGCTTTAACTTGATCGTACTCAATAGCTGCTAAGTTAACGTTGATTCCTAATCCAACTTCTGGTGTTTGAGTGTATTCTAATGTATACCATGCATAATCCGCCATTAATCCAGCATCTTGAGCATTATTTTGAACGATATCATAAACTACACCATCTAATCCAACAATAGAAGTACCATCGTATTTTGCAGTCTCAGCCATAATAACAACACCCACTAAGTCCTCCTCTTCTTCAATTGGAGTCTTGTCATCATCACTACAGGCAACCATAAACATACCTACCATCACAGCTAAAAAACCATACTTTAAAAAATTCATTGCAATAAATTTAAATAGTTAATAAAATTCCTGTTTATACATTTTCGATTCCATGATTTGAGGTAGATATACTGCTAAGATGTATCTAACGTTTAAGGGTTGCTTCTCTTTTGGTATTTTTTTTACTTCCATTTAACATGCATTTATATCTCCCTATAATTCAACATTATTACCAGATTATTTTTTTTTCAAAAAAGATATTGCCTCATTTTTGGCGACAATACTGAACGAAACACAAGGTTATTTGTTTAATAATTTCATCAAAACAATAAACAAATGCAGCCTATTATTTATTGGTTTCGAAACGACCTAAGATTATACGATAACATAGCCCTTTGGAAAGCAACTGAATCTAATCACCCTATATTATTTATCTATATTTTAAACGAAGATTGGTTTAAAACAAGCAAATTAGGTTTTAACAGAATTAGTAATTACAGATTACAGCACCTTTACTCAAGCCTCAATCGATTAAAGAAGGAATTAAGTAGCAAAGAGGCTGTATTGCATATTTACAAAGGTAAACCGACATCTATCATTGCTGATTTAGCAAAAAACATAAATGCAAAAGCAGTATTTAGCCATCACGAGTATGCAGCTGATGAACTGATGGAAGAACAAGCTATCAACAATATACTTCCTTTACAATTATTTTGGGGTAATATGGTGTATCCTCCTACTCATGTTCCGTTTAGTGCCGAGGTAAGTCCTTATTACTATACCAAATTCATGAAAAAGGTAATAGAACTCTCCCCGGCTCTTATTATTCCCAAAATTGAAGAATTAAAATCAGCGCAGACAAATGCCATTAAACAATACGAACTTCTAGAAACGCCAATAACAGAAGCACCATTGGATTTGATGAACAATTATTTGAATAGCTACCAATTTGAAGAATACTCTTATTCGAGAGAATTGTTTGAAGGAGATCATTATTCAAGTTTTCTATCACCTTTTTTGGCCGATGGAAGTTTATCAGCAAATATTGTGTTTCAGAAACTAACTGATAAACTAAAAGAAAAGCCAATACTTGAACCATCTATTACTAAATTCCAACAACAATTGATCTGGCGTGATTATTATCGATTTTTGTTTTTAAGATATGGTAGTAAATTGTTCTATCGTCATGGCATAAGAAATAAAAACCGCGACAGATATGATGATTTAGACGCTTTTAAAACGTGGATGAATGGAACAACCGACCATCCACTAATAAACGCTTTTATGAATGAAATACGCACTACCGGTTTTTTATCAAATAGAGGGCGTATGCTGGTATCGTATTATTTATCAAAAGTGATGCAAGTCAACTGGCTTTGGGGTGCTCAATGGTTCGAACATCTATTAATTGATTACGATGTATGCAATAATTATGGCAATTGGGCATATCAATCAGGAGTTGGCACTGATAGCCGATTCAACCGAAGTTTTAACCTTGACAAACAAATAGAAAAGTTTGATCCTCGAAGAGTTTATCTTGCCAAATGGGCCAATAAAAGTGCGACTTAAAATGCCTCGGTCATGTTAAAATAAAATAATGTTTGATTATTGAGTGGATCGCGGCCCACATCAACCCTGAAATTCATTCGGGGTTGTACTTCTATACGCAATCCTGCACCAAAATTGGGTAATAAATTGTTTACATCAACAAATTTGTCGCTTACGGAACCAATTCCACCCCATGTTGCAAAACCAAATCGCGACAGTAACTTTCGCATTTTGGTTTCGTCTCCCAAATTAAACATATGGCGATATTCCGCCAAAGCATACATCGCATTTCTATCGCGGTAATGCCCAAGATAATACCCCCGTAAATCAAAAGGTGATCCCACCATCGACATATCGTTAATAGGAACATCTCCTGAAGTAAAGCGCCCGTTAACATTCCAGGCTAAAACCCTACGATCGCCTAAAAACTTTAATTCCTGAAACTGCCGGTAATCAAAATTATACACGCCAAAATTAGAAGTACTTCCTAAGGCTTTAAAATAATTGGTTGTACTAAATTCAAAAAAAACGCCTGAGTATGAATTTGCCGGCAAATCGCGTGTATCATAATTAAAATTTATTCCCAAACCCACATTGGTATTTTTTAGTCCATTTTCATCACCTCCCTGAGCAATGTAATTTACATCATTCAACACACCTTCGCTCACATCTTTCATTTTTGAATGCATTAAATCGACTGATCCCCCAATGAAAATATCTGTTTTTTTATACCTAAACAAAAAGGTTGGGTTAAACCGAAAACTCTCCATCCTGTATTGAGTTGTCTCCTCACCTCTTTCTATAGATGAATTATCATCGTAACCGATACCGTAATAGTTTTCAAGAACATTTTTATAAATGATTGTGCCGAATACTCGAAACCTATCTTGATTAAAAAACAACTGAGGACGAAGCATTACCGTACCTCCTCCATTTGTCATATAAGCAAATGCAAATGGTAATACCGAACGTTTTAAAAGTGTATCCTGAGGATTTGTGGATAAAGTAACCAACGCACTTCCACCTATAACAACACCAAAATCAGGTGTATAACCTGGTCCTCCTAAAATGCTAAATTGAACATTTTTTTCGACGGATAGAGTATCCTTTTCTTGTCCTGTTGCAACCTGACTCAATATAATTGCACCTATCAGCAATAATAATCTTGTTATTTCCTTCATTATTTATTTAGTTGAAACTTGTTTGGTAATGCATCCTCTCTATATTCTACTTCAGATATAAATCTGTATAACACAGTAATTATATTTCTTAAAAATCAATGAATCAATGCAAAAAGATCTTTATAAATTTAACTATTTATAAATCTTAATTCACCTTATCAAGATAATAGAGATTAATTACAATAGCATCATATCATTTACCTTCTCCTGCTGATAACAATAAAAACTATGCCATTTTTTTCTTCACAATTATCATCCGTTTTTTGGGGGTATTAGACAAAGCAAGTATTTGTCATTTGTACATCAAAGTAACTCTATCTATTTTCGTGCCCCGATAAAAAAGAGATTATGCAGAAAAAAGGAAGAATTGAATTGGTTGATGCTTTAAGAGGTTTTGCAGTAATGGCAATTATGCTACTACATTGTCTCGAACGATTTAATCTTTATATTTTTCCGTCTAAAGAATCGCTTCCATCCTGGATGATTAGCTCTGATCAAACAATTTGGGATACTTCTTTTTTTCTATTTGGAGGCAAGGCTTATGCTATTTTTGCTTTGCTGTTTGGATTCACTTTTTTTCTGCAAAATTCTAAGAGCAAAAGTAAAAACCTTGATTTTGGAAAAACGTTTGTTTGGCGAATGTTCCTTTTAGTTGGATTTGCGTTCTTTAACGCAGCCTTTTTCCCAGGTGATGTTTTATTACTGTTTTCGGTGATGGGTATTTTCTTGGTTTTGGTTAGAAAATCATCCCCAAAGATGATTTTAACCATTTCGATATTTTTACTATTACAACCCTTAGAAATAGGACAATACCTAATTAGTAAATTCAATCCGGAATTAACTACGATACACGAAGTTGCAACATCAATTGTTCGCACTCATATGGGAGTTTTAAAAAGTCAGGTTCGCGACGCAGGTATTTTACAATCTATTTGGAACAACTTTTATCACGGCCAGATATTTAGCTTTATGTGGGCTGTTGGTAATGGCCGTTGGATTCAAACATTAGGTTTGTTCATGATGGGCATGTATTTGGGCGAAACTCAGCTTTTTGCTAATGCCAGTCATCACTTAAAAACATGGTTTACTATTTTAATAATTTCCATTATGTGCTTCATCCCTCTATATTATATTGATATCTATACAAGTACAAGTTTCAATACAATTACAGTGCGTACACTTGGAAACGCGATTTCCATGTGGAAGAATTTGTCATTCACCTCTGCGTTGGTTTCTATATTTGTTTTGCTGTATCAATCTCCTTTTCAAAAAATACAGAAACAATTACAAAACTATGGTCGCATGAGTCTTACCAATTACATTGTTCAATCCATCTTTGGTTTTATTCTTTTCTTTCCGGCAGTATTAAATATCTCACCAATCGTTTCCAACACCTATGCGTTACTTTTAGGTATTGTTCTATTTATTTTACAGCTTTTATGGTGTAACTATTGGCTAAAAAATCACAAACAAGGACCTCTTGAGTCTATATGGCATAAAGGCACTTGGATGTTTAATCGTAAATAACACCAAATTAATTAAACCTGTACTCATTTATTTAGTGAGTCATCTATATTTGCATTGCTATTTTTTTATAAATTGCGCCATGCTATTTCAAATACATGGGACGATTATTAAAAAATAACATTTTATTAGAATACAAGGTTGCTTTTACACACCCTTGTGTTCACAATTTCTTTTTTTCAAAGTCTCAAACACCAACTCTACTATACGGCCATTGCAAAGGGCTTTACGAATGCTGGATATATTAGAAAAAGGCCATCTTTCTAACTTATCCAACACTCCTATTTTCTAACACGAATCAAAATATCAATGAAATACATTATTACATTAGTACTAACTGTACTTATATGGCAAGTTGCAAGTGCACAAATTGACACTACTGACTATCAACGAGCTGAACAATTTTTATCATCTAACCTTTCAAAAAAATATTATAATTCGTGGGTATCACCTCATTGGAACAAAGTGAATAATTTGTTTTGGTACACCAACAATTCGAAACATGGAATTGAATACAACCAAATAAATATTAAAACTTTACAAAAAAAACCGCTTTTTAATCAAATTGAATTTGCAAAACAACTTTCTGAACTCACTAAAGAAGAAATAGTTCCATATGCTTTACCTGTTCGAATAAAGAGGCTAAATCCAGAAAATAACCTAATAGAATTCTCGTACAAAAGCAATAATTACACATTTGATAATTCGTCTTATAAAATAACTCAGGTAGAAAAAAGTAAAGACCGCCCTACTAACTATGTATCGTCGCCAAATAAAGAATACACCTTAGTTATTGTCGACTATAATTTATGGTTAAAAACAAGTGATAACGATTCGATACAAATAACAACTGATGGTTCAAAACTAAATGGTTATGGTGTAACTCCTTCATGGATGTCGGTTAAAAATATAGAATCAAAAGAAGATTATATTATGGATGCTGATATCAATTGGAGTCCTAACAATCGTTACGCTATTGTTGGTCGTTACGACAGAACCAATGCCCATAATTTATACTTATACAAAACACTTCCCGACAATGGTAATCGTGCCGAAGTATATAGCTATGAACGTGCTTTAGCCGGCGATTCATTAACGGCAACCATCGAATATTATTTGTTTGATGCTGAACAAAAAAACATTTCGAGATTAGACTTTGATCCCATTGCATCATTTTTAACCTATGGTTTTACATGGAATAAAATTGGTGATAAAGCTTACTTAAAAAAGTATTACCGAGGCTATCAAAAAATGGATATTTCTGAAGTAAATGCTTCTGACAATAGCATCAGAAAAATATATGAAGAAACGGCTGATACATATGTTGATCCACTTACTAGCGATTTTCGCTTATTAGATGATGGAACCTTTTTGATTATTTCCGAAAAAGATGGTTGGAATCATATTTATCGCTATAGCACAAAAAACGGGGAACTAATCAATCAAATCACAAAAGGAGATTATGTAATCCGAAGCATCGAACATGTTGACACGAAAGCAAAAACCATCTATTTCTCTGCCGGAGGAAAAGAAAAAGGTGTCGATCCCTACTTTCCATTTTTATATAGTATAAAGTTCAATGGACAATCATTAAAACTACTTACCCCCGAAGTTGCAGAACACAGTGTTTCGATCTGGGCCGATAAAAATGTATTTATTGATAATTTCTCAACAGTACAGCAACCCAATATTGCCGTGCTTCGCAGCCTGAAAGATGGCAAGGTTTTAAAAACGCTGGAACAAGGTGATATTTCTGAAATTTTAAAAATGGGATGGCAAGCTCCGGAACCTTTCAAAGCCAAAGGACGAGATGGTAAAACCGATATTTATGGAGTTTTGTATAAGCCAGCTAATTTCGACCCAACTAAAAAATATGCAATTATCGAAGGCACATACAGCGGCCCTCAAACCATTAGAGCACCTAAAACATTCCGCAGAGGATTATTAAACGATGATACTCCTTTGGCACAGCTTGGATTTATTCTTATCAATATTGATGGAATGGGATCAGCTTATCGAAGTAAAGCCTTTCATGATGTATCATACAAAAATCTTGGCGACATTGGCGGCCCCGATAAAATGGCTGTAGTTAAAAAACTGGCGCAAAAATACAATTGGTTAGATACTACACGCATTGGTATTTTTGGACATTCTGCCGGAGGTTATGATGCTGCAAGAGCCTTATTGGCATATCCCGATTTTTATAAAGTTGGAGTAGCCGCAGCCGGTAATCACGATCATAGAATAGCCAAAGCCTGGTGGCCCGAATTATACATGGGATATCCAGCCGGACCGCATTACGATGAACAATCGAACATTTTGCATGCCGACAAATTACAAGGTCACCTGATGCTTATTCATGGAGACATGGATCAGAATGTGAATACGGCTTCGTCGATGCGCTTTGCAGCCGAACTTATCAAAGCCAATAAAGATTTTGAATTGTTGATTATTCCTGGGAAAGATCATAGTTCTACCTATTTTGATAAATATGTAATTCGTAAAAGATGGGATTATTTTGTACGTTACCTAATGGAAGTTGAACCTCCCAAAAACTATAAAATAAAGTAAGCATATACTGATGTTGCAGAATATCATTCATCTATCAAATTGTAAAAAGCATGTTCAAAAAAGAAACTTATATAAACAGACGCCAGCAACTGGCAAAAGATGTTGACAAAGGAATTATCCTATTTATTGGAAACTCTGAAAGTCCGATGAATTATGTTGATAATCCTTACCACTTCCGTCAGGATAGTAGCTTTTTGTATTTCTTTGGGATTGATCATCCCGACTTAGCTGCTATTATTGATACCGAAAGTAGCGAAGCAACCATTTATGGTAACGATTACACAATAGATGACATTGTTTGGATGGGTAATCAACCAACCATTGCCAATCGTGCAGCAGAATCCGGTGTTTCAAAAAGTGCTTCAATCGATCAGTTAAAAACCGATTTACAAAAAGCTAAGAGTCAAGGACGAACAATTCACTTTTTACCTTTATATCGACCTGAGTGTCAGATTAAATTATTTCAGTGGATAGGTGTTTTGCCCGATGAAGTAAAAGAAAAAGCTTCGTTAGAATTGATACAAGCAGTTATCAAGCAGCGTAATTATAAATCGGATGAAGAAATTGAAGAAATTGAAAAAGCTGTAGATACAACAGTTGATATGCATTTGGCCGCCATGAGGATGGCTCGCCCAGGAATGAAAGAAGCAGAAATTGCAGGTGAAATGGAACGCATTGCTACAGCCGCTGGTGGGCACATCTCTTTTCCGGTTATTGGAACCATCAACGGTCAAACTCTTCATAACCATTATCATGGCAACATTTTAAAAGAAGGCCGAATGTTTCTTCTTGATGCAGGTGCCGAAACAGCCATGGGTTATGCTGGCGACATGTCAAGTACGTTTCCGGTAAATAAAACTTTTACGAGCGAACAAAAAGACATTTACCAGGTATCACTCAATGCCCATAACAGAGCAATTGAATTACTCAAACCGGGAGTTCCTTTTAAAGACGTCTACTTTGAGTCGGCCCGAGAAATTATGAAAGGGATGAAAGATCTTGGTTTTGTTACAGGCGATATTGACGAAGGGATTGCTGAAGGTGCCCATGCCATGTTTTTTCCTTGTGGCCTAGGTCATATGATGGGATTAGATGTTCATGATATGGAAAACCTTGGAGAACAATACGTAGGCTACGATAACGAAGAAAAAAGCACTCAATTTGGATTGAAATCGTTACGATTGGCTCGCAAACTCGAACCAGGATTCGTATTAACCATTGAACCAGGCATTTACTTCATCCCTCAATTAATTGACCTATGGAAAAATGAAAAACGTTTTCAAAAGTATCTTAACTTCATTAAATTAGAGCAGTTTAAAAACTTTGGTGGATGCCGTAACGAAGAGGATTTTCTGATTACAGAAACAGGAGCACGACTATTGGGCAAACCTCTTCCTAAATCCATCCAAGATGTAGAAAAAGAACGATTAAAAGCATTTTAACCGGTTCATCATGAAAATAATTTCAGGGGATATCATTGAAACAGCTGCAGAGCCACATCTATGGATTGATGCCATGGAAATAGCACTGCAAACATTTAAAACTGCCGATTACCATACGCCAGATCGTTTACACGTTGATATGGCAGATAATACACTATTGGTAATGCCTTCGGTTGGCCCCGATTTATTTTCAACCAAATTGGCATCTATATTCCCATCTAATAAAGACAAGAATTTACCAGCTATTCAGGGCACATTACTTTTGAACGATGGCGCTACAGGTGAAGCTCTAGCTTTATTTAACGGGGCTAAGTTAACAGCGATGAGAACTGCTGCAGTGGCGTGTGTTGGCATACGCCATTTATCCGATCCAATGACTCAATTCATGGGCGTTATTGGAGCAGGTGTGCAGGGACAGCATCTGGCCTGGATGGCTAGTCACGAGCGTGATTTGGAACGAATTTATTTTTATGATCCATCGCATCAGAAAGTAGTTGAATTTATGCAGTTTATGCATAAACATGCTCCGCATGTTGAAGTTGCTCCTTGCGAAGACGAACAGCAGGTTATTACCAATTCCGAGATTGTGTGTACTGCAACTACTTCCAAATTACCTGTTATTCCAAACCTGGAAGATCTCTTATTAGGAAAAACCTTTATTTGTATTGGATCATACAAGCCCGACATGAGAGAAATTCCTGAATCGGTATACCGATTAATTGATACGGTGTGGATTGATGCAGATCAAGCCCGGTTGGAAAGCGGTGATTTGATCGAACCCATTGAAAATGCATGGATCAAGCCAGAACAAATAAAGCATATCTCAAGCCTGATTCAAACTCCAAATGAACTTGGATTTAAAGAAACACGACTATTCAAAAGCGTGGGGCACGGAGTTTTCGACCTTTTTGCTGCCAAACTTATTTATCAAATGGCCGAAGAAAAAGGATTAGGGGAAAACATAAATCTATAAAGAAGGATTAAATTCAGAATGGTTACAATTGACAATTATTTAGACAATCACTACATCAATCGAAGTAACTGGTTGAGGGCGGTTGTGCTAGGAGCTAATGATGGTATTATATCTGTTTCGAGTATATCAATAGGTGTAGCAACAGCAAGCACCTCTCGCGAAACAGTTCTTTTAGCCACTGTGGCCGGCTTGGTTGCTGGCGCTTTATCTATGGCAGCTGGCGAATATGTATCGGTTAGTTCGCAAACCGATATCGAACAAGCCGATATTAAAAGAGAAGCTCAGGAATTAAAAGATTATCCTGATAATGAATTAAAAATTTTATCGCAAATCTATGAGCGAAGAGGTTTAAGAAAGGAAACTGCATTACAGGTTGCCAAAGAATTAACTGAACACGACGCTTTAGGAGCTCACATTAGAGACGAACTGGGAATTAATGAAATAACTCAAGCCAATCCTATACAAGCAGCCCTTGCCTCTTGTGCAGCATTTACAGCAGGTGGAATTCTTCCGCTTATTGTTGCTCTATTGGCCCCGGTTAAGCAAATGGAGTACTTTTTGTATGCCTTTACCATTATTTCTTTGATTTTATTAGGAGGAATATCCGCTAAAACAGGGGGATCAAGCATCAAAAAAGCTATTATTCGCATTGTTGTTTGGGGAACCATTGCAATGGGTTTATCTGCCTTTGTTGGTTATTTATTTGGAGTAAATGTTTAACTATAATAAAGCTACTCATCAATAAAAATAAATTGATGAGTAGTTGTTTTTTATAACCTGTGATACCTTCTTTCTGCCACAAGTCCCCCATTTATAGGGATAGATAGATTTCCATCTATTTTAAGAATAATCATTCTATTTCTAAACATACTTTTTTAAAAATCCAATTGTAATCATCTTATTAATAAACACTCACACATCACTTCCATTTATGACTAAAAAGGTATGATTTTCCTTATAATTCTTTACAAAACCTTTTAAAATCTTCCAAAAGCATAAAAACTGCCTTGTTTTATACTTTCAAAACCACAATTAATTGGGATTGATTGATGCGCGGTTCTTCTCTTTTTTTGCAATCACAAAACAAAAACGGAATGAAGAACAGTATTTCTCTCTTACTTTATTTATTAATCTCTCAATTTACTTTGGCCAACGATTTAAATCATGCCATTATAGGCAAAGTGGTTGATCAAAGTAATAATCCCATTCCTTTTGCAAATATTTATATCGAAAACTCAACCATCGGAACCAACAGTTCGGTTGATGGTAAATTTCAATTAAGCAACTTATCCTATTCAAAAGCCACTGTGGTTATAAAAAGTATTGGATATGTTGAAAAGAAAATAACCGTTGATTTCTCAAAATCACGAACCGTTGAACTACATATAAAACTCGAAGAAGAAAAAATTGGGTTAAATGAAGTAGTCATCAAAGCAGATAGCAAAGCTTCACAAATCAATAAAAGTGGTTTTGCTGTCACATCTGTTGATGTTGGAGTGCTCGAAGCTCGTCCTTTGGAATTAAACGATGTACTGGAACAAACTCCGGGATTAAAAGTACGACGAGATGGTGGATTAGGTTCTCGAACTAGCTTTAACCTAAATGGCATGACTGGTCGTGCAGTCCGAATTTTTATCGACGGTGTACCCATGGAAAGTTTTGGTTCGTCTTATTCGGTTAATTCCATCCCTGTATCGTTGATCGAACGTGTTGATGTTTACAAAGGTGTTGTTCCTGTTGAATTGGGTAACGATGCACTTGGTGGTGCCATTAATATCATAACCAAACAAATGCGTGATACTGAAAATAAAAACACTGTTAATGGAAATGCATCGTATCAATTGGGTTCATTTAACACACACCGGGGTGATGTGATTGCTAACTTAAGAAATGGAAAAACAGGGTTTACAGGCCGCGTTTCAATGTTCTATAACTATTCTGATAATGACTACAAAGTTTGGAGCGATGATATTAAAATACGCGATTACAACCAGTATTTACCTGATGGCAGTCGTAACCCCAATTACCTAAAAATAATACAACAAGGAGTTAAAGTTCGCCGCTTTCATGATGCTTACGAAAGCAAAGGTGTCAAAATAGATTTAGGTATTACCGGAAAAAGTTGGGCCGATCAACTATTGTATTCCATTAATTTATCCGACGATTATAAAGAGCTTCAACATGGCCCCAAAATGATCAAACCATACGGCGAACGTTTTACCGAAAGTCAAACCATTGCTCATAGCATTAAATACTTAAAGAAGGATTTAATTATTGATAATCTTACTTTTACGATAGATGGACAATATTCTAAATCGAAAAGTAGTTTGGTGGATACAACAACTAATACCTACGATTGGCTGGGTCAAATCATCCCTCCTGTTGAAGGAGTTCCAATCATACCTGGAGAAGCAGGTAATGCCACATTAAATATCAATGATAATAAGAACTACATAGTAAGATCCTCGGTAAATTACCATTTTAATCAACAACATAGCTTTGGTATCAATTACTCATACAACGAATATATAAGATCTTCTGATGATGAGTTACAAGCTTCAGAAATACGTAATCATGGATCGACCAATAGTATTACCAAGCAAATAGCTGGTGTCACCTATCAGCAAGTATTACTCGAAGAAAGATTAAGAAATTCGTTCTTTATCAAATATTACAATAATTTGTTAGAGCAGAACCTGATTTCACAAAATGGTACTGAATTTGACACTTTAGACTTCAGACGTCCAGATGATAATTGGGGATACGGTGCAGCTTCGTCCTTCGAACTCAATCCAAAAGTTCGTATCAATTTTAGTATCGAAAAAGCAGTACGTTTAGTTAGTACCAACGAAGTATTTGGAAATCCATCTGATGAGATTGATCCATCAACCGACCTTAAACCAGAAAAAAGCTTGAATATTAATTTAGGTGGAATTATAAAACTGTTTGAAGACGGCTTAACCAACTTAACACTTACATCTAACTTCTTTTTGCGAGATACCTACGACCGAATACGACGAAATACAATAGAAGGCCGGGAGAAAAACAGCATCTTATTTACCAATGTTGGTCACGTAAATTCAAAAGGTATTGAAGCTCAACTAGATTATCAAATTGCGCAGAAATGGCAATTTATGATTCAGGCTTATTACCTCGATTCGAGGCTGATGGAAAAAAAAGCTATGGACGGAGGTCCTAATCTGAACTATAAAAGCCGGGAACCAAACATGCCATATCTTACATCTAATGCTAGTGCAAGCTACAATATTGGTGATATTATCAAACAAGGTGATATTATCAATGTTGCTTGGTATGCCTCTTACATTTATAAATTCGATTACGATTGGAGTAATATTGGTAGTCAAAACAAACCCGTAGTTCCTACTCAATTCATTAATGACCTTAGCCTTAGTTATCGCTTTGCCAACAGACGAACTACCTTAGCATTAGATGCCCGTAACATATTTAACACAATGGCATTCGACAACTTTGCTGTTCAAAAACCGGGTGCTTCTATTGCCGCCAAGTTTTCATATCGTTTTTAATAATTAAATAAATATACCATGTTTAAATCAAAATTATTCTCTTCAATATTTTTGTTATCAGCAGTAGTTGGTTTTACTGCCTGCGACGATGATTCAGACAACACAACACCTGATACAGACACAGAAAAAGTGTATCATATAGGTGCCCGATTTGATGGCGACGATAGTCAGGTATTTTTAGCACCAACTACTAATTTAGAAGAAGGTTCGCTAACTTTTATCAATAATGGTTATCACTTAAATCCAGTTCGTTCAGCTCGTGTTTTTACCGATGAAGAACAAAACATTTTCGTTTTTAACTACGGTGGTGGTTTGCTTGAAAGATTAACCTATGCTAACGGCCTTTACAGCAAACAAGATGAAATTGATATTGCTCCGGTTATGGGTGGCAAAACAACTGTTCGTCCGCGCAAAATAAATGAGCAAACAATCATGTTTCATGATATTATCACAGAAGATATTGACGATGCGGGTAATGGTGTTATCAAAAAACCATTCATGTATGCAGCTAATATTGCCATACCAGGTTTAAATATTGCTTCTACCATGGAACCATGGGAAATAGAGCCAGCTGAATGGGACATCGAAAATCAGGCTTATCCTTTTAGAGTGGATGCACCGGCTATTCTAGACAATAAAATATATTACGGTGTAGGTCGTCGATTATTTAATAGAGAGGCTGATATTAAACTTACCGGAATGCATACCATTGTTCTTGATTATCCTGATTTAAGTAATCCTAAGTACATTCGTTCTGATAAAGGTAATGGCGACACTTATGGTTACCGTGGATTAAACATGCATGCTGTTGATGGATTCGTATATCAGGCAAACCATTCGGCAAGTGCAGAAGATCCAACTATGATCTTACGATTAGTTGATGGAGAATACGATGACACCTGGGAATTTAACGTTAGTGAAGCTTTGGGAGAGTCAATCAGTACCAATAACTGGTATCATGCAGCTAACGGTATTTGTTACATGAGTGCACAGTTTTTTAATGCTACAGACGAAAATAACGAATGGGGTGTGGTTCGTATCGACCTTCATCAAAAAACAGCTATTAAGATGAATGTTCCGATGAGTAACTTATTTGGTTATCAGAGCGGTAAAGTTGAAGGTGATAAATTTTATATGGCTATCTGCCCGGTTGGTGCTTCTGGCGAAAGCGAACCAGCTATTTATGTGTTCAACATCAACTCTGATGATCCTAATGCTGTTTCACAAGGTATGACCTTAGATAAGGGAAATATCTTTGTTGAAGGTATTTATTAATCATTTACCAATTGATAGTCTTATTTCATTAAGATCAAATTTTTAATTACAACGAATGAATATTTTACGTTCGCTTTTCAGAAAGCGTAGAAAAAAAGAAAATATCATCAAGTACATCTTATTCCTCCTCCATATATGGGGAGGAATTTGTGTTGGTGTACTTATTTCATTTATTGCCATAACGGGTGCTATCTATGTTTTTAAATCAGAGATAGAAGATTTAAGTGCACGTCACTACATCAACCGAAATGCGGATGCTAAAGATTGTGTTTCGCTAAGGTTAGTAGCTAGCAATTTTATGGATGAATTTGATACAAAACCAGCCCGAATTGTAATTCCTGAAGAAGCAGATAAGAATATCAGAGTTAGTGGTGGTGGCCGAGGTTCTGATCAGATCATTGCTTTTGCAGATAAACAAACAGGCGAAATACTTGGAACGGTATCTCCTGCAGTCAGCAATTTTTTCTGGACTATCTTTCGCTTACATCGCTGGTTCAATACAGATAATCCTAGAGTCTTCCGTCAAATTGTTGCCGGTGCTACCGTCGCTTTTATGTTTTTTATTCTTTCTGGTATTGTTTTGTGGTGGCCTGTAAGAGGTAAGAAAAAGCCTTTTAAGAATAAATTTAATGCCCGCCTAAAATATGGTTTTCATGTATTTAACCGCGATTTTCATATCAATTTTGGAGCCATGGCATCAGTATTTCTTCTACTAATCACCTGGACCGGAATCTATTTTACTTATCCAAACGTGCGAGAAATTACAATTGGTATGTTTCAGACTAAGGCTGAAAAAGAAGAAGCAAAGCAACAGAAGATCAAGCGAGAAAAAATGGCTAAAAACAATCCTCGTTCGCATCAACGACGCCCCGAAAAATCGATTAATGATAGCATTTATACCACTATCAATTACGAAGCTATGATAAGTGAAGCTCAAGAAAAACTTAATTACAAAGGTGATGTGAGTTTTATTTTTCCTGGGCATCATTTTTCGAATATTACCATACGTAAAACTAATACAAACAACTTTTTAGGGGCTGTCTTGCATGATGATATCACTTTTGATGAGACAGGAAAACAATTGAAAACTCAATTTTGGTCAGACAAAACAACCTCGTTGAAAATAAGATCACTAATTAAAAGTCTGCATACCGGAGAAATTTTAGGATTGAAATCAAAAATTCTATATTTCTTAATTGCTCTTTTTGCAGCCTATCTGCCCATTAGCGGATACATCATGTGGTTTAAAAAGCTCCGTGTTAGTTAGCAATTTTCCATCCAATTATTACATATGTATTTTTAAGCCGTCTCATTTTCAGGCGGCTTTTTTATTCTTCAAAAAAACTTGATTTCTTACTATATATTACTGATTATGCAGGGTTCCAATAAAGAATATAGAATCATTTACCAATAATCAGAGTTTTGAATCACCAGAATATAAATTGTAAATATTGGTTATCAGATTAATTAATGTACCTTTGCACTAGATTTGATTAAGGAACTGTACAATTTATACTTCCTTGTTTAATTTAATAAATATAACTTTTACAACATTGATTATTTGTTCGCCGAAAAAGTTAATATTAAATTATTCCTTCTCTAGTAAACTGCACAGTCAAATTAGGCTTATTGCTTTTACAACATATAGTTAAGCCACCTTGCTTTAGAAGAAAATTGACAAAGAACAACAGACTTTAACCAATTAAATTGAAGTAAAATTGTGGGAAGTACACTTCCTTAACAAAATATAATATTAAAAATTGTTTGAATGGCAAGATCAAAAGAAACTTTTGGTAAAAAAGAAGTAAGAAACAAAAAAGACAAAAAAAGAAAAGAAAAAGAGCAGCGAAAGCTTGAAAAGAAAGAGCAAGGCAAAAAAGACTTTGATGATATGATTGCCTGGGTCGATGAAAATGGTATGATTACCGATACTCCACCTGATTTAACTCAAAAAACTGAAATTAAAGCGGAAAATATCGAAGTTAGTATTCCCAAAGCCGAATTCCGCGAAACTGCCAGTAATATCAGAACAGGAAGACTTAAAAATTTTGATGAATCAAAAGGTTTTGGTTTCATTACTGATTCCGATACAAGAGATTCTCTTTTTGTACACATTAACGATTGCCTTGAACCAATTGCTATTGGCGACCGTGTTGAATTTGAAACAGAGAAAGGTCTTAAAGGTCTAAAAGCTGTTAATGTAAAAAAAGCCCAACAATAGCAGCTTTATAATCTGACTCAGTGCGGATCACTTGATCCGTGCTAAAATTACATTCATTAATACGTTCGGATAAATACGAACGTATTTCCTTCATTTCTTCCCCAAAACTTTACGATGTAATTTAAGTTGAAACCCATAAAAATCATAGTATGCATACAAGCCTTAACCGATAATACTATTGCCGGGTGCGTAAATGATGAACAATACAATGTTATTTTCAACTATCATCTGATAAACAAGAAGCTTACTCTACTAAATGAAAATCAGCTCAAAGTTACTTTAAGAAACTTTCAGTTTCAATTTGAAAAAGTTCTCTTATCAGCATCAAAGCGTAGTCTAAGAAAAGGCCAACAAATCAAATGCGTATTTATTGACGGTTTTAACTTCTTAAACGAAGAAGCATATAATAACCTTATTACTTTGGACATGAGACTGAACGAAACAAGGATTTTCAGCACAATAAATCCCTGTCTCAAAATTACACGCTTATATACCGATGGATCTTATAATCCAGAGACCCAAACTGCAGGATTTGGTGGAATGATAGAATTAGAAAATGGTGAAAAGCAAATCTTCCATCGTTCATTTTCAGGAGGAGGAAGCAACCTTATGGAATTACAGGCTGTACTCGAAGGTTTAAAACAATTACAACACCTCGATAAGATCCAAATTAACACCGATAGTCGATATGTTATTCGAGGAATAGCACAGTGGATGCATTTTTGGAAACACAACGAATGGCAAACTGCCTATGGTACACCTGTAAAATCCGCTGATTATTGGCAACAATTATATGCTATTTGTGAAGGTAAATATATTGAGTTGAATTGGATAAAAGGCCACTTTGGACACATACAACAAGATTTTGTTCATAAACTAGCTAAATTAAATACGCAAAACCCAACAAAAGCATAACTTCCCTTTTCTGTTCAATCTCAAATTCATCCTCATAAGTAATATTTCATTTTTTTACTTTTCCATCATCTAGTATTTTCTTAGATTGTACTTATATTTAACTACACTTAACCTAAATTATAAAAAGTAATGTATGAAAATTTTGCAATTCTTTGCGTAACCATTCTTGTTTACGGCCTTATCGCAGGAAAAGTAGAAAAGAAGCCGATTAGTAGTGCTATGTTTTTTCTAGTGATTGGTCTTATTCTCGGTCCTTTCAAATTTGATTTCCTAAATGTAAAGTTCAATGCTGAAGCATATAAAACACTTGCAGAATGTGCCTTGGCCCTTGTCCTTTTTACTGATGCATCAAAAGCAAGCTTAAAAATATTAAAAGGTCATATTACAATACCTTATCATTTATTATTAATTGGCTTGCCTATAACAATTATTGTTGGAGTTTTGCTTGGCAAACTTGTATTTCCCGAAATGAGTTGGCTTGAATTAGGTGTATTATCTACCGTATTAGCACCAACAGATGCTGCTCTTGGCGAACCTGTTGTTAATAATAAAAATGTACCAGCCAATGTGCGTGAAGGAATTAATGTTGAAAGCGGTTTAAACGATGGTATTTGCGTTCCTATTTTACTACTATTAATGGCCATGTACCAATTTGATGCCAACGAGCATATCACTCTTGGATTTACACTAGGCTTATTCTTAAAAGAGATTGGAATTGGTATTATTGTAGGTGTTTTAATTGCCTACTTAGGAAGTGCTGTTATCAAATACGGTTTGCCCAAGGATTGGATTGAGTCATCGTGGAAACAATCCCTTATAATAGTAATGGCACTTGCTTGTTTTTCGTTAGCTCAAGCATTAGACGGCAGCGGTTTTATAGCTTGTTTTGTTGGAGGATTAATTTTTAACCACACAGCAAAAACATACAAACTAGAAATGTTAAATGGGGCTTTGGGAGTTGGAAAAATATTAAATGCCAGTGTATGGATTATCTTTGGTAGTGTGATAACTGCAAAAATTCTCCCTTTACTCACCCTTCCTATTGTTTTGTATTCATTACTTAGCTTAACGATTATAAGAATCTTACCCGTTTTAATTTGTTTGATAAAAAATAAAATTTCAGGGTATAGTAAATTCTTTATTGCCTGGTTTGGACCACGAGGATTAGCCAGTATTGTGTTTGCTGCAATGGTTTTTGAAGAAGATTTTACTTTTGGAAACACAATTGTTCTTACAGCTTGCTGCACTATCTTACTCAGTGTTTTTCTTCATGGAATTTCGGCTGAACCAATGACAAGGCTATTCAAATCAAAAGCTAATTAGCGTATTAAAATAAAGAAGGATGACTAACGCCATCCTTCTTATACACTATCTCTTATTTTACTAGACCACTTCGTTTTAAAAGAGGTTCAATAGAAGGCTCTTTACCTTTAAAGTTTTTATATAAAGTCATTGGATGCTGGGTGCCTCCCTTTTCCAATATTTCTTTTCTAAACCGGTTGGCTGTTTCCTGATCGTAAATACCATTTTCAAGAAACGAGTCAAAGGCATCGGCATCTAAAACTTCAGCCAATTTGTAACCATAATAACCAGCTGCGTATCCACCATCAAAAATATGAGAGAAACCAGTTGAGAAAGCGGTTCCTTCCACCTCTGGAAACAACTCAGTAACTTGCATTGCTTCTTTTTCAAATTCAACCACATCTCCATCAAAAGGTGCAGTTAAAGAATGCCAAGACATATCCACTAATCCAAAACTCAACTGACGTACAGTTGCATAACCACTTTGGTAATTATCACTATCAATAATTTTCTGAATCAATTCCTGTGGAATAACTTCTCCTGTTAGATAATGCACTCCTACTTCTTCGAGCC
This sequence comes from uncultured Carboxylicivirga sp., assembly GCF_963668385.1. Taxonomy (GTDB): domain Bacteria; phylum Bacteroidota; class Bacteroidia; order Bacteroidales; family Marinilabiliaceae; genus Carboxylicivirga. The sequence goes on from NZ_OY764327.1 coordinate 4,986,802, forward strand.
ATTCTTTTTGAGTAGCCCAGTTTTCCATAATTTGAGAGGGTAGCTCTACAAAATCGCGATATACATTTGTTCCTGATAAACTTTGATATTTTACATTACTTAACATACCATGTAACGCATGACCAAATTCGTGTAAAAATGTCTTTACTTCATTAAAAGTTAATAATGAAGGCTTATCACCTGTTGGACGAGTAAAATTACATACAATTGAAATCTGTGGACGAACATCTTTGTATTGATCGCGGAAAGATGTCATCCAGGCACCACCTTGTTTTGATGGACGCGGAAAATAATCAACATAAAAAACACTCAGAAAACTTCCATCTTCATCATATACTTCAAATACTTTAACCTCTGGATTATATTTTGATATTTCCTTGGTTTCTTCAAAACGAAGTCCATACAAACGTGAAGCAAGCCCTAAAACACCTTCTTCAACCTTATCTAATTTAAAATAAGGACGTGTTGCTTCATCATCCAAACCATATTTTTCGGCTTTTAATTTTTCAGCATAGTATGCATAATCCCATCGCTCAAGAGGAGCTTCAAAACCATTTTTAACAGCATAGGCTTCAACTTCTTGAACATCCTTATTTCCCACCTCATATGAAGCATCTAAAAGTTCCTGCAAAAAAGCGTTTACTTTATCCGGATGTAAAGCCATATGCTCTTCGAGCACATAATGAGCATGCGTTTCAAAACCCAAAAGCTTCGCTTTCTCAACACGTAACGAAACTAATTTTCGAATTATCTCTTTATTATCGTGGCTATTGTTATTGTGTCCACGCGTTGAATAAGCCATATACATTTTATGTCGTAAATCGCGACGTGACGAATACTTCATAAAAGGGACATAACTAGGAAAATGAAGGGTAAAGATCCATCCATCCTTATTTTGCGATTGAGCAAGTTCACGAGCCGCCGAACGCAATCCGTCTGGTAAGCCTTCTAACTCATCTCCCGAAGTTAAATGCAACTGAAAACCATTGGTCTCAGCCAATAGGTTTTCGCCAAACTGCAAGCTTAATTGCGATAATTGGGTGGTTATTTCGCGGTATTTCTTACGATCGTCACCTTTTAATAAAGCACCTTTTCGCACAAAAGCTTTGTAAGTATCGTCTAATAACTTTTCTTCTTCGATTGTATAATTAACTGACGACTTATTATCATACACTTTTTTTACTCTTTCGAATAATGCTTCGTTCAACCATATATCGTTTGAATAATCAGTTAGCAAAGGAGAAACCTCACGTGCTATTCCCTGTATATTAGAGCTTGTTTCAGCATGATTTAAATTAAAAAACAAACTACTTACAATGCCAAGCTGACGCCCCGCCTCTTCCATTGCTTCAATGGTATTAGCAAAGCTGGGCTCTTGAGTATTTTCTATAATTGCCTTAAATTGCTGTTTACCCTCAACCATTAAGGTTTTAAATGCAGGTAAATAAAACTCATCCTTAATCTGATTGAAAGGAGGTGTGTTATGTCTGGTCTCAAATGTTTGTAATAACGGATTTATCATGATTGATTATTTTATCAATTGTGTAATTTGATACAAATGTAATGAAGTACAAAGTCTTTTAAATACTTTAAAGAACAAACCTTTTCAATTATCGTTCGTTAAAAAGTGTGAAGTATGTTTAAATTAAGCATCTATTAAACAACACCACAAACTATTAAAATGTTACAAGGACTCGTTAAAAGTGTCATTGTTTTATTAATTCTTGCATACCCATTTTATGGCAATGCCCAAACGACCGAATTAAAAAAACATCTGAACAATAAAGAAATTAAAAAATTAGCATCGTCTGAAAAGCTGATCAAAAAAGGAGATCAGATAATGGACGATGTTAAAGATCTACAAACAGAAGTGGACGCATTAAAAAATGCTGATGGCAGAATTAAAACCCGCAAAATAAATAAGCTCAACCAAAAAATTGCAGAAACGAAGCAACGTGCAGCTATTTTCTTTAATGATGGATATGCAAAGCATATTAATGTACTTGACAAACGTATTAAAACGCTTGAAAAACAAGGCAACTCCAAAGCTAATAATATTGCAGGTGAAGTAAAAACACTTGAGAAAAAGGCTAAAAAGCAATACAAAAAATCTGAACGTTTAAATTCTCCTGATGATATTATCGAAATGCTAAATCTGGCAAAAGAGAATCAAAACAAGGCCATTCAAACTCAAGAGAAATTTCTTTTATCCGTATATAGTACTGATTTTAATAAACCTCAAGAAATTGAAGAAGCTACTCCTGTTATCGCTGAAGAACAATCTATTGATAGTGTAGCTAAAGTAACAAAACCTGAGATTGCTACAATTACAGAAGCTACTAGTGAACCATCAACAACTATCACTGAAACAGAAGCCATTGTAGCTCCGGTAGCAGTTGCCCAGGTTGAAGAAGCAGTTCATGAACCAGCACCTGTAGTAGAAGAAAAACCTGTAAATAAAGATGTATTTCTAACTATCCAGTTTTTGGCAGATAAAGTAAAAGCTTCTGATGCTCAATTAAAAAGTGCCTATAGTGGTAGTATGAAGATAATTGAAAAGCAAGGTAGTGGATGGTATCGTTACTCTGTAGGCCAGTTTACGAATACAACAGAGGCAAAAGAAACAATGCAGAAAGAAGGAATTAAAGGTTTTATTGTTGCTTATAATAAAGATGTACGTATCTCGGTTAAAGAAGCTCTGGATATTATCAATAATCAATAATTGAACCACCTCAATCGAAAACAACATGAAAAAGAATCTAATATATTCAACACTCGCTCTTTTATTATTTTCGGGTATAGCTAATGCTCAAAAAAACTTTCCTCTTGATATTTTAAAAGCGGGAACCCATGATGCTAATTTAATTGCTCAGGAGTACCTACGTCCATATGGCGAAATGTTAGGAGTTAATCTTAACAGCGGCTGGTATAATTCGGCCAAAGTGCATAAGATTGGTGGCTTTGACATTACCATTTCTGGAACATACACCACTGCTCCTGATTCAAAAAAGAGTTTTGATCTTACGGCCTTGGCTCTTAGAGAACTTTATGAGATAAATGGTAAAGAGATCGCACCTACCATGGCTGGTGATAAAAACCAAAGTGTGTTATTTGGTTTACAAAGCGAGCAACAAGTTGGTACCGAATATACGCAAATAGAACTTCAAGGATCTGATCTCGGTACTTTTATCACTCCAATGGTTCAGGGTGCTGTTGGCTTACCGTTCCACACCGAAATTATGGGACGATTTATGCCACGGGTTGAGTATGGCGATTATGGTCAGGCATATATGTGGGGTTTAGGGGTAAAACATTCTTTAAAAGAGCATATACCTTTTGTTAAACGATTACCATTTATTGAATTATCAGCCTTAGGAGCCTATACACATTTCGAATCAAAACTTGGAATGACAGGAACTGTTGGTAGTGGAAATTTCGAAACCTTGTCAAACGCCTACACGGGTCGTATTTTAATTGGAGCTAATCTCCCTATCGTTGCATTCTATTCGGGTATTGGATATGGTAACACCCGCAGTAATTTTGACTTAAAAGGTGAATTTACTGTAGGTAGTGGTGGAAATCAAACCAACGATAGCAATCCTATTTCAATGGAATTTGTTTCTGGTAATTTTGATTTTAATGTAGGTATGAGAATTCGTTTGGCCATATTCTCTCTTCATGCCGATTATTCTGTTGGAGAATATTCAGTTATAACAGGCGGTGTAGGTGTTAATTTCAGATAAAAAAATAGCAGTCTGGTTCGTTTATTAAACCAGACTGCCTTTAATAAATATTTAAATAACTTTTATTTATTGAAAGCTTGTCCAAACTTTTCTTCAAAAGCAATTTCTTCCAAATCTTTGCGTATTTTATATGGTGGCTTGTTTTCGAGAGGATAACCAATAGGTAGCAAAGCTATTGGCTCAATACCTTCGGGCAATTGCAATAGTTCTTTTACCATCTCCGGATCGAAATGACAAACCCAACAGGTACCTAATCCTAATTCCGATGCTCTAATTGTCATATGATCAACCGCTATTGCAATATCAATATCGCAATGATCTTTTCCATCGTATGATCTTTTCCACGACTGATTATGATCACCACAAATTACAATTACCTGCGGTACTTTTTTAAACCACTCTCTGTTATATGCCTCCTTTAATTTATTCAGATTCTCTTCCTGCGAAACCAAAACAAACTTCCATGGCTGTTTATTTGCTGCAGATGGTGCCAACCTACCTGCTTCTAAAACTTCGGTTAACAATGCTTTGGAAACCTTCTGTGATTTAAACTCTCTAATTGAGTATCGTTCGCGAAGTAGCTGATTAAAATGCATAATGTTGTTTTTTCAAAGTGGTTAATGTATTACTTTTGGCTTATTACAAAATTAAATTTATAACGAAAACCTACAAATTTTACTCCACACAAATGTTTTTTATCCTTTCTAAAATATTATCATTTCTAATGATCCCTTTTAATTGGGCGTTAATTTTATTTATAATAGCTCAAGTATTAAAAAACAGAAGAATAAAAAAATATCTTCGTATAAGTGCTTTCTCAATTCTATTATTATTCTCAAATACAGCTTTTTTTCAATACGTATGTTCCGCATGGGAAGAGCAATTCCCAATTCCTTCGCTTAATTCTGATCAACCATACAATATTGTTGTTTTAGGTGGATATTCAAGTATGAATGAAGAGAGCCAACAAATTAGTTTTAATCATGCTGCCGATAGATTATTAAATGCCTTACCCATCTTATTCCTGAACCCTGATAATAAAATTGTACTCAGTGGAGGATCAGCCAATATTTATTTTGATGAAACGCCCGAATCGGCATATATTATCAA